>NZ_JBOFBG010000015.1:0-151408 GCF_051594305.1 Paenibacillus sp. IHBB 3054 | reverse complement strand
CATGGTTATATCGTGGTGGGCATGGATCATACTTACCATAGCACCACATCGGTGTTCCCTGATGGCCGTGTTGTAGATTTTATTCCCTTGGAAAATAATACGATCGACTATTTGGATCAATTAAACGAAAAGTGGGTGGAAGATGCTACATTTGTGATTGATCAGACCGAGAAGCTTGCCAAGAACGATCCGGAACATCGTTTTACAGGCCGAATGGATCTGGATAACATGGGGATGTTTGGTCATTCCGTCGGTGGTGCAACAACCGCCCAAATCCTGATGACAGACCCCCGAATCAAAGCAGGGATCAATATGGACGGTGGGCTGTATGGCAAGCTGCGGGTTCCGGCAGACGGACTGAAAAAGCCATTTTTGATGATGAGTGCAGATGACACGCTAACGGGTACAGAGCACATGAGCGATTTGAGTTAGCCTTGTGATATTAGTAACACTATTATATAATTTCTAAATAGAAATTATTTCCGAGGAGAAACTTATGGATTCGATAAATGATGTACTGATCAATTTACAATGTGAGTTGGTAGCGGAAAGAAATAGAGTAAATCCGAAAGAAATCAATTGGCTTCAATATGACATTTTACATTTGTTATCTCAACAAAAATGGCAGCTTCCCTCTGAAATGAGTACTTCCTTAGGAATTAGTCGGACGAAATTATCGAAAGCTCTAAAGGTACTCAAACAGATGGGCTATATTACGCAGAAACCAAGTGAAATGGATGGAAGAGAATTAGTAACCTTATTAACCGATGCTGGACAAGAACTATTAGATGGCGTGGAGATAGGACATAATCATCTTTCAGTAGTTGCTAGTAAGCTGTTTACAGAAGAAGAGCAGACGCAATTGGCAAAACTGGTAAACCAACTATCGAATGCACTCCGATCAGAAAGGATGAGAGTTCATGAATGATTTCATTTCTATAAAAGGAGCTAAGACGAACAATCTGAAAAATGTATCCATCGATATTCCTAAACATAAGATCACTGTTATAACTGGTGTCTCAGGATCGGGTAAATCTTCTCTTGCTTTTGATACTTTGGCCGCAGAATCACAACGACTCCTAAACGAAACATACTCCAGTTACATTCAGCAGCTGCTACCTCACTATGATCGGCCCATTGTAGACGAGATTAAAAACTTACCAGTCTCTATAGTTATTGATCAGAGTAAAATTGGCGGTAATGCTCGGTCTACTGTAGGGACATTCACTGATATTTATACTAGTCTCAGGTTATTGTTTTCAAGGATTGCCGAGCCATTTATCGGATATTCAATGGTTTACTCTTTTAATAATTCTCAAGGAATGTGTCCAATATGCAATGGTTTAGGAGAAACCAAACAAATCAATATAAAGCGACTAATCGATTTTGATAAATCGCTAAATGAAGGGGCGATAAACTTCCCTACCTTTCATCCAGGAGGATGGAGACTTACCAGATATACGGAGACAGGAAATTTTGATAATGATAAAAAGATATCCGACTACACGCAAAAGGAATTAAATCTTCTGTTGTATGACACAGGCAGCACACCACATCATCCAACGAGTAAATGGCCAAAAACTTCGGCTTATATAGGGGTTATCCCAAGAATAACAAAGAGCTTTGTAGAAAATGAGGATGCTAAGTATATTTCCGAGTTAGAAAATATCCTTGAAGTACAAGTATGCCCTACATGCCATGGAACAAGAGTGAATGAAACTGTAAAATCAGCAAAAATCAATGGAAAGTCCATTGCTGATTGTGTCACCATTCCTGCCTCTGAACTATTGGCATTCATTGAATCCATTGATAACCCAATCATAGAGGTCATCTTAGATGATTTGAGAAAAAAGCTGGAAAGCTTACAAACTGTTGGGCTAAATTATGTATCTCTCAATCGTTCAACAAATACACTTTCTGGTGGTGAATCTCAGCGAATAAAGATGACGAAACACTTAAACAGTGCTCTTTCCGATATATTATATATTTTTGATGAGCCAAGTGTAGGACTTCATCCAGAGGACATCTCTGGAATTAATGAAATTATCAAAGGTTTGAAGAATAAAGGAAATACGATTGTCTTAGTAGACCATGATCCAGATATTATCAAAATTGCTGATCATATTATCAATGTAGGTGAAGGTGCGGGAGCTAAAGGCGGCAAGATCACATTTGAAGGATCATTTGAGGAATTACTGCAATCTGACACGATGACTGGAAATGCACTTTCTGAAACTCATTCAATAAATGAAGAGAAGCAGACCTTTAATTCCTATTACACATTAGATCATGTTAGTCTCCACAACATTACAAATGCATCCGTAAAAATACCAAAGAATACATTAACCGTTGTAACTGGCGTTGCTGGATCTGGAAAGAGTACTTTGATTAGCTATCTTTTCATAGAAAAGTATCCGGATGCTAAAATTCTTGATCAAAGTCCTATACGTGGAAGTAATCGGTCAAATGTGCTCACCTACCTTAATGTTTTCGATAATATAAGAGACGTGTTTGCTAAACACTCTCACAACAATAGCTCACTCTTTAGTTTTAATGGAACAGGAGCCTGCTCAGTTTGTAAAGGGAAAGGATATATTAAATTAGATTTAGCCTACATGGGAGACGTTCAACAAACTTGCGAAAAGTGTAATGGAAAAAGATATAATGATGAGGCTCTATCCGTTAAATGGCGGGGAATGAATATATACGATGTTCTTCAATTGACCGTTGGCGAAGCTAAGGAGTTATTGAAGAATAATCAATTAAAACAAGTTATTAACGATCTGATAGACGTAAATCTCAGTTACATTAAATTAGGACAAAGTTTAAATACGTTCTCAGGTGGCGAGCTGCAACGGTTAAAAATTGCAAAGACAATAAATCAAAATACTAGCCCATTATTGATCCTAGATGAACCAAGCACAGGTCTTCACGAAGCTGATATCGACAATCTAATTGCACTATTTAACAAATTGTTAGATAAAGATAGAACCTTGATTGTCTTAGAGCACAACCTATCCATTATTAGCCAAGCACAATGGATCATTGATATGGGTGTAGGCGGGGGATCTTTAGGAGGAAATGTCATTTTCCAAGGGTATCCTGCTGACTTACTAAATGAATCAAAATCATATACAGCAAAACACCTACGTAACTATGTAAAGATTTAATTTATCAATACCGAAAGGCACCTGGTGGTGCCTAAAATTATCTATGCACAGGTTATTTGTTATTGATGAAGAGGGTAAATTATCGTCCAGTATTCTGGGTTTTATTTCAATAATGTTATATAATGGTAGTAAAAGAATAAAAGGGGAACAGAATAACTGTTGGAGGGTGGGGGTATCGGCATGAGGGCGAAATTAGAAGGAATCACTGTTTTGGCGCTTGATGTTCCTGTATTGACTAGGTTTTATCGTGATATTCTAGGATTTAAGGTTATTGTTGAAGAGGGTCATTACACTGAATTTGAGAATGACGGCGTTCGCCTACGGAAGGTAACATTCATTCTCTCTTTGCGGTTAATCGCTCTGTTTAAACTATGAAGGGCACCTGATGGGTGTCCTTTAATTTCGCCCAATAGATGTTAAGGTGAACCATATCATAAGTAGGGGCAAGTTTTTGTGGTTTTCCTTATGGGGCCTGAATTTTAATATACCATTTTGAGATAAGCATGGTAATTGTGTCCGGACATAGTAAAAGCCCGCCCACCTTATCGATGGAGAGGCTGCGACATTTAGATACTGCCAAAGCGTAGTCAAGTGATTCAAAGTAACGTTCTAAGCCTTGTTCACAATTCCTGTAAGGCTAGGGCTCGCACAGTAGCTTTTTTATGGAACCGTTAAGAATCATCAGGCGACTTATAGGTTAAACTCTTCCCATCCTGATGCCAATAAGAACCTTTGAGGCTTCTTCTAAGGCTTCCGGTTCTATTACCATTAATAGCGGCTCTCCAATATCTATCATTGCACCTATACGCTTACTGTAGCCTTCGAAGGTTCCGATGGATACAATTTCACCGCACCGTCCACCAAACCCACTATCATGACCTTCTACGATCCGCACGGTTAGCCCCAGATTCAACTCATTCCATTTCATAATGTTGGTGCCCTTCCTTTCGGATTCGAAGTTCGTTCAACCTCGCCGCCGGTCCAAGGCTTATAGCGCACATCAGGCGGTGTCGTCTACTTTATTTAGTGCTGCCAGTACAATCTTGATATCTCGCACCTTAGCAAATGGTGAACGATCGCTTTCGACAATGGTTTCTATCCGGCCAAGAACTGCAGCCTGGCGGAACCTCCCATCATGTTTGCCGGGGTATTGTTCAATCAAATGCTTGGCTAAATCATCTATGGCTTTTTCTTGATCCATTCTATCCTCCTTTAGAGGGGCTAGAGGCCCAGATTATCAAAATACTCTCTTATTAAACCCCAAACCTCTGATCATTTTCTGAACATCAGCGATATGTATCTAATATTATGAGTGCGTATGACAGTGTGCAGAACGTAAGACGAAGTTAGCTGGTGTTTATTTTGTTCGGTGATGGTTTGAGAATCGGACATACATAAAATAACCCGCCGAGCTAAAACATGCTGGTGGGTTTGTTTTTTTTGTGCAGCGTGTCTAGTGAAGCTAGGACGGAAACGCGACTTTTTTAACAGGTCTAACTTGTATGCATTGATTTATAGACATTGACGTGACAGGAAACACTTGTTTGTATTCATTACTTCTCATATGTTTATTACTGCAAATTCGACATAAATACTATATACTCCCTTTTTATTTCAAATGCACAAAAGGAAGCTATTCCTAAATTTTGATTAGATGTATTTTGTGCAGCTAAAAGCGCTCATAATCGAGAGCGAAGTAACTTAATTTTATACATTTATATTTGTCCATATCCCTCCCAATGATTTGGGAGGTTTTTAGCTGTACCGAATACAACTAAATCCCCTTTAGGAGTGATTTTCGTGGATTGCTTATTGCATAGACCGGCTTGCTCCTGATTAATACCCGCTCTACAGTCTGCCACTTCCTCCGTTACATCCGCTCCGGCTTCGGCAGGCCAAGCACCTCAAGCACTTCGCCGAGCGTTTCCTGGAATGTTAAAGTAAGCCAGAGACGGAAGCGGATGGTGGGTTGCTCCCCTTTGAGAATCGGGCAGACGGAATAAAAGTTATTGAACAGCGGGGCCAGAGTATGCGCGTAGTTGCAGATTCCGCATCCGCTGCCGCTGCCAGTACCGCTCTCGCCGCCGCATTTACCGCCATCGCATCCGTCTTCACGGTTGCACCTGCCGCTGCTCCCAATACGGCTCCTGCCTCCATTCCGTCATTAATTCCCCAACTTGTGATTCTATTTGTTGGGTAGTGAAATTAAATGGAAAGGTTGCTTATCTGATAGACAAGAGAAAACATGCTATCATATTGGAAGATGAGTCTGGCTTACAGATTCTGACCCATGTAGGGGAAAGCCGTCCCGCAGATCTGCGTAGATGCTCGTTGGCAATTTAGGTTCGCTGTATTTCCCGTTTCGCACCAAATCGGCAATGACTTTTGCATCTTTTTAATCGTTTTTCGTCGGCGAGTTGTCTTCCAGTTCTTTGCTTTTGTGCACATGATGCGGATTGACAATGACTAAAGCAATGCCTTCTCGTCCTAAATATTCAGCCAGGGCAAACCAGTAGTCCGGTGGGTTCAATGCCAAAGAGGACGTCGCTCTTGGCATGCTCCCGCTGAAGCTCCTTCATCCACTGAACCAGTTGCTCGAGTCCGGTACAGGTATTTGAGAACACACAATCCCTTTCCGAGTTCAATCCCCCGAAAGTCGATGGCGCGGGCCACATGGGTTTCTTTGGCGATGTCTGCGCCTACGACAAGGGTCTTATCGGAAATTCGGGTAATCCGTTGATTCTGTTTCTTCGATTGTTTATACTTCATGGTGAGCGTCCTCCTTTTAATTCGGGCAGTGAATGGCCTACATTCCATGACCCAGCATACAGGAGGCGCTTTTTTGTTTCAAACCTTGAATTAATTCATTACAGGAATGGCTCCTTTTTTAATATTGGGAAAATAAAATGAGGTATTCCAATGTGCGAAGTAATTGATCTAGTTCAGCTCGCTTAGAAAGGCGATAAGCAAGCTGTAGTCGAGCAGATTCACAGATACGATCCATTAATTCACAAATATTCGTGACAGGTTGGGAAGCTGAACGAAGATTGCAAGCAGCAATTAATGCTTGAACTCATATTAGCTATGCATCGTTTTGATCACAGCAGGTACTTTGTTAATTTAGCCGGGCAAACCCTTATAGCTATACAACGATTGAATTCTGGACCCTTTGTTGTAGTAAGGAGAGGAGGACTTTTATCATATGAATATCGACAGGATCAGGATATGGATAAAGAATCAACGTATCAAAAAGAAAATCATGCTTGTTTATTTTCCGCTTGTTGTCATTCCAATTATTGCTCTTGGATTCTTTTCTTACATCATGAATACGGATGCAATCATTAGGAATACAAAGAAGAATGTTCTGGATGAATCCAGGCTGATCGTCATGAAAATAGAGAATGTTTTGTCCAGTTCCAATGCTTCCGCCAACATCTTGATGCAGGACTTGAATAAAGAAACAAAATTAAAGCTGATCGAACCGGATGAATCCTGGCAGGATGAACTGCAGACTTCGGATTACGATCTCCTCAATAGGGTTGAGGACAGGTTGGATATTGCCATGCTGCTGTTCCCTGAAGTGGATTCTGCGATATTTATCGATCGGAGCATGCATGTGTACAGCACAAATCCAGCCCTGACTACGGGAACCCGGGAAGGGTTGACTAGCCCGATGTTTCGGGTAATTCAGCAAAGCAATGGAAAAAACATCGGATTTCCGATGCAGCGCCGATCGTTTTGGGTGATGAGCAGGGGAGATACTGTCTATACGATCGGTAAAAAGATACTGGACTTAGAAACACTAGAAACAATTGGTTATCTTTTTGTCAATATCAACGAAAAGACGTTCGAGTCGGTCTATCGTTCCGTAGGCTCGCTTCAGTCGAGCGTTTACTATGTGATTGACGAAAGGGGGAATATTGTCTCCTCTTCAGACAAGAATAGGATTTTGACTCCTGCGGAGCAGGGCACAGAAGTTGGAGGTGAGGTGTCTGCAGCCGGGACCGTGGAGAAGATTGGATACTCTGACGGGCGAAAAATATTGTATACTTCCACTGGCTTTGAACAGCAGGGGTGGCGGCTGATCAATGAGACACCTCTTCGGGAACTGACCCGAGATTCGAGGCAGGTATCAATCGTTATTTTGGTCATTGGTTTCATATGCCTTCTGCTGGCCGTGTTCGGAGCGATGATCCTGTCCAAATGGATTGCAACCCCTATCATGTCTTTGGCCCAATATATGAAGCGGATTAACGAGGAGAATATCGATAAGCCCCTTGAAGTAGGAAGAGGTGATGAGGTCGGGATACTCGCTGCCGGTCTCAACAAGATGATGGGTAGAATTCAGGACCTGCTTAACCGAGTGAAGAATGAGCAGCAGAAAAAACGAGAATTCGAGCTGGCGCTGATTCTAATAGAACCCATAGAAATGGGTATGACCGAAAGCCATTGGGTAGAACTACAAATCAATCATCCTGTAATTAAAGCATTTAATACAATTCCTTGGTTTGATTTGACTAATGGTTTGTCCAAAGACAATCCAAGGCGTTTGGCAACGCCAATTGCAGGTGATGATCCTGTTGCAAAAAAAGTTGTATGTAAACTAGTAGATGAGTTGGGATTTGATGCAGTCGATGCGGGAGGTTTAGATCACTCATGGCGCCAACAATTGGGTACTTCCGCCTTCTTCGCTGAACTTGATGCATCCGACTTGAGAATTGCATTATCCGAAGCAATTCCTGAGCGAGGTTATGGGATAAAAGCAATTCATCTTAGTGATAATGAACTAAAAGCCGAGCAAGAGATAAATTCTTTTTATTACAAAGAAATCGTTAGGGCTGTCCATATTCTAATGGAATATAACGATTTGACTGAAGCAGAGGCTATGAAAAGTCTATGTATTCATATTACAACGGGCAATATGCTAGCTCATGAGATTTTGGATTGCATTTTTGAAAATAAACGGCTACATAAAGCGCAATTAAGTTTATAACCTGACAAGGAGACGATCTATCGTTTCCACCTGTTTCTTGAGCTGAGCGAATGTGTGCTTTCTGATAAAAGCCTGGGCATCCTCGTTGGCATTGGCAAGCGTATAAGTGGCTTTGGTAAAGCTAAAGTTCATCCGTCCCAGCATCGCGCTAATTCCACGCACGCTCATGGTGACGCCATTCCGCCACCAATGGCAGGGTAGAGGTATAACGGGCCTCAAAGCCCACATCGGCGGGTGCGTGTTGCTCCAGCATCGCGGCCAACCGATGACGCTCTTCTTCCGTAAGTTTTGTTGGTTGTCCAGGAGAATGCTCCATCTCCAGACCGCAACCCTTGGGTTTGGTAGGTTTGCCAATAAATACTGATTGTTTGACGCGCACGACTGAGTAACTCACCGATATCATCAATCACGCTGATCGATATCCTCGGCTCGGAAGAGCGGACGTAGCGGGAGATTGCCATGGATCTTGGCATCTTGCGGAGTTATGTGTCGAGGATAGAGAAAAGGGCGCTGATGAAGCTGTATCATGAGTTTAATAAGGCGAAGCGGTGAGCAACGCAACAATACAAAGTTGGAACTGTTAACAATAGAGCCTAAAAAGCGACTTGTCTGCGGATGAGTTTCTTTTTTAGGTGAACCAGATGAATGCGGATTAGTAGGGAAATATTATTAAAGTAGCATTCAGATGATATACAAAGATGTGTATGATCGTCATATCCAACTGTTACATATTTACGAAAAAAATGATAAGAATCAAGGCTATACCAGAGACAAATAAGTTATTATAAGAAGCAGTTTTTCTTGACTGAAGATGTAGTTCAAAAATTCTTTGTATAAATCAGATTATAAAGATATATGAGAAGCGAACTAATGATGAATTGGTACCGCAGAAGAATACTTCCAAAAAACGATTGCCTATTTCGCTTATTATAGCTGTGACCTTCACAATCAGTTGAACACCTGAATAGAAAAATTAAAGCTCAGGGATTCACGGTGAAGCTGGAATTCGCCGAAGCTTCTTAAAGATTTGGACATTCTTGGTTCTAGGAGAGAGAGTCTTTTTGCTTTATTGAGTAGGGTAACCGTGGGCACTTGATGTGGGTGCTCCACAAATGAGGCAGTGACTATAATCAGCGGTTGTGACTCCCACGTATATCCCCTTTTTAACACAGGGTCTTTAAATCCACCTAGAGGATTTTGGATTCAAAGACCCTGTTTGATTAAACTCCAGATGCGTTCAAACCTGTCCTGGTAGTCTGGGAAATTCCAGGAATCTTTGAAGGACGGGAGGCTAAATACCGCAAACGCGGAGAGAATCGCCTCTGCCCGTTCCAAGTGGGGATCGTGATAGTCCATGAAACCGTCAATAATTTGGTAGGAATCCCAGAGAACGTCACGTAATACCAGTGGATTGCTGTCTACATATTGCGTATTCAAGGCGAACATTTTGGGATTCTCGTTGTAGGCACGTTTTTTTGCGTTAGCAAATGCCCAGAGCCACTCGTGGAGCAATTCCTGCGGATTTGCCAAATTAGTTATGTCTATTTTGATTTGTTCTGAAATCATCCGGTTGAACCAACTCTTAGACACGGCTGCCCAGAGCTCTTGCTTATTTTTAAAGTGTTTATAAAGCGCTGCGTGGGTGATACTTAATTCATCCGCAATTTGTGAGAGTGTCACTTCAGATTTTTCCGTACGTTCAATTAATGCCTCCGCTGTTTCAATAATGAGCTCTTGTGTGATTTTAGGCACTGTGCTGCCAACCTTCCTTCTTCAAAAAATCCCAAATATTCGTTTATACACCTGCCTGTATTTTAGCATATAAAATATTAAGTAACAATTGTTGACTTTTGTAACCTGTGGCATTATGCTTGCTGTGTGAGTTACAAAATTGAATAAATGTTACTTGATATTCAGCACATAGGAGGTCATTAATTATGAAAGCCGCACAGATTACCAAATACTCAAAAAAGTTCAAAGTAGAAATCAACGATATTCCAATCCCGGACATTAGGGATAACGAAGTCTTGGTCAAGGTTAAGGCAGCGGCCGTTAATCATTTGGAATTGCTTATCGGTACCGGGAGCGTGAAGCTGATCCAGGATTATGCTTTCCCATTGGTACTTGGTAATGAGCTGACGGGAGTTATTGAGAAGGTCGGTAAGAACGTTCATGAATTTAAAGTTGGCGATGCCATTTATTCACGCCTGCCGCTACAAAAAATCGGTGCCTTTGCGGAATACGCGGCGATTCATGCGGATGCCATCGGGCACTTGCCCGCTAATCTCGATTTTGTGACCGGAGCTGCTGCGCCATTAACAGGATTGACTGCTTATCAAGGTTTGCATGAAGAATTAGCTGCTAAAGCTGGGGAAAGCGTGTTTATCCCCGGGGGTTCTGGTTCATTTGGCCAAATGGCCATTCCTATCGCCAAAAGCATGGGGCTCGAGGTCATCGTTAGTGGAAATCCGCAAGCACGTGAACGGACAATGGCGGCTGGAGCAGACCAATACATTGATTACACGACGGAAAACTATTGGGAACAACTTCGGGATGTAGATTATGTGATAGATACCTTGGGACCAAGCGAATTTGATCATGAACTTTCCATTATAAAAGCAGGCGGCCGCCTTCTTTCTCTGCGGACCGGTCCAAACAAACGTTTCGCTGAAGCTATGGGCTTGGCAGGTTGGAAACAAAAGCTCTTCACCATTGCCGGGGCCAAGTATGATCACAAAGCCAAGAAGAAGAAAATTCAATATCATTTCATTTTTGTTCGCAGTGATGGAGAACAATTAAAGAAAATTACGAAGATTATTGAAGATAACGGGATTGTACCAGCGGTGGACCCGACTAAATTCCACATTGAAGATATTAACGAAGCACTGAATCTTGTTGCTACAGGTCATCCTAAAGGAAAGGTCATTATCCAATTTTAAGGAGAGCTCCCCATGAAGGCTGCACAAATTTCGCGGTATTCCAAAATACTGGCAGCACAAATCAACACAGTCGCTGTTCCTTCAATCACACCGACTCAGGTTTTAATCAAGACTAAGGCAGCTGGTGTTGATCCACATCTTGTCTTGGCGATTACAGGAAAAGTTAAGTTGTTTGATCATTACGACTTTCCGTTGACTCTGGGTAACGAGCTGGCGGGAGTTGTGATCGAAGTCGGCGCCGGTGTCATGGATTTTAATGTTGGTGATCATGTGTACACCATGCCACCGTTAGATAAGATGGGGGCGTTTGCCGAATATATCGCAGTAGATGCGGCGATTGTGGCTAAAATGCCAGCCAATCTTTCCTTTAAAGAAGCGGCAGCCGTGCCATTGTCTGCTTTGACGATCATTCAGGCGCTAGCCATTTTAGATGCTCGGAATGGCGCTAAATTGTTTATCCCCGGGGGTACGGGTGGCTTTGGTCAGATGGCCGTTCCTTATGCGAAGTCACAGGGACTGTTCGTGACCGTTAGTGGTAGTGGATCAGCGCGTGCCTTAGCGGAGCGGCTCGGGGCAGATGAGTTTATCGATTATGCAACGCAGGAGTATACTGACATACTGACAGGCTATGATTATGTTATTGATACGCGAGGCGCCGGAGAATTTAGTAAACAAATTAAGATACTGAAGCCCGGCGGCAAATTACTATCGTTAAACGCTGGTCCCAATGCCAGTTTTGCTAAGCAAAGCGCAGGCTTGACAACGACGAAGAAAATTCTCTTCAGTTTACTTGGAGCACCTTTTGATGGAATTGCCAAATGGCAAAAGAAAAGGTATGACTTCTTATACGTACAGCCGAATGGTCAGCAATTAGCAGCTTTCACACAGTATCTTGAAAAAACAAACATTAAGCCGGTGATTGATTCCGAGTACCCCTTTGACCAAGTGAATGCCGCGATTGCTAAGATTGCGACAGGGCATAGCCAAGGGAAAGTTCTGTTAAATGTAGAAGATGGAGGTGACTAAATAATGACAACTAACTATTCATATGTAGAAGCACCAAATCTAAGTCTTAAGACGTCTGATGGAACAGTTTATGCGTACCGTGAACTAGGAAAGAAAACGGGTATTCCAGTTATCTTTTTCACTCATCTATCTGCTAATCTGGACAACTGGGACCCACGTGTAGTGGAGGGTATTGCCAAAAAACATTGGGTCATTACATTTGATAATAAGGGTGTTGGGCTTTCAAATGGGAAGGTCCCAGATACGATTGAACAAATGGCAAGAGATGCGTTGACGTTCATTCATACATTGGGATTTGAGCAAATCGATATTTTATCATTTTCTATGGGTGGTATGATTGCCCAAGAACTCTTGGCCATCGAACCAAGACTTGTTCGTAAACTTATTTTGTCAGGAACTGGTCCGCGTGGTGGTAAAGGCATTGAAAATGTTACGAAACTTTCTGATCGTGATTTGATACGTGCCATCTTCACGTTGAGAGATATTAAAACCTATTTATTCTTCACGCGAACAGATAATGGCAAACAGAAAGCAAAAGAATTCTTGGTACGTATCAAAGAACGTAAAGAGGCGCGAGATAAGATAATTAGTATCAAAGGATATCGTAGACAACTCAAGGCCATCCACGAATGGGGAATGGCAGAGCCTGCTGATTTGTCAGGAATTACGCAACCTACACTTGTAGTAAACGGTGACGATGACAGAATGGTACCTACACCAAACTCCTATGATTTGGTTCAACGGATTCCAAATAGCAAGCTCATTATTTATAAAGATTCTGGTCACGGTGGGATTTTTCAAAATCATGATGAATTTGTGAAATCAGTCATAGCATTTTTAGATAAATAACAATGGAAAATGCCCAAATAACGATATAACCATATTGATTCTCTGAAACCAATCTCACGGACACTTATGACGAAGGGTTCCTGAATAAGATTAGCAAAGCTTGTTAACGCGAATTGTTAAAATGATAGCTCGTATTAGGCTACGCAGTAGGTAGTAATATAAGCTGTAGTGAGAGAGTATGAGAGTGGATTTTGTAGGGGGCTCTTAATTGTTTTTACCATTCAATAAAATTCTTTACCGATCGTTCTCAATATGTTATATTGAATAACAGGGAGGGAATAGAATGGCAAGAAGCAAAGAATTCGAAGAGAACGTGGTATTAGAAAAGGCGATGAAGCTCTTTTGGGAACAAGGTTACGAGAAGACATCTATGATGGATCTGGTCAAGCATATGGGAATTCATCGAAGAAGTTTATATGACACATTTGGCGACAAGCATACGCTGTTTCTAAAAGCAATGGACCGATTTCGCGATAAAGTAAATGCTGAGCTTGTAGGAGAAGTTAAACGCTCTAAGAATGCAACGGAGGCACTTCAACTTATTTTTAGTTTCGTGATATCTGGTGAAGAAGATTCACCTTCCGGTTGTTTGATGGTGAATTCAGCGGTGGAATTGGCAATGCGGGATACTGAGGTGGATTTAAAGACCACAGAATTGTTTACATTATCAGAACAACTGTTCAAAGATATTATTCTGTGGGGACAGCAGGATGGAGAGTTTAGCTCAGATTATAATGCCGACGATCTAGCGGAACATCTGCATGCAGTTTATGTAGGGTTAAGGGTTATGACAAGGACTTCCATACGTAAAGAAAAATTACACCGTATAGCCGATTTATCGATTAAACTTTTAACTAAGTAATCATTGTATATATACTTGTGAAGATCGTTCCCAAATTAGCATACTTGAGCTAATTTGAAGATTCAGCCTAGAAAGATATTAGTATAATTGCCTGTGTTTATTCTAGTATGATCGTTCTTGAATGAGAAGCCGTTCTATCCCTAGAACTTTTTAAAATGAGTCACAGTTTACTGAATTTTATGAAGAATTGTAATCAAAAACAAAAAGGAGCTAATACAATGAACATTTCTGAACAAGTTGCATTTGTCACTGGAGCAAACCGAGGTTTAGGCCGCCAGCTTACCCTTGAACTTCTATCTAGAGGGGCTAAAGTTTATGCAGGTGCAAGAAATCCGGAGACCATTGATATTCCAGGCGTTACACCTGTAAAGCTTGATATTACCAACCCCGATGAAGTTGCTGCAGCTGCCATCCTTGCTAAGGATGTTACGCTTTTAATCAACAATGCAGGATCATCTACAGGCGCTTCTTTGCTGGAAGGTGATGTGGGAAAAATACAGTTGGAATTTGATACGCATTTCTTTGGTACGCTATCCATGGTTCGCGCTTTTGCACCGATCATTGAAAAAAACGGGGGAGGATCGATTTTGAATATTCTTTCCGCATTATCTTGGTTTAGTTCGGGAACAGCGGGTGCTTATACAGCTGCGAAGGCTGCAGCATGGGCATTGACGAACGATTTACGTTTAAACTTGTATCCTCATAATGTTAGAGTAGCAGGATTACATGTAGGCTTTATGGAGACAGACATGACAACCGGTATAGATGCTCCCAAATCGAACCCTTCAGATATCGCAAAAATAGCTATTGACGGCATAGAATCTGGCAGCTTTGAAATTCTTGCTGATGATAACAGCCGAATGGTACAAGGTGCACTTGCAGGTGGGGTTTCTGCGCTATACCCACATCTTACTTAATCATAATTTCTTGTTAAACAAATTTAAAGAGGAGTGTTAATAATGGAAAAACTGTGGACTAAAACAAAAGTTGGCAATTTGGAATTACCGCATCGCTTGGCGATGGCGCCAATGACACGCAGCAGAGCGGAAGAAGATGGTACACCGGGAGAATTAAGCTCCCTGTATTATGCTCAAAGAGCATCGATGGGACTTCTTATTACAGAAGGTGCACAACCTTCTGATGATGGTCAAGGTTACTTAAGAACACCTGGGATCTATACGGAAAAGCATATTGAAGGGTGGAAAAAGGTTACTGATGCCGTGCATGAAGCAGGCGGGTATATTTATATTCAATTAATGCATGTCGGTCGTGTGTCGCACCCTGACAATACTTCTCATCATCGGCAGCCAGTTGCACCATCTGCAATTGCACCAGGAGTAGAAACGTTTACGGCTACAGGCATGCAGGATATCCCCGTACCACGTGAGTTGAGTAAAGAAGAGATTCAAATAACCATTGCAGATTATCGTAAAGCTGCGGCCGCTGCTATTGAAGCAGGCGCTGACGGCGTTGAAATTCATGGAGCAAATGGTTATCTAATCAACCAATTTATCGGTGAAAATTCCAATAAACGTACGGATGAATATGGTGGATCTATAGAAAATCGAGCTCGCTTCGCGATTGAAGTAACCAAAGCCATCATTGACGAGATCGGGGCAGAGAGAACTGGCTTCCGCATTTCACCAGGGACCCCTCTTGGTGGGATTCAAGATGGTGAACAAGGTCCTGATCTTTATCGTTATCTTACGCAGGAATTAGCAAAATTGAATTTAGCTTACCTTCATATTATGCACCTCGGAAACGATGAATTGCTTCAAGATATTCGTTCCTTATGGACGAATCCGTTGTTAGTCAATCGGGCTGGACGGGGACTGGAGAATATTGGTGTTGATATCGAGAGTGGTCTTGCTGATCTGGCACCTATTGGGGTATGGTCATTGGCTAATCCGGATTTTGTGGAACGACTTAAAGCAGGCGCTCCATTAAATGAAGCAGATCCTGCAACATTTTATGGTGCTGGAAGCAAGGGTTATACGGATTATCCTACATTGAAAGAATTGGAAGCTCAGAAGGGCTAAGTATAGATTATATGAAAAAAATGGCGTACAACTTAAAATTGTGCGCCATTAATTTATCTGTGAGTCATCAACATAATAAAAACGCATATTTAAAAATTGTGAAAAAACCAATATCTAATCCTGTTGATATTGCAATAATTGCCATTGATGGTTATTTCTGTGTAATACTATTTCTGATAAAGGGTGAATATGAATTGAAAACAATGGTTATCATCGGTGCAGGACCAGGTCTGGGCTTCTCACTGGCCAAAATTTTTGGAAGACATGGATTCCGTATCGCTATGGTTTCAAGAACACAGGAGAAGCTGGATCAATATGCTGAGCAGCTGGACAGGATGGGCATTGAAGCTCAGGGTTTTGCTGCCGATATTACAGACAAAATACAGCTTACCAGGGCTTTTCAAGAAATTAAGAGTACATTCGGTACAATAGATGTCATGGAGTTTAGCCCACATAGTGGTAGTGTTTCTACGACTTCTGTACTGGATACGACTGATGAGAGCGCACTTCAAATTTTCAACAATGTTGTAATTGGAGCCATTAATTCAGCCAGACAAGTCATCCCGGAAATGACTGAACGAGGCGAAGGGGCGCTTCTTTTCACAAGCGATCTTTCAGCAATGAGTCCGAGTCCCATGTTTGGAAATTCAGGTATAGCTATGTCAGGGTTAAGAAACTATATTCTTAATTTACATGATCGTTTACATCCTTTAGGAGTATTTGTTGGACATCTGTCTATTAGTCCTTTGATCAAGAAAGGTACAGGTTTTGATCCTGATCAAGTCGCGGAAGCTTGGTACAATCTATATGAGAAAAGAACAGAGGCAGAGGATACTTTTCCAAAGGGAATCATGCAATTTATTAACTAAAATAGAATGGTCATTCTAATTAGATGAACTAAGAAGGGAATGGTGTACATGGAATATCGTATATTAGGTCATACGGGTCTTAAAGTAAGCAGTTTTGTATTGGGTACAGGTACATTTGGGTTCTGGGGGAACAATACGGAAAAGGAATGTGCCCCCATTCTGGATGAAGCACTAGAGGGAGGCATTAACCTAATTGATACGGCGGATGTTTATTCAAGTGGTCAAGCAGAAGAAATTTTAGGTGAATTACTAAAAGGACGCAGACAAGATGTTATTCTGGCCACTAAAGGTGGTATGCCTATGGGCAGTGGACAGAATCAATCTGGAAACTCGAAATATTGGATTAAACGAGCAGTAGAAGATAGTTTGAGAAGACTGCAAACCGATTATATCGATTTGTATCAACTACATCAGCCTGATCTGAATACCGATATTGAAGAAACACTTAGCGTGCTTACGGATTTGGTCAGTGAAGGGAAGATTCGCTACATTGGCACATCCAATTTTCAGGCCTGGCAAGTTACAGAGGCTCAATGGATAAGTGAACGCAAAAATAGTGCGCGTTTTGTCTCTGAGCAATCCCCGTATTCCATTTTAAACCGCAGTATCGAATTCGATCTGCTTGCTGCTACAGCGAAATACGGAATAGGTGTTTTGGTTTGGAGCCCACTTTCGGGAGGTCTATTAACTGGTAAATACCGTTTTGGAGAAGCGGTCTCCGCCGATTCAAGAGCAGCCACCTTTGCGGGAAGTTTACAATCTATTGTTGATCCTAATCGGGAAGAAAACCGCAGCAAGTTTGAAGCCATAGCCAAACTCCAAACGCTGGCAGAGGAAGCGGGATTAACTTTACCGCATCTTGCTATGGCATTCACGCAAGCTCATTCTTCCGTTACTTCAGCAATTGTAGGGGCTAGGACAATCGAGCAGCTCCGGGAAACCTTAAAGGGTAGTCACATCCGATTAAGCAACGATATTCTGGATGCGATCGATACGATTGTTCCACCTGGAGTAACCCTGGACACGACAGAAAAGGGATGGACTCCGGGTTGGTTACAAGCAGACAAGCGAAGAATCCTTCGTTAACAATTAGTAAAGCATGTAAAGAATAAAATCAAGCACCTCGCTTGATTTTATTTATGTTTTATACATTAGTTTGCGGATCGTTGTATAATGATTGCTTGAGGTGATTACATTGGCAAGAACCAAAGAATTTGAAATTAATGAAGTGTTAGATAAAGCAATACAACTGTTTTGGATGCAAGGTTACGAGAAAACTTCAATGCAAGATTTAGTAGACTTTATGGGAATTCACAGAAGAAGTATCTATGATACTTTTGGTGATAAGCACGCTTTATATATGAAGGCACTCCAACGGTATGAGTCAACTCAAAACAAGAAAATGAGGTTCTTGGTTGAGAAGCAAGAACCGGTAAAGGAATTAATCCGACGATTTCTAGAGTCTTCGATGAGGAAAGAAGGAGAACCTCAAGGATGCTTCATTGTTAATTCAGGTGTGGAGCTGGGAGTGCTGGATCATGAAGTTGCATCCTTTGTTGAAGAGAGCTATTCAAAAATGGAGAAGTTGTTATATCAACTCGTTCAGACTGGTCAGCAAAGAGGGGAGCTTAGAGCTTCACTTAAGCCAGAGGCCTGTTCTCATTATTTATTGAATGCCTGGCTAGGACTTCGTACGATGGTAAAAACAGCAACGGATCAAGGGAAATTAACAAGTATTATCCATACCATACTGAACACTCTAGATTGAAACTCCTTTACTGGATAGAATAGTTCTCAGTGAAAAACATGACTTTTTCTCTAGGGTCGGAGAAATTGCTTTATTTGCATCATGATATGGTGATACTCCAACTCAATGGTCCAAAAAGTTCAATTTGGACATGAAAATAAGAAATGTTCAATAGTTTTTATAAATGCAGTAATGGCTCGGAGTTTCACTACCTCTTTTGCTTTATCGGTTTATATTGGAATCTTAGAAAGAACGGAAGCAGCTGCTGGGGTTTGGCCTAGAGAGATTCAGCATGAGCGCTTCTTCCATCCTCCCGGCGAGAAGCCGGAGTTCTAAGCTGTCTGCAATGAAGGGACTTGCCGCCAAGGTGCTGCCGCTTAGCACCGCCTAGGAAGTTGTTAACTTGGTGCAGTGCAGCATGTGGTCATTTATACCTGAAGTATTTATTCGGTTTAAGCAAGTTCGATTTTTCAACTATAATTGCGGGTTTCTGAGGAGACCGGCTTTTTTACACTTTTATGCTTTGCGGAGGCTTAGATTTATTCTTACTTAAGCATACATGATCGAACGTCCAATACTTCGCTGGCAGGTTAGAGATAAAGTTTATTTTTTATCGAATCTAAAATGACATCGTGTCGTGTCCATAACCTCAAGACGTTGATCACGCGACTCACCGTTCACAACTACATTCACAGTTGATAAGTGCTCAAGGTATTTACAGTCAAAGGGGTCGGGCTGTCAAATATACAAAACGTAGGCTTTTTTTAGAGTCGCTGATTTACTATCATAGTATGTCGTGAATCCACTTGTAGATATACTTCGGATAATCTATACACCATTCCAAGCTGACTGCTTTCTGGTTCATGCGTCTCGGGATTTTCCTGTTGATGTGGTATTAACCTTGGAAAAGCTATATGGTGTAACAACCGTACAAGATATAGTAGACCGAATCAATTGGACAGAAGAATTGTTTCGTAATGCCATAGCAGAGGCTGAAGTCATACTGTCACAATCTAAAGAGGGCGAAAGTATAACGGATTCCAACACATAAGCATTGCAATTTGCTGGGTTATTGTGAGTGACAGTGGATACGTAACTACGGGAACCTAGCATTACGCACCGGCTGCGATGTCATCAACAGCCAGTAAAACTAACGGGGAACGTTAGTTGAATACACACAACTCGGCAGCCGGCTAAAAGGATCGACTGCTTTTTGTTGAACTAACAGGCAGTTATCCTCAATAAAGACTCTTCTGTGTCGAGATAGAAGTCGGTCCCGTTGCATTTGTTTACGAATATCAACCTACGAAAAGTAACTATATATACGGGGATACTCATTCTGTACGGTCACTTTCGACGATGGTTTCTATCCGGCTAAGAGCTGCAGCTCGGCGGAACCTCACGTCATGTTTTCTGGGGTACTGTTCAATCAAATGCTTGGCTAATTCAACTATGGCTATTTCTCGATTCATTTTATCCTCCTTTAGAGGGGCTATAGGCCCAAAATATCCGGGTTTGTTTTTTTTTGCAGCGTGTCTAGTAGCTAGGACGGAAACGCGACTTTTTTAACATTTCTAACTTCTATGCATTGATTTTACAGGATTTCTGCGATATATCATTTTTTGAGCTGTCTGTTCTAAAAAAATTGATAGCGGCAAAGAAACTTTTACAGCGTTCCGCATGAAATTCCTACAACGTAGTTGTGTCTGGGAAGACACTCAACTTGTGGGCAAGCTCATCTTTTCCAGTTAACACCTCAACCATGATGCCTGCCCCCAGACGGAAGCCATAGGCAAAGGAGGAGTCCAACTCCATCCCATGAGTTTGACCATATAAGTCCAGTAACTTCTCAAGCTCATCAAACTCCTCTTCAGAATGCCGCTTCTTCCAAGCCTCTACTGTTTCAGAGGTTTTCCGGCTTGCCTGATGGTAATACGGATCATTGGGTATAACCTTTTCATCGGGACACAAATTGCCATAATATAGCTGATCTAGCAGGCTCCTCATTTCTCTTCATCCTTTCGAGTTTTCAGGTAAGACATCTTTTAGTTTCATTATCTGGTCATCTCTATCATGAAATCCACGGAGTATATTCTACAGAATGGGATTTATTTTTGGTTTGTGGTAACAAATGGAAGGCGTGATATGCTAAATTTGATATAATTTGATAGTGGATTATTTGCAGGTTGACTGGGGTATATAGATTGGACTTGAAACTTGAGGAAAGGGAGCGGAGCGACGGAGGGGAAGTTTGGAACTGTAGGAGCGATAGCGACCGCCTGAAAGCTTTCCGTAGGAAAGCTCTCTTCGAAAGCATAAACAGTCTTCGGATTTCAACCGCGAACAGCAGTCTAAATCAAGAAATCCGAAGACAACAGCGGCCGGAAGTCCAAACATTCCCCGCAGTGCGACTGAACCTTTACACTAAACTTTTCAGTTCAATTTATATAGGTAAAGTAATTAAATTACATTGGAGATGAACAAGATCATGGCGAAAGCAATTTTTCTTGATTTTTACGGTACGTTAGTATATGAAAACAGTGAAATTACTATGGAGGTAATCGAACAAGTCTATAACACTGGAAATGCAAAGGACAAAATGGAAGCTGCCAGGTTTTGGTGGAGATCTTTTGCAGAGCTGCGTGCCGCTTCATTTGGAGAGAAGTTTCTGCCACAGTATGAACTGGCTGTCCAGGCGTTTGAGACAACCATTCAGCATTATTCTTCCACAGCAGACGCCAAAAAGCTTGCTGACAGGCTTGCAGAACATTGGAGCAATCCTCCTGTCTACAAAGATGTCGAGGCTTTTCTCTCAGCCAACCGGTTGCCGGTATACATTGTGACGAATTGCGATACTATTTTTGTGGAAACAGCATTATTCAACATGGGGTTACAACCAAATGGACTGATTACAAGCGAGCTGGCAAAAGCTTATAAGCCCCGCAAGGAAATTTTCGAACTGGCCTTGGAGGTTTCGGGGGTTAGTGCAGACGAAGTGATACATATTGGCGATTCATTAAGCGGTGATGTCACGGGTGCTGCTAATGTTGGAATTCAACCGTTGTTTTTAAATCGGGAAAACAAAGAGACGCCGCCTGGAGTAACGTCGATTCATTCATTGCCTGATATTATTAAAATTCTGCATATTTAATCGTAAGAAGGATGGGAGTACTTTGACAATGCGTAGAAAGTATTTATTGTTTGTTTTAACCATGGTTATCTCTGTAATTTCATTAAGCGGATGTGGAAGTGTAAAAGAAAGTGACCTGAAAAACCCGGTTAAAAATTATTTAGATGAGCGATATGGCTTCAAGGAGTCGTTCAAATTTCTGACATGGGATGATAATTGGTTTGAAGGTATTGATCATCAGACAGCTATTGAAATCGACAAACCCTATCATGCGACTGCTTATATTATGCTCGAACGGGATACTTACAAAATTGAAGAGGAAAGAAGTGATAATGTATTTTTTGAATTATATAAAGGTGCCTATATTGAACAGCATCCAGAGGTAATGAAAGTAACAGAACAACTGATTGACAAATATGATTTAATGAAGAAATCGGCAAGTGAGTACGATAAAATGAAAGGGAATTACTATTATTATCTTAATATTAATCTGAATACAAAACAGGCGGATAAACTTATAGATACTTTCAGAGGGACTCAAAAAATAGATACACTAAATTCTCTGCCCGACATGTCTGATCCATTAAGTAAAGAGGGTAAGCGTTATCGGGGCGTAATTAATTTTAATTTTGATTTTAACACCTATAAACAAGACAAAGACGTTCCTCAAGCAGAGGATATAGTAAACGATTTTGAAAAAAGTCATGTTCTTACTGAAGGGCTTTATTGTATCTCTGTGCATACTATAGAGGTTCATAATAAGGGGGTTTCTCAAGGAATGGATCCAAGGAATACTAACGTTCGTTTTGAGGTCGATAGAAATGGTGAGTTCAAAAATATAAGTGTGTTGGAAGAGTAACGTTTTGATACAGTTCTCTCGATTGTTGCAGAAAAGAACAAGGAAGATCGCAAGGCTCTCATGAAATAATGAGGGTCATGCGATCTTTTTTAAGTTCAGAATACCACTTACAGAAAGAACACTTTCAAAGCAAGGCACAAAATAAAGATTCGTCCCGCTCTATAAGGACAAGCTCATTCCTCTTCACGCTGTTTTTGTCGTAAAATGACATTTTGCTATTCCTGCCCTCCCACAAGCAGAGGATGCGCTCTGGCAGTTCGCTAATCCGATGAGAAAGGCGTTTATCGTTCGAAATAATATTTTAAATTGTGTTATTGAAACCATTGACGATTATGCTAACAAAGTAATATTCTGTAATGGTTAGAGGGCTGCTGGAAACAACGGGCCTCATAACCATTGATTTAGTGGTGTGCCAAATATGTTGTGGGAACCATTAGATCATTGCATCTAGAGCTCTTTTCAAATAAGAGAGCGCTTTCAATTTGTGGATAATGAGGAAGGAGGAGGGCGTTTTTTTGTATTTTAATGCCAATTTAAGTGAAAGGTGTATCGAAATTAAAGATTTATTAATTAATGGGAGGGATGTTGCTTGAAGAAAATTTTAGCTTTTGTTATGATATTTTGTTTGCTTATGGGGATGGTAGCACCAATTCAGGCAAATGCAGCAACAAACATCGCACTCAACAAAACTGCAACTGCAAGTTCAAGTGAAGATTCAACAAAAACACCGGATATGGCTATTGATGGAAACGCTTCAACAAGGTGGTCCTCCAGTTATTCTGATCCTCAATGGATTAGTATTGATTTTGGGAGCGCAATCAATGTGAATGGTGTAATGCTGAACTGGGAGGCTGCCTACGCAAAATCTTACCAGATTCAGCTATCCACAGATAACAGTAACTGGACTACAGTGTTTTCCACTACAACAGGAGACGGTGGAGTCGATACGATTTCATTTGTAACCCAAAGTGCAAGATATGTAAGAATGTATGGAACGCAAAGGGTAACCGAATACGGGTATTCTTTGTGGGATTTTGAAGTGTATTCGGATAGCGGACCCGTGGATAATGGAATTATTTCTGGTGCGGTGTATAAGCTTACAGCGCAACATAGCGGCAAAAACCTGGATGTAGCAGGAGGCGCTACTTCAGACGGAGCTAATGTACAGCAGTGGACCGATAATGGAAACTCCCAACAAAAGTGGAAAGTCATTGACGTTGGCAGCGGAGCCTATAAATTGATTGCTGAGTCCAGCGGCAAGGCATTGGATGCCGCAGGCCCTGCGGCCGATGGAGCCAATGTGCAGCAGTGGACGGACAACGGTGCAGTCACTCAGAAGTGGGGAATTATTGATGCAGGTAGCGGGTACTACAAATTAATCTCCAAAAGCAGCGGTAAAGCCTTGGATGTAGCAGGAGGCTCATCTGCAGATGGAGCTAATGTGCAGCAGTGGACAGATAACGGAAATGCACAACAGAAATGGAAATTTACGCAGATCACAACGACCCCAGATACCACAGCACCAACCACACCAACAAATCTTATAAGTTCCTCAAAAACGGCAACAAGCGTAAGCCTTGCTTGGGCAGCATCCACAGACAATGTAGGCGTAACAGGGTACGACATATACAATGGAACGGCTCTGGCCGGATCCAGCACAACAACAAGCTATACCGTAACCGGCTTGACTGCAAATACAGCATACAGCTTCACGGTAAAGGCAAAGGACGCAGCAAATAATATATCGGCGGCAAGCACGGTTCTGAGTGTAACAACCAGTGCAACTGCCACCACCCAGGGATTCTATATTAACGGAACAACTTTATATGATGCAAACGGAAAGCCATTTGTTATGAGAGGGATTAACCATGCTTACACTTGGTACAAAGGTCAGGAGTCCGTTGCCATTCCTGCAATTGCCAAGACAGGTGCAAATACCGTTAGAATTGTCCTTTCAGACGGGCAGCAATGGTCGAAAGACAGTCTGGCAGCCCTACAAAATCTCATCACCCTGTGCGAACAGAATAAATTGGTGGTAGTCGTCGAAGTCCATGATGGAACTGGCTCGGATAGTGAAGCAGTACTTGATAATATAGCGAATTACTGGATTGAAATGAAAAGTGCACTCATCGGAAAAGAAAAAACCGTCATCCTCAACATAGCAAATGAGTGGTACGGCACATGGGATGGTGCAAACTGGGCCAAAGGGTATACTTCTGTAATACCGAAGCTTAGAAATGCCGGAATCAAAAATACCATCATGGTTGACGGAGCGGGATGGGGGCAATATCCGCAATCCATAGTTGATTATGGAACACAGGTGTTTAATGCAGATCCGTTGAAAAATACGATGTTCTCGATCCATATGTATGAATACGCCGGAGGAAATGCTGCGACGGTTAAGAGTAATATAGACAATGTATTGAATAAAAACTTGGCTCTTGTTATCGGTGAATTCGGAATAAAACATACTAACGGAGATGTTGATGAAGCGACGATTATGAGTTATTCCCAGCAAAAGGGTGTCGGCTATATCGGATGGTCGTGGAAAGGAAATGGTACCGGGCTGGAGTATCTGGATATGTCACATGATTGGGCAGGAACCAGCTATACAGAGCAAGGGAACGCCATCATTAACGTTAGATAACATCAAAAATCAAAAGCTAGCCTGCTTAATCAAAAAAATCTGCATGCCAGTTCATTTAAAGTTAATAAGAGACCTTCTTCTAGCTGAGAATATATAACTCTCAGATTTTATGCTGTTCATGAGAATCATACTTATTACGCGAACCTCTTCAGATCGTTTTTGATCAGTAATCTGAACAAGTTCTTGTCCTCTGACTCGGGCAAGAACTTGCACCTATTATAGTTTGAAATCAGTAGCGTCTTGTAAATTGTTTAATTCTACATTTAAAGAAAAGAGCTTAGGTGCAGCTGTAGCGATCAATGGTTCATTGTTAATGCCAATCGACAAAGTACAGATAAAAATCAAAGAAACAAACCGTTTAAACAAGGAATCCCCTCCAGTATTTTGGTGATATTATACCCTTGTTTATTTCAACCCAAACTCTTGGAGCATAAGCAATAATAGCTATCCAGAAGAATGCGGAAAAAACAGTGGTGATAATAAAAAAGTGTCATAAGCATTCGATAGAGCCATTTCATTTTGGAAAACACGAGCGATAAATTTATGTGCCGCGGTGATCGGTACATCTTAATGGCCTAGATTGGCAATCGGTACATTTTCTTGCCATTGGTTTTTGACAAGAAAATGTATCTGAAAAATAAAAAACCGCGAAAATATGCGGTTCGTTATCGGACTATATTCTTGACACTCGACAATTACGGAATAGTACTATCAAGGTCCAAGGCTCTGCCTACTTTAAAGGAAAAAAAGTGTGTCGCTCTATTCACCAAAGTGAAGAAACATGATGGGTTAATTCACTGGATTCAGCTCAAAATGACGTATCAGTCATATTGAGGAGTCCCCAATTTTTATTGAGAAAAGGGATACAATAGGCAACATTGGAAGTATACAGTAAAATAGTCTGTAATTTATGGAAAAAATGAATATAATATGGGTTTCCATTGTAGCCGTCTACCAAATGAACTGTCAATTGATAAACTGATTTGGATCCATTTTTAATGCTTCACCTATCACTGTATCAAGGGGTGCCGTAATTGTTATGGATTTCTCAGCAGGTTCGGTGCTCGAAAGTATCTCTTCGTTCTGTTTAGGGGCAACCTTGTAAGAGACCTTGGCACGAATAGAAATCTTTGATGCTATTCCGTTTAATGCTGAAAGTACTTCAGTAGTCTCCGAACTGCTAAGCGGAATATCAAATAATGCTTTAGCATTTTGTCCGCTTGCAGGAATTGAGGCAAGCAATTTTTCTGTACCTTCTTGAAGTGATACCAACTCAAAGAGTACCTTACTTGCAGTAAGCGGAACGTATTCCACATTTCCTATTCTGGTAGATTTCACGAATTCTTTAGGTGGTTGGAAGCCAAGTGTTACCTCAAAGATAATATTACCTTGCATTGGTTCACTTTTTTTGAGAATGATAGACAAGACAGGTACACCGTTGGGAGTCTTCACTAGTAAAGGAGCTTTGGGAAGATAGTAGAAATAACCTCCCATCCTTTCTTTTTTCAAAATATTGTTATTTGCATCCGGGAGGCAAAGGATAGACACTGGGAGAGGATCCCTATGTATAAGTGAGACCTCTTTCCATTGTTCGTTGTCTGACGGGCCTAATATGTTTCCTAGTACCAAGCTTTATACCTCCTTTATTATACTGAACCATAATGTTTTGTCCTTCATAACTGGACAGATCAATTTAAGTACCTTCTAGAGCTTGATAATCACTATATTCTTTAATGGAATGTTCAAGGATTGAAGCTTGCTGGAGGTATATTTGAATAGCTTTCTTCTTCATCTTGAAATGTTTGGATAAAATTCGTCCGATGTATATGGATTGATAACAAGTGTACTGTGTGGTGCATGGCATAATTGGTCACTTTTTTTGTATCTCACTAGGAATGATTTCATTCCATGATCTCTCATTAAGGGTTCCTACGTGACCTGTTCATGAATATGGTGTTGATTAGAAAAAAGAATATTTTTCAGGAATCTGTAAGGAATACGATGATACTGATGATTGGAGTAAAGTCGATTTTGGATGAAAATGTATTTTTATATTCATTTTTCCTTTCTCTAGAATCGTGATTTCTGTTCTCATATCAGCATTTTTTATTCTCTTATCTCGTGATCCGTTAATGGAAAGTACTCCTCACAATTATTATCACCATCACTGATGGAAATTATTCTTATTTACTCAACTTTCGGTGCGACCAAGCCTAGGTTGTGAAGTTTAGCAGGTGGAAATCCTGCTTGGAAAGGCTAAAGCCAAGCCACCAATAGCGAGTCTTGGACGGCTGGAAGTAATTTCAGACGTTAAGCGTAGACAGCCAGATAGTAGGCCTGAAAGTGATAGAGCCTCGAAAAGAGTAAACCGGAGAGGTCGACGTTGTCGAAAGTACGGAAGACCATACTCATTCATGCGTTAAAGGCAAGTAGGGATGAGCTCTCCCGGGGTCGGAGAGCCAGGCATGCTATACAATGACTTCACTGCAACTTGGGAGACCCTGTCAGTTCTCCCGGTGGGGGAGTATGACAAACAACCGATCAAAAGGAAGAATGTCAAATGACGAACAGGGAGTCGGATCACTGCGTACTACCGATGAAGCCGAGTAATGTCGGCAAAGGGAAGGCAGTGACATATCATCAATCTTGTTAAGGACACATTTTCTACACACAGGGGTAGGTTAAAAGTGCAAACAAAACTGGCAAGAATAGCAAACATAGCAAAAGAAAATCCAAAGGAGTCTTTCACATCGCTGTATCACCTCTTGAATGAGGAACTGCTGACACAATGCCACCTTGAACTAGACGGTAGCAAAGCTACGGGTGTCGACCAAGTTACGAAGGCAGTATATGAAGAGAATCTGGAATCAAACATTAAAGACTTGGTAGAACGGCTGAAGAGGAAGAGCTACCGACCACAACCTGTAAGACGGGCCTATATACCCAAGGATGAGAAGAGCACAAGACCGCTCGGAATCCCTTCCTACGAGGACAAAATCGTGCAATTGGGACTGAACAAGATCCTCCAAGCCATTTACGAACAGGACTTTCTGAACCTATCCTACGGTTTTCGCCCAGGGAGAAACTGTCATGACGCACTGAAAGCATTGAATCGAAATATTGAATATGGAAGAACTAGCTACATCGTGGATGCCGACATTCGTAGTTTCTTTACGAAGGTCAATCACGAATGGCTCATGAAATTCCTTGGAGTAAGAATTGCAGATTCAAATATCCAAAGGCTAATCAGACGTTTTCTGAAAGCCGGGATCATGGAACAAGGGAAATGGGAGCCGACAGAAGCCGGAACCCCACAAGGTTCAATTGTTTCTCCGGTATTGGCAAATCTTTATCTGCATTACGCCTTGGACTTATGGTTTGAGGTCGTAGTGAAGAAAGCATGCCGGGGCGAAGCAAGTATGATTAGATACGCCGATGATTACGTATGCTGCTTTCAGTACAAGGTTGACGCAGAACGATTCTATGAGGCATTAATCAAACGGTTGGCCAAATTCGATCTGGAAATTGCAGAAGAGAAGACGAAAATTCTGGAGTTTGGACGTTTTGCCGAAGAGAACCGGAAGCGAAAGGGACAGGGAAAACCTAAAACGTTTGATTTCCTGGGTTTTACTCATTATTGCAGCAGGAGCAGCAAGGGAAAGTTCAGAGTGAAGAGAAAAACGAGTGCGAAGAAGTTCAAATCTAAAGTGAAAGCATTCAAGAATTGGCAGAGAACGGAACGCCATCAAGACGTGGAGGAACTAATGAAGACGATACGAGCCAAACTAATTGGGCATTATCGCTACTATGGAATAACGGACAACAGCAGAGCAATGTCCGTATACAAATTCCAGATATCTAAAACGTTACTGAAATGGTTGAATCGCAGAAGCCAGAGAAGGAGTTTCACGGCAGATAAATATAACCTTTTCCTGCAGCGTAACCCTTTACCGGAACCTAAAATCTACGTGAATATATACGGATAATCCATGCAGTATTGCGAAAGATGATATGAGGAGCCGTATGCCTTAATTGGGCACGTACGGATCTGTGAGGGGCGTGAGTCGTGAGGTTCACGTCTACTCGACCAGAGTCAAAAATCGAGTTGACCCCATACCGGGGTTAAAGTGGAGCATGTTTAAGTAAGGGTCTTGCCAACATAGAAAAACACCACTTCATTTGGTAAAGTGAGAGTGTCGAAGCTTCCACTAAACCAAAGAAGAGGTGTCCTCTCCATGATAAAGCAAAAGCTGTCTCTAGATCAACTCCCGCCCGAAATGAGGCCTGCTTTTCAGGAGCTGGGTGTACTGAAGCACCTGAGAAAATCAGGATTCAAAAAGACTTTCGGGTATACCTGCTCCCATCTGTTCCTGCTCGTTTTCGTGCTGCTCTTCCATCAGAAAAACTGGTTTCGCCTGCTGGAAAGTGCCAAAGGTGAAACCTTTCCTGGCAAAGATACGGTCTATCGGTTTCTCAATCATAGCGGCTTCGCTTGGCGGCGCTTCTTGACTTCGCTCAGCAGTGACACGGTGCAGCGAGTCGAAACCCTGACTTCCGTCACGAGGACCTCTGTGTTCATTGTGGACGATTCCATGTTTGAACGAAATCGGAGCAAAGCTGTAGAATTGTTGGCTCGCTTTAAGGATCACGCAACGGGTGCTTACTATAAAGGGTTCCGCATGCTGACCTTGGGCTGGTCGGACGGTCATACGTTTCTCCCTTTGGACTTCGCTTTGCTGAGTTCCGTGAAGGCCGGACTCACCGGCATGAATCCGGGAATCGACAAGCGCTCCAGCGGTTACAACCGCCGGAAGGAAGCTTTACTTTCTGCCCCACATCTGGTTTCCGAACTGCTGGATCGGGCCATCGCTTCCGGGGTTTCTGCGGCTTACGTACTCATGGATAGCTGGTTCACGCATGCCCCCCTAATCGGACGGATTGCAGACCGCGGTCTGCATGTCATTGGCATGGTGAAAAATGACAACAAGCGGTATCTCGTTCATAGCAAACGGGTAGATCTCAAAGGTCTTTACCAATCCGCCTCGCGCGTCCAGGGGAAACAACGGAATATTTTGCGCCAGATTCATACGGAACTGATTCCCGGTATTCCAGTCGTAGTGGTCTTTGTTCGCCATCGCTCCAAGAAAAACGAGTGGCTCGCTATTCTATCGACGGATCTGACGCTGACGGCACCGGAAATCATTAAAATCTACGCTCTTCGCTGGGACATCGAAGTCTTTTTTAAATGCGCTAAATCCTTGCTGCGCCTGCAAAAAGAGTTTCAAGGTCGCTCCTACGATTTGCTCATTAGCCATACAACGATTGTCTTTTCCCGCTATATTCTGCTGGCCTGGCAGCATCGGCAAAGCACCGACCAACGGACGCTCGGCGGACTGTTTTATTTGCTTTGTGATGAAGTCGGTACTTTGGATTGGGCAGTTGCTTTACAACAAATGGTGGAATTGATGAACGAAATCGCCAATCAAGTCGGCAAGAAACTATCCGCCATGATTAAAAGTCAACTCCAGCACTGGATCTCCGCTCTGCCCAATTACATCAAGGCTTACTTGCCGATTTCAAGCTGCGAAAGTTGAGTTATTTAGGATTCGTAAACCTTGTGAGATCCAGTCCTTTTAACTCCTCACTGATTTCCGCAGCACTATAGTTCAAACCAACCAATAAGGCTACGATAGCTCTTGCTGAAGTGCCGACAACTCTTACTACATTAGGCAATATGTTTTTATGATCATTTAGTGCATTCATCACACCGACAAAAACGACCTCTATTACCCCACCACCTTCAAAAACGAGATTTCTAAAGGGATATTTCATTTTAATCAGCCTCCAAGTTTTACAAAACATTTCACTTAAAATTCTTCGTCAATTATTGGGAGTGTCACACTAAACGTATCCTCATATAAAATGTTTTCTTTTTTCAATTCCCCTAATTCATCTTCGATATCTTGACGGGCTTTCTGAGGTGTTTTTTTCCAAGCAGATTCTCCAATGATTTTACCTTTCCTATATACCGGCTGAGGTATAAACTCTAATGATGCTTCATAAGCACGAATTTCGTATCTTAGTTCAGTAAATGTATGAAAGCGAGCCCGGTATTCACACCAAATAAGATCATATGGCCCGTTATGACCACGGTAAACGGCATCTTTATAAGTTACGCTCATTTTTTCACACTCCAGGATGATGTTATTTGTATTGTCCCAATATTTTCTAACAACTATTCAACCTAACTCTAAAATTAATCAAGCTGCTTATTATTAGTCATGAACGAGGCACATTTCTTTTCCTCATTTGATGATAAATTAACTACTACTTAAAAAAACTTACAGTCATTGATGCCGCTTCTCCGGAAGGCAGATTTGCGTATAAGAGAAGAACTTTATGTTGAAGGCTTTGTGAAAATGGCTTCAATCAATCACCAGTATTTATTAAACTGTTCCACTTATTATCGAGAATACCCGATTTAAATGTGAACACCATTAAAGATCTTGAAAGTAAATATAACTCCCTGCGTATATTCATCGTGAAGAAATCATGAATATATTGGTTCAGTTACTATAAGTCCCTCTAAACCTTACCCGCTTCTTTCATTATAGATTTTTGACACAACAAATGCTTCCCTCCACTATAAGGGAAGCATTTTGTATTCTTTACCAAGTAAGGCTATTGTCTGGATTGGGGGCTTTCGGTATTCTTTGACAGACAAAAGCAATGACAAAAACGCCTTCGTCAACCGAGAAATTTGCACTTGATACACTCTCCAATGCCAAATCTTCCGGAAGCATATCCGGATCATTATTGTCTTCTACTATAGCTTCAGGACGTAATATCGGTCTACCCAACCCTATGTCCCCATCACGATATCCTGGTCTAAGAAGAACACTAATATCAATCGGTCTAATATTGATGGGCCTTATAACCACATCCCTAAAATTGATTGGCGGAAGCGGGTCAATAAAGCCAGGATCTGGAGATCCATTTGTACCAGCGACCGGAACCGCTTTGTTTGGAATTTCTGTCTTTATATCTCTAATAATATCTAGCAAAGGTCGTTCCCCTAGTATAGAGAGTACTGTATTACCTGAAGTACCCAGGTCATTTATATATTGGTAATTGATGTTTTTAACCAAAATTAAACCGGTGATGTATCCCGGCAATTTCCCGCTGCGTGGGATATTCCCGTCAGATATTACAGTGTCATCAGTCAGTTTCCAGTTTCGCATTTCAAAAAATGATGAACGGAACCACGGTCTGATTACCGAAATATAGTTATAGTCTAAGGTAATCGATGTCAGGTTATCCATGGAACTGGAATCATTAGCTGTAAACAGCTTTTTAATCTCATCTGTAGCTTTTTCAAAGTAGCTTTTGATTTCACTTGGAGTGACTGTCATCTTGTTCCAAGGCGATTCAATGATATTCGTGGGACTATAGAGGGTCGAGTAAATAGATGCACCTTGTCCATTCGTATCAAGGAATTCTGAAATTCGTACCTCTTCAAGGTATTTTCCCGCACTCTCGTATTTCCTTAGTTCAAGTGAATTACGAATGGCTTGATAATTCTCGACGATTCTCTTTTGCCCCCTGTTGATCCAATCATTTTCAGCTTGTTCTCTTGCTTCCCATAATTCTCTCTCAAGATAAGCTTCCCAATGTTTTCTTAAAATGATCTCCTCATTGCCTGTAGAAAGCTCAACGGAAAGCTTAGCTTGGTTGTAGGCTTTATCAGCTTCATTGAAAATGTTTCTGTATTGTAAGTACTTTAAAACATCTAAAGAGGGCTTATTTCGCCCTAGAAAGTTAATGGCAATATTCAACTTGTCTTCTTCTTCCTTAGTTAACGAACTCTTGGCGAAATTAGAAAAATTGAGACACTGGATATATTCATCCCAAACAAACCTGCTCGTATCCAAATCAAAAAGAATGTCATCTTGAGGGATAATATTCACAATTCGGGAAAAGTCAGCTTTGTAATTAAGTTTTTCTAATTCCGTTACTCCCGTTGGAGAGTCGCTTTTCATAAAATCAAGTGACTTGTTTGTAAAAGCGACTTTCCCTAAAGGAAAGGAGAGAAATTCATCTTGATTAGAATACAAATCCATTAGTTTCCCAGCGATGGCTATAGATATAAAATCCAATCACTTCACCCGCCTTCTAACTTGGATTCCCTTCGTCACTTCCTGCTAGATCCTCAGGATTTATATCTGGATGCAGATTTGGCGATTTAGGTATCATGTTATTAATAAACCCTATTAGCTGTAATCCCTCAATTGTTATCTTTCCATTCTCCTCGTGGTGACCAGTTGTTTTCACGTCTCGAGGTGTATTAAACGAACCTTTTAAACGAAACGGCCCCCAACCAACAGATCCTCCACCACTCGATGCGTTATTGAAGGTATTACTATAATTACTCGTTTCATCGAATGATAAAACAACATTCCGTACGAATAATGCTGAGATAGGATAAGCAACTAATCGCCCCACACTTTCGCCGTCCGAAACCTTCTTGTCAGGCAAATTGAGATCCCACATTTTATCGAGATCCCATCCTCTCATACTAAAGAAACCAGGCTTAAACCAAGGTCTAAGAATCGGAATCTGTGCAAATTCAAAAGTAACTTTAAAATTTGTTGCTTTATCCGACTCAGTAATTGTAGTAGTTGTAGTAGAGCCACTGGCGGATCCAATCTTAAATACCCCTAAAAGTTTGACCCCTCCACCTAAGCTTCCCTTGGTAACCGATTTTCCACTATATGTTTGAAAATCAGACTCACCAAATTCGAAATGTAACCAACCTTCACTTTTGGCAAAATTTCCAGGGATAAGTGAAGTGTAAAGAAAAAGACCTTCATCGAAACCATCCTCTGTATGATCTCTGAGGAGTTCCAGCAACTCACCCTTGTAGGTAACCATACTTTTTAAGCCAACAGCTTCGATATATTTCTGTTTATCTTCGATTTCATTTTTAAATCCTAATGAATTCCACTGATCGTACGCAATGTGTTCTCTTTGCCGAAGTATTTTCCCCATTTTACTCCAGTATTCTACCTTTGCTAATTCTTCAGGTGAGTTTCCTGTAGCTGATTTAGCTGCAATGAAAGCAATTGTCAGTTCTGATGCAGCTTTTGCATAAGCATCGAAATACTGTAAATATACCGTAATCTTCTCCGTTTCAAATGCTCTATACCCAGCTATTTTCTGTTTTTCTTCTTCACTTAGTTCAAAGTGTACGACTCTGCTATATTTCAAAACATCGTTATATACCGAACTAATGGTATCTTGGGTTGTTGTAAATATGGTCTGCTGCATTTCTGGTTCTAGCGCAAGTCCACTTGGATCTGGGATATAATCAAGCAGTTTTGACATCACAAAAGCCTGGTGGGCCAAAAGTCGTCTTTCCTCTGCAGTCGCACCGTTTAATCCCTTTTCGCAATAGGTAAAATCTTCGGGTACCATAGGTATACCGGGTAATATCCAACTTACGTACTTATTTGATGGTTGTTTTAAATCTGCGCCTTCACCTGTGATGGTTTGATAAAGTTTTGCCAAAAGTGCACCCATCAGTTGATCAGCGTTTGCTACATAAGTCATTGCTTGGAATACCTCCTAGAATGTTTCATTTTTGCACAACGCCATTAATATGTTCTTATCATTAAACAATTATTCTCAGACGAATCAAAGAATTTGGGGAGCACTATACAACATGCAGGTCCCAACGGATGGAGACTATCAAGTCATCTATCAAAAAACGCAGGATATTGTTCGCAAGCGGATTCCGGAAGCGGTTCTTGCCAAAACAGCCGAATTTGATACAATCTACGATGAATTTATCGAAGAGCTGAACAAAGCCGGTGCAGAGAAGATGGAGAAACAATATACCGACCTGGTAAAAGCGAGAACCTCACTGTTCACTGGTAAAAGCATTAAATAGCAAAAATGCGAACGTGACTTTAACTAACTAGCGGAATACAGAAAACCAGCGTGCCTCCCGTATAATAGGGGGCACGCTGGTTTTGCTTTGCAAGACAACACTATTTTCCGGCGCAAGCCAGGCTATTTACTGCTGCTTGGCGTACCATTCCGAGAACTGCTTTTGATATTCGGCGATATATTTGTCAATTCCCGCTGACTTCAGTCTTTCCAGCGCTTTAGGGTAGGCGGACTCATAATCGCTGAAGCCGCTGCCGATCGGCGCGAGGTATTCGGTAAATACTCCGTTCAGCTTCGTTTCTTCATTCTTGACCGGCGTATTGTCGAAGTTGAAGCCTGCGCCTTTGGAGATGATTGCCCCGTCATCCCAGGCTTTATATCCGGCGATAAAATCATCCGGCACCGTGTTGTCGAAGCGGATGAAATTTTTGTTCATCAGCAGCCAGTCGGGAATCAGCGGATCGGTGGTTATTTTCGTGAGCCGCCCTTTGTCATCCAGGGAGAAGTCGGTTCCCTCAATGCCGTAGGCGAACAGGTCATATAGCTCCTGATTTTTTTGCAGCAGGTTGAAGAACATCACGTAGCGTTCCGGGTCCTTAGCTGCGGCGGAGACGAAAAAGGCGCTGCTGTAGGTGCCACGGCTGATCTTCGGACGTCCGCTGCCAAGGAAATAGTTAACCAGCTTGGCTTCAGGCACCGCTTGCGAGATCGTAGCCGCACCCTCGAAAGGACGCGCTGCCGTACCGGCCCAGAACATTGCTTTGCCGGAGTTCCAGTCGGATTGCAGCTGCGGGACATTGGTGGCGGCATATTTCGGGATGATCCCTTTCTCATACCAGCCGTGCATCAGCTTGGCATAGCTCTTGAATTCTTCACTTTCAAACCAGCTGATGATTTGATCGTCCTTAGCAGACTCATCAAGCGCAATGAAATCATTTTGCCAGTACAGATTCTTGTCCGTGTAATCATATTGCAGCATTCTGCGGGCATCTGTGGAGGCATAACCGATCAGCTCCGGATGAATGGCATGGACCTTGTCATAGAACTGCTCCAGCTCTGCCAGCGAGGTGACCTTGGTCATGTTGGCCTCCTCCAGCAGATCCTGTCTGACCAGCACGCTGTAGAATTCTGCGGAATTTGGCTTGTTGCCGACAGGAATTGCATATTGCTTGCCGTCCAGCTGGAAAGCGCTGAAGGAAGCCTCGTCAACATTTTTACTTAGGTCAGGTGCGGCATCCACATAAGGGGTAAGATCGGTATACAGCCCTTTGGCGACTGATTTCACCATATAATTGCTATCGGTATAAGTGGCGAAATCTTCTCCCGTGGACAACATCAGGTCAGTTTTGCCCCCGCCGTATTCGGTCCAGGGCAGGAACTGGAATTCTACCTCGGCATTGATTTCTTTCTTGATCACATCATGGAATTCCGACTTGCCCAATTCTTTCATCCGGTTCGACTCATCACCGTACAGCACAATTTTCAGCTTGGCGGGAGCCAGGTCGCTGCCTGCTTTGTTATCGCTGCCTGCAGAGGGGCTTGTACCTTCACTTCCGGCTCCTGTAGTAGAGTTAGCGCTTTCATTGTTGCCCTGGGAGCAGGCGCTTAACAAGAATACAGCGGACAGGAGCAAACTTAACCAACCTTTTTTCTTTTTCATGATGAACCCTCCTGAAATAGAATCAATATGCTTGAAGCTATATTGCAATGGCAGTGCTCCCTTACGTCCCATTGTACAACAAGTTGAAGCAGGGGAGCATTAGCCTGGTGCAATCCAATTTAGGGCAAAGCCTGGCGGGGAATCAGCCTTTGACGGAACCCACGACAATACCTTTGACGAAAAAGCGCTGGAGAAAAGGATACAATATGGCGATCGGCAGGACGGTCAGGCAGGTCATCGCCATTTTGGCTGTTTCCAGCGGCGGAGCAATAATTGCACCCCCGACCTGTGCGGCGTTGCCGGAAGCCAGGAACTGGATGTTCGCCATCATGTTGTACATCAAATATTGGATCGTATAGAGATCCTGGTTGGACACCAGCATCAGCGGCAGATAGAAATCGTTCCAGAACTGCAGCGCGTAGAACAGGGAGATGGTGACCAGTCCGACCCGGCCCAGAGGAACCATAATACTAAAGAAGATCCGCAGGTGACCGGCACCGTCAATTTCCGCCGATTCAACAATTTCATGCGGAATGCTGCGGAAATAGTTGGCCATCAGGAACATCAGGAACACGCTCAGCAGATAAGGCACGAACAAGCCGAGCAGTGTATCTCCGAGATGATAATATTTGGTGCTCAGTAAATACCACGGCAGGGTGCCTCCGCTGAAGAGCATGGTGAAGTAAGCGAAGAAGGCGAAGACATTTTTGAGCCGGAAGCTTTTGACAGAAATAACGTAGGCATAGGCAGTGGTAACCAGCACTGCGGAAAGAGTACCCAGCACCGTAACGATCACCGACATTGAATACGCCTTTAGAATCTGCTGCGCCTTGGAGCCGAACAGAAATTCATAGGTTTCAAAAGTGAAGCCCCGGGGCCAGAAGGAATAACCTTCCGCAGCGATTCGCGCTTCGGTGGATAATGAGCCGGATACAGCCAGAACAAACGGCACGAGACAAATGACCGAGAATATGGCAATACAGAAATAAAAGAAAATGAGCAGCCCTTTGCTGTCGGTAGTTGGCATCTTGCGGCCTCCTAAAATAGTTTGCTGTCTTTGTCATACCAGCCGGCCAGCTTGTTGGCCACAAGCACCAGAAGGAAGCCAAAGACGGATTGATAGAGAGTAATAGCAGAAGCGAAGCCGAATTCGCCGGAACGAATGGCTGTACGGTATACATACACATCAATAATATCGGTGGTGGGCAGTAGCAGCGGATTCAGGAAGGTTACCCCCATAATCATGCTAAGATCGCCTTTCAGCATGCCGCCAATACCGAGCAGTGTCATCAAAATGATGGATGGAATCAGCATCGGCAGCGTGATTTTGGTAATGATCTGCCATCTTGAGGCGCCATCGATCCGCGCTGCTTCATAATAGGAGGGATCTATTCCCTGCAGCACCGCATAATAGATAATCGCTCCGTAGCCTGCGCTTTTCCAGATATTCGCCAGCACCAGGATGATAACGAACAGCCAGGGGCTGGAATACCAGTCGACTTGGGCCAGTCCAAGCGAATGGAAGAGCTGGTTGAGAATACCCTTGTCATAATCCAGCATGGAGAAGAGAATCGCTCCGATAATAATCCACGAAATAAAATAGGGGAAAAACATTACGCTCTGCGTTACCTTGATAAACCATTTGCTGCGCAGCTCGTTCAAGATGATGGCGATCGCCACCGAAAAAAACGTGCCCGTCAGCATATAAAGCGCATTCAACATTACCGTGTTGCGTGTCGCCCTGAGGGCATCCTCCATACTGGAGAAGAAAAACTCAAAGTTGGAGAATCCTGCCCAGGGGCTGCCGAAGATCCCGTCGTTAAAGTTGTAGTTTTTGAAGACGAGAATCAATCCGCTCATCGGCAGGTATGCAAAAAGAATCAACACGATGATCCCCGGCAGTGCGAGCAGATACAGCGAGCTGTCCTTCCTCAGGGATTTGCGGAAACTTCGGGTTCTGGCCGTCCGGGTCTTCAGACTGTGCCGCCCCGTGGTCTCCGGTATAGCCTCTTGGCTCATTAATCGTCCACTCCTTTAAAGTAGCATTATCATTTCTGTCCCGTGTTCCAGGAGCATGTTCTACAAGGCAAAGCATAAAGCCGAAATCAATGTAAACGCTATCATAATAAACGAAAAAAAATTAAAAAAACGGAATGTATAGGCTTAAAAAAAGCAAAAAAGCAGCACTTTTTTGCTTTTTAGGCTAGGAATAGCCCCATTTGAGGGTGAAATCCGTACTGAGGAAGCCTGAGTGATGCAGGCGGTCCACACCAAAAAGGGATGCCTCTGGCTGCTCTATGGCAGCCGGAGGCATCCCCCTTCGGATTACTTGGATTGCAGAATATGATTCATTCTCCATTTGGAGGGTGTAACTCCATAACGTTTTTTGAATTGGGTTGTAAAATAGGTGCTGCTGTTATACCCTACCTTCTCCGCAATTTGCCGGATATCCATCTCCAGGTCTGTAACCAGCAGCGATTGCGCCCGTTCAAGACGCAGCTGGTTGATGAAATCGGGGAAGCTGCTGTCTACCTCTTCGGCAATCAGCCTGCTGAGATAAGCAGGACTGAGCGACAGCTTCTCGGCAAGGGCATTCAGGGACAGTCCGGGATCCGTATAATGCTCCCTGATATAGCTAATGGCTTCAGTGGCAATATTCCGGGTCTGTACAGCACTCATGCTGGCAATCCGCTCAAGGGCGGTGTAACAGCTCTCCTCAATCCAGCTCCGCAGCTTGTCATAGCTCTGGATGTGCCGGATCCGCTGGTAATCGTCCAGAAAGCCGGAGTGCCGGGTGTCAGCACTCAGTTCGGCTGTGCGGCTCAGCTCAAAGGCAAGCCTCGATAAAGCGATATTGGCAGATTCCGCACGGTAGCTGCAGGCCACGGCCAGCAGCCGTTCCACTGCCTGCGGGATGTGGGCCGCCTGATCGCTCTGCCTGACGGCCAGCAGCACCGGTTCAAGGGCACTGTCAGGCAGCGGACTGCTGTTCAGATGGATGGTATCATCGGCAAATATAATGCTCTGCCGCTCATGAAATTTAATATATTGCAGACCCTCTGTTGCTTCATTATATTTGCTTCTCAGCAGGCCCATATCATTCGAGAAGCCGCTGATCCCGATCGCGCAGCGGACACCGATTTCGGGAAGAGAGGCCGCAATCTCTTCCCATTTGCCGCGGTACAAGGCATAATCTCCGAAGCTGCCGCTGTGAAGTTCACTGAGAACGAGTACGGCGGTTCCCTCATGCGGCCGGAAGGCTTGCACCGCCGCCAGCCCGCTGAATGCGGTGCGAATCACCTCAATGCCCTCTCCGCCGGACTCTAAGGTGTCTGCTGCCGGTCCAGGTTCCACTATGGCCAGCACGCATACACAGTAGGCCCCTCCGGGATCACCGATGCTCATCACTGGCGTATCGCCATTGTCAGAGGCTTCACGCGGAGAGAGCAGCCAGCGCATCAAGGCGCTGTCGTCACTTTCTTTTTTGAGCTGCACCAGCTTGACACCGATTTGCTCCAGCTCCAGGCTTGCGGCGTCGAAATCACCGCCTGTCTTCAGCGCTTCTTCATTGCCGGAGAGGTGAACAATATTGCCGAACAGCCGCCCGATGGGTTTGTAGATCCGCCGGGAGATCAGGTTGGCGCTTACCGCCGCAGCCAGCATGAGAGCCAGGCACAGGCTGATCATCAGATTGCGGGCATTTGAAATGTCGCGGATGCTGTCTTTATAGGACGTCTCTGAAATAAACCATAGCTTGTCCTTAGCGGAATAAATATAGGTAATCAGCTGCGCTTCTCCGGTACTCCTGTAGACAAAGGAGCCTCTATCAGAGGTGGAGGCAACGATCTGGTTGAGCATGTCCGCCTTTAAGGGGCTGCCGGAGAGTACGCTGTGCATCAGCACATCGGCATTTCCGTCAAGCACAGCGTAACGCGTGACTTCGCCTTCTTTTTGCGTGAAGAGATTGTTCTGCAGCTTGCCCAGATTAACGGTCAGTGCTACTGCGCCGTAATACTCACTGCTGGCAAATGCACGGTCATTATAGAAGACGGTCAGCAGGGTTACGGGGGTTCCATTGTTCAAAGTGGCCTTCCATAGAAACGGAGATTCGACGATCCGGCTGGTCCGTATCCGCTGAAACAGCTCCAGCTTGGATTCGGGGCTAAGCGGCAAGTTCTCGAACATCGCGACAGGTTCATTCGTGCCGATGATGTAAGCATTCTCCAAATACTGGTTGACCACCAGTGCGCCACGGATCTGGCTAAGGGCACTGTAGAGCTGGTCGCTCCAGCTCGTATCCCCGTTCATCATCAGCGCGTTGATGTTGGGATTCGCATAGAAGTCCATGGTGTAGTTCTGGACAATCTCTTTATAGTTCATATAAACGGTTTCGGTATTCAGCAGCACATTTTGGTTCGCCTTATTGACATTATCTATGGATATATTCCGGTACAGGTAGAAGATCACGACGGCCAGAACAAGAATGCAGCCTACCGAAATCAGAGTCAGGCTCATAAAAAAGCGGGTATACAGCTTCTTTTTCTTTCCCAAGATGATCGCCCCTTTAAGTAAATCCTAGTATACCCATTCTAGAGGGACAACCGATTCATTGACAAGCGGTAAAAGATTACGAATTGAGCATGAAAGTATAAAAATGAAGAAATAGAACATAGAAAATGCAAGAAAGTTGAACTTGTACGAACTATAATTGGTGGTGCTTACAATTCGTTCGTTTGAAGGAGGACTTCTGTGTTGAGAACATTCCGTAATCCGGTGCTGCCGGGATTTTACCCTGACCCCTCGGCCATCCGTGTGGGAGAAGATTATTACCTTGTGACTTCCAGCTTTGAGTTTTTCCCTGGTGTTCCGATCTTCCACAGCAAGGATATGGTTAACTGGCGCCAGCTGGGTCATGTGCTGGACCGCCCGTCCCAGCTGAATCTGGATCAAACCCTTCCGTCCATGGGAATCTGGGCACCGACAATCCGTTTTCATGAGGGCATCTTCTATATGATCACGACGTATGTCGACAATGATAAGAATCAGCATAATTTCTATGTGACGGCAACGGATCCGGCCGGAGACTGGTCAGACCCCGTCTGGCTGGAGGATGCTCCCGGCATCGACTCGTCCCTGTTCTTCGATGAAGACGGCAAAGTGTACTACACCGGCAACCGTGTTCCGCCCGAAGGGCAGGATTATCCGAAGCATATGGATATTTGGCTGCAGGAGATTGACCTGGGCCAAGGCAAGCTGGTCGGACCGAAGCATAGCATTTGGCAAGGCGCACTCAAGGTGGCTCACGCGCAAGAGGGACCCCATATCTACAAGATCGGCGGCTGGTATTATGTCCTGATTGCCGAAGGCGGGACCGGACATACCCATGCGATTACGATTGCCAGAAGCCGGAGCGTGACCGGCCCCTATGAAGGCCACAAAGCCAACCCGATTCTGACGCACCGCCATCTCGGCAGAGCCTATCCGATCGTCAATGTCGGCCATGGGGAACTGATCGAGACGCAGCATGGAGACTGGTGGATGTTCTGCCTGGCTTCCCGGACCAGCGGCGGATATTACCGCAATCTCGGACGTGAAACGTTCCTGACACCGGTAGCCTGGGAGAATGAATGGCCTGTGGTGAACCCCGGCAAAGGGGTGCTGGAGTTTGAATCGCCAGCTCCGGACCTGCCGGAAACGACATGGCCGCAGCTGCCTGTGCGCGATGATTTTGAAGGGGCAGAGCTGGCACCGGTCTGGAACTTCCTGCGCACGCCGCGCGGTGAATTCTGGAGCCTGAGTGATCATCCGGGCTTCCTGCGGCTGCGCCTGAAGCCGGAGCGTCTCTCGGAAATCGGCAATCCCTCTTATGTCGGAAGACGCCAGCAGCATCTCAGCTTCAGGGCGGCGGTGGATATGACGTTCCAACCCGCCGCCGAAAGTGAAGTTGCCGGACTTGTGCTGCTCCAGAATGCGGACTACCACTTCCGGTGTGAATTGGGTCTGGAGGCCGGGCAGCCGTCACTGCAATTGATCGAACGCCGCGGCAGCAGTGAACAACTGCTTGCTTCGGTGCCTTATTCGGGAGACAAGGTGCAGTTGAAGGTGGAAGCCAAGGGGCAGGACTACAGCTTCTATTATAGAAGCTCCGAAAGCGACAAGTGGACAGGACTATGCGGGAAAGCGGATGGAACAGTGCTCAGCACAGATCTGGCGGGCGGTTTTACAGGGGCCTATCTCGGCATGTATGCCAGTTCCCAAGGCGCGGAAAGCGCCAATTACGCCGATTTTGGCTGGTTCAGCTATGAAGGACTCGAATAGATAGGGAGGTACAGTTCAATGAGTGGCAATCGCAACAATGTCGATTATGCCCTGCCCGAGCTTCCGCAGATTCCGGCACGGATCTTTACGATTACAGATTATGGGGCGGAAGACGGCGGACTTTCGCTGTGTACCTCCGCCATTCAGGCCGCACTGGACGCCTGCGCGGCTGCCGGAGGCGGCAAGGTGGTGATTCCTCCCGGCATTTGGCGCACAGGGCCGCTTACTCTGCGCAGCCGGATTAATCTCTGTGCCGAGCGGGGCGCGCTAGTGCTGTTTGACCCCGATCCCACTCTGTATCCGCTGCTCTCTTCCCATTTCGAGGGAACGTCCGGCTGGCGCTGCCAGGCTCCGCTGGACGGGGAGGGTCTGAGTGATGTGGCCATTACAGGGGAAGGAATCTTCGACGGCAGCGGTGAAGGCTGGCGTCCGGTGAAGCGGTTCAAGATGACGGAGCTGCAGTGGAACAGTCTGACCGCCTCCGGGGGAGCGCTTGATTACAAGAGTGAAATCTGGTGGCCTTCCCGTGAAGCCATGGAGGGAGAGGCAGTCTGCCAAATGCTGCGGAAGAGCGGGGAGACGGGTATGGAGGCATATCTGCCTGCCCGCGCGTATCTCCGTCCGGCGCTGCTCAGCCTGCGGAATTCCCGGCGGGTGCTGCTGGAAGGGCCGACCTTCCAGAATTCTCCGGCATGGTGTCTTCATCCCTTGGGCTGCGAGCACATTACCGTGAGGAATATCCGGGTGCGCAATCCGTGGTATTCGCAGAACGGGGATGGCCTCGATCTGGAATCATGCACGCACGCTCTTGTCGAGCACTGCAGCTTCGATGTGGGCGATGACGCGATTTGCCTGAAGTCGGGAAAAGACGAAGAAGGCCGCAGGTTGGGGATGCCCTGCCGGTATATTACGATCCGTCACTGTACGGTCTATCACGGGCATGGCGGAGTAGTAATTGGCAGCGAGATGTCCGGCGGTGTGCATGCAGTCAGAGTCAGCGACTGTGTGTTCATCGGCACGGACATCGGCCTGCGGTTCAAAAGTACCCGGGGAAGAGGCGGCGTAGTGGAGGATATTGTCATAGAGAACATCCGCATGAGCGGCATTCTCCATGAGGCCGTGTCTTTCCACATGTTCTATGAGGGTGTTGAAGGGTCGGAAGGATACAATGAGCAGCATTTCCCGGTTACCGAGGCAACCCCGCAGTTCCGGAATATTGCCTTGAAGAACATTGTCTGCCATGGAGCGGCAACCGCACTGCTCGTGAATGGGCTGCCGGAGATGCCGCTCGCCGGACTGAGCGTCGAGAATTTCCATGCGGTGAGTGAGCGGGGAATTGTTCTTAGGCATGCCGACAGTCTCTCGCTGGACCGTATCCAGCTACAGACGGCTAAGCTGCCTAAGCTGCAAATGCATCAATGCAGCAATGTATCGCTTCTCCGATCAGAAGATCTGGAAATGGTGGAATGATGGTTATCCTTTGAATGGGGACGAAGGCTGCGATTTGACTTCTTTCCGATACTGCAGCGGGGTCAGCCCGGTCGATTTTTTGAATGTCTTATTGAAGTGGGAGAGATGCTCGAATCCGACCGCAGAGGCGATTTCCTGAATTTTGCCTACAGATCCCGCAAGCAGTCGTTCAGCTTCCCGGATGCGTATATGGACGATGTATTCACGAAAGTGAAACCCCGTCAGCCGATGGAACACCCGGCTCAAGTAAGAAGGGCTAATGAAAAAATGCCCCGCCGTCTCTTCCAGAGTCAGCGCCTCACGGTAGTGCTCGCGGATGTAAGTGGCGACATCCGTCACCAGATGATGAAGCGGATGTTTCGTCCCGCCGGTCTGAGATGTACTCTCTGAACGCTGCAGCAGAATCATCAGCTCGGCGAACAGTGTGACTACCGAGATTTCGTAATACGCTCTCTGGAGCCGGCATTCATCCAGCATCCGGTTCAGCAGGCTCTGCACCTCATCCTGCTCGCGCAGGGTCAGCCGGAACAGGCGGTATCTGCGGTTATGGAACCATTTGGATTCCTTTCGCAGCAGGGACGGCAGCAGCTCTGGGTCGTAATTAATCAGTACCCGCTCAAACTCGGCGATTTCGGAGCTTGCGGTGGCATGAAGCTCCCGGCCTTGAATGAGAATAAGCTCACCCTTGTGCACCGTCACAACCCGTTCGTCTACAAAGTACACCCGTTCCCCCTCCGTGAGGTAGTACAGCTCGGTCAGCTCATGGCTGTGGGGGCGCGGCATGGCAGTGATGCCCTTGCGTTTCATATGCTGAATACTGAACCGGCCTTCTTCAATATGATATTTGGGATTGGGGCTGCTCACGCTGTTCATGAATTTCCTCATCTCTCTCGAACCGTTACGGTTATTATAGAATAAACACAGGCTGATAGGAAAGGAGCCGCAAATGTTAATTACAGTATCGAAGAATGGCAATGAAGGGTACACCAGTCTGCAGGAAGCGCTGGATTCCATTCCACAGGGACATCCTTCGGAGGTAACGATCCGGATCAAACCGGGCATTTACGAGGAGAAAATAACGGTGGATAAGGATGCGCCGTCGATTCTGCTGCTGGGGGAAGATTCCCATTCCACCGTCATCACCTGGTCTGACAATGCCCATACGCTGGGCCCGGACGGAGAGCCGCTGGGCACCTTCCGGACCGGCACCTTGAATGTGTTCGCCGAAGGTTTCACCGCCGAGAATCTGACCATCCGTAATGCTTCTGGCCCGGGTACCGGGCAAGCGGTGGCGGCTTTCGTCGATGCCGGGCAGGCGGTGTTCCGGCGGGTGCATCTGCTGGGCGATCAGGATACGCTCTATACCGGACAGGGCAGACAATATTATAACGAATGTTATATCGAAGGCGATGTGGATTATATTTTTGGTGCAGCCACGGCTTTATTTGATCACTGCCATCTGCACAATAAGCGCTCCAGAGGTTATATTACTGCTGCTTCCACACCGGAGGGCGCCCCGTTCGGTTATGTGTTCCTGGACTGTCAAATTACCGGCGGCGAAGGGGTAAGCGAAGTGTATCTTGGACGCCCTTGGCGGCCTTTTGCGCATGTTGCCTTCATCCGCACGGTCATGGATGGTTCGGTCATCGGGGAAGGCTGGCATAATTGGGGACAGCCGGACCGGGAGAAGAGCAGCCGGTATGAAGAATTCAGCAGCAGCGGAACAGGGGCGAATCCAGCAGCAAGAGCGCCGTGGTCCCGGCAGCTGACTGCAGAGGAAGCTGCGGAGTATAGGGTGCTGTCCGTGCTGGACGGCTGGCATCCCGAAGGTTATTAAGCTATCCGCACACTGCGGATTGGATGAGGAGGATAACTTCGGATGGAACCACTGGAACAATACATGAAACAGCTGACCGATTCCGCACCGCACAGCTCCGCTTTCCGTACGGACATTCCCTACGGGCAATGGCGGGCCGGGCTGGCGGCAGGCCTCGCCAGACGGCTGGGTGGGTTCCCGGAGAGGCCCGCCCAGCTTCAGCCCATTCTTATGGAACGGACGATCTGTAACGGGTATACAAGGGAACGGATCGAGATCACTACCTATGAAGGGCTGCGCATGCCGCTCTATCTTCTGATCCCGGAGCAGCCGATGTCTTCTCCCGCGCCCGCAGTTCTTGCCATTCATGGTCATGGCTACGGAAGCCGGGAGATCACCGGCCTGCAGCCGGATGGCTCGGATCGTGAAGGGGATCCGGGGCTGCATAAGGATTTTGCCGTTTCACTGGTGAAACGGGGGTTCGTAGTCGCCGCACCCGAGCTACTAGGATTTGGCGACAGGCGCCTTGTGGAGGACCTCGCCAGCGGTGAGCCCGGGCGCAATTCCTGCTTCCGCCTGTCCTCGGCACTGCTGATGGCGGGTCAGACAATGGCCGGCTACCGTATCTACGAAACCATGAGGGCACTGGATTATTTGCAGACAAGGGAAGAGGTTAGGAGCGAACGAATCGGAATTATGGGCATTTCCGGCGGCGGATTGGTAGCAGGTTTCACCGCTGCGCTTGACGAACGGATTGCCTGTGCAGTTGTAAGCGGGTATGCCAATACGTTCGCGGACAGCATTCTGACGCGGAATCACTGCCTGGATAATTATATTCCCGGTATTCTGCTGGAGGCGGAAATGCCGGATCTGCTGGGCCTGATTGCGCCGCGCGGCTTATTCCTGGAATCGGGAGACGCTGATCATCTGTTTGGCCCGGACGGAGTAAAGCGGGCTTTGGCCAGACTGCAGCAGATTTACACTGCCTCGGGCAGCGGCGGTCAGGCCGAGGCGGACTTTTTTGCAGGAGGGCATGAGATTCACGGTGAACCGGCATTTGCCTGGCTTCTGAAGCAGCTTGCCGGTACTGAAAGTCAAACTTAACTGGATAGACAAGCGACAGGAGGAATAGCGATGAGTATAACTGAAGCAACAACCGGACGTTGGTCCCGTAAAATCGCGGATACAATTCTCGGAGCCTGCAACGGGCAAGGGGAGAACGAATACGTGCTGGAACGCTGGGCCTATGTCCCAGGCATGCTGCTGATGGCTATGGCACGTGCCGGAGTCCAGCTCGCAGAGCCTGAATATCTCTCGTTTATGACGCGGCATATGGACAGCTTCATCAGGGAGGACGGCTCGATCCGTTCCTATACGCTGGAAGAATACAACCTGGACCAGATCAACCAGGGGAAAAATCTGTTCCGGCTGTATCAGCAAACCGGAGAGACGCGTTACGCCGAAGCAGCACACCTGCTGGCTGCGCAGCTTATCGGGCATCCCCGTACCTCCGAAGGCGGATTCTGGCATAAGAAGGTATATCCTTTCCAGATGTGGCTGGACGGGCTTTATATGGCATCACCCTTCCTTGCCGAATACGGCAAAGTTTTTCAGCGCCCTGAATTGATTGATGAGGCGGCCCATCAGCTGCTGCTGGTGGAGCGCAGAACCCGCGATCCCCGTACCGGTCTGCTCTATCACGGCTGGGATGAATCCCGGGAGCAGGAATGGGCCGACTCGTCCACCGGCTTGTCCTCCCATTTCTGGAGCCGGGCGATGGGCTGGTATGCGATGGCTGTGGTGGACTGCCTGGAGCATTTCCCGGTTACCCATCCGCAGCGGGGAACGATCATCGGGATCTTCCAGCGGATGTGCGGCGCACTAGCAGAGGTTCAAGACTCAAAGACCGGCCTCTGGTACCAGGTACTGGATCAGGCGGGACGGAAGGGCAATTATCTCGAAGCCTCCGGCTCCTGCATGTTTGTGTATGCGATGGCCAAGGGGCTGAGGCTGCGCTATCTGGAACCTTCTTTTAAAGACGTCATGCTCCAAGGTTATGAAGGCATCCTGGCCCATCTGACCTCAGAGGACGAACAGGGTGTTCATTTGCACAAGATCTGCCATGGAGCGGGTTTGAGCAAGGACCGCAACGGCTCCTACGATTACTACATTTCCGAGGCTATGGTATCTGATGCCGCTATGGGAGTGGCGCCGTTTTTACTGGCCTCGCTTGAAGTGGAAGGGTATCGCGATAGCCATTAAAGTCCACCTGGAGCAAGCTGCCGGTTACGCGCGGGAAAGCCGCCAAGTCCCTGTATTATATGTGGATATTGGTGCATGAGATGGAAACTGAAAATCATGTTTTAGATTTACCGGGTCAATAATTATAGCTGCAGTCCAATCATTCGTGATGAAAGTGAATGGTTGGGCTGTTTTTTATGATTCCGGATATTACAATGTGTCCCCAAGAGATTATTTTCCTTTAATTTGTCTAGTACATCTTTAATTTATCTCCTATGGGGTTCAACATTATATTCGTTATATTAGATGTGCATCAAATCTAAAAAAGAGGTGATAAGGTTCAGGCTATTGTGAATGCGCTTGCAATTCCACCATTGCTGAATTAGGTGATCCAAGGATTAAACCAAAATGAGGAGAGTGGACAATGGTATCTTATGCCCGAACAAAAAAGCTCAAAAAACTGACTTCGGCGGTTGTAGGCGCAGCGCTTCTGGTTACTTTGCTGCCGCAAACTGCCTTGGCGGGAGATACATGGCCGTTCAAGAATGAAAGCGCTCATGGCAAGAATCAACCGAGTGTTCACGGCTATACCAGCAATCAAATCGCGGACTGGAGTCCTGAAACAGATCCTTATGCAGCGCTTCTCAGATCCCGGGTGCCCCTGCAGCAGCGTATTGCTCCATTTGCCGCTACACAGGCTAATCCCAGACTTGATCCTAAGGTGCAAATGATTACAGTCGCCGGGGACTATGGCAATGCCTTTATCGAGAATGCCCCTTATACCAACAAGTTTGCCCAGTATCACTTCAACTACTGGCAATATATTGATTATTATTCCTACTGGCATGGCACGGCGACTGCCTATACACCGCCAGAATATTACGACGAGCTGGCGCAGAAAGACTGGCAGCAGAAATGGTTTGAGTTCGGAATATTGAATATTCCCAACCCGACCTATACCGATGCGGCGCACAAAAACGGGGTGATGTCCCTGGCCGGGATATTTTTCTCTGACAATGACCGGGGACAGCAGACTTACAAGCAAATGCTTGTAAAGGATCCTACCGGGAAATTTCCGGTGGCTGAGAAATTGATCGAAATGGCGCATTACTTCGGCTATGACGGTTATTTCATCAATCAGGAGGAAATCAGCCCTAACAATGTAGCGCCAGCAGACATTTCGGATTACATCGCTTTTGTGAAGACGCTCCAAAAAAACGGGCTGTATATACAATGGTACGATTCCCTCAATTCATCCACAGGTAAAAATGAATTTGCCCGAACGATCAATGACAACAACATCTCCTTTCTGTACGACAAAGCAGCCGGTGAGAACGTTGCAGATTCCTATTTCTTTGATTATGGCGTCGGAAATACACAGATTAACAGTGCGGCTGCGTACTTAAATAAACTGAATAGTTCGGCCGGAACTAACTTCAACTTGTTCGATGTCGGTTTTGCCGGTCTGGAAGCAGGCAGAGACCGGTTTAAAAGTGTTCAAGGGACGGCGCTCAATAATAAGCTGAACAACGGCCTTCCCCGCCTAAGTCTTGCCACACTAGGGGCGGATTTCGTCCATGCCGGTCTGGATGAGGATATGGGACTATCCTGGCCGGTTTCGCACCGGTCGGAGAACAACTATCAATGGATGACCAACCTTCGGGAGCAGCTCTGGTGGTCCGGTCCGAATGTGGACCCGAAAAACACGGCGAAATCGGCAACAAACACCGTTGCGGATGTTTACGCGGACAACAGATACTGGCCGGGGATTGCTTCGGTCATCTCGGAACGTTCTGTGCTTAAGAATTCCAATTTCTACACCAATTTCAACACCGGGCACGGGCTGTCCTATTATGTGGACGGAAAGATCTCGAATCCTGATGAATGGTCCAATATGAGTCTGCAGGATGTGCCGGTAACCTGGCAGTGGTGGCAGGACACCAAAGGCAACCGGTTAACGGTTGATTACGACTACGGTACCGGATATGATATTTCGGGAACAAACCGCCTGAGCTATCAACAGCTGGGAGGCTATAACGGGGGGAGTTCCTTGGCTGTGAACGGTAATCTTTCCAAGGAAAACTTCTTGCGTTTATACAAAAGCGACCTGAGCGTGAACTCCGGCTCCAAAATGTCGGTCACGTACAATAAACCTTCTGCCGATGATCAGTCTGTAACGCAAGCAGGCATCATCTTCGAGGATCAGCCGGCGGTCGTGGTTAAAGTTCCCCTTCCGGACAGCGGAAAGAAAACCGCGGGCTGGGTGACCAAAGAGCTGGATTTAAGCGCATATGCCGGCAAAAAAATCGCTGCTTTCGGACTGGTCTTCACACCGGGTCAGAAAACCATAACCAACTATCAGTTGAACCTTGGTCAGATCCGGATTTATGACGGTTCGGCAGTCAAGCCTGCCCCTCCGGCTGGTCTGGAGATTACCCAACTGCTTCCCAACACGAATGAGATGTACATGAACTGGAGTCTCAATACCGATTATTCGAAGGTTAAGCAGTACAATGTATATGTGAATGATGTCTATGTGGGCGGAAAGTACGACGAGACCTTTTATATTAAAAAACTGCCTGCCAAATCGGGAGTGGTTAAGGTGGCGGCTGTTGGAGCGGACGGACAGGAAGGTGAAGCCGCAACGGTATCCTTTGACCTGAATTCAGCAGTCTCGGGCATCGGAACAGAGGTCGGTGCTGACGGTAAATTCGTTGTCAAATGGACGAACCCGCAGCCGTCTTCCGGCAGTATTACAGTGACTGTGAATTCCATTAACCAGATCTCGACTCCGCAGCCCGTAACCGCGCAAAAGGTATTGCCGGAGGGCAGCACATCCGCTGCTTTCGGGCAAATGCCGGCTAACGGTGATGAGTTTACGGTTACTCTGAAGGCGGGGCAAACGAATACGGTTACTTATAACGGCAGGTTTACCGATACAATTTCCGAACCCTATGCCGGGAACTGGTCATGGACAGGAAATACACTGAACCTGCCGATGCCAAACAGCAGGGATTGGCGCTACCTTTACATTTATGAGGACGGTGTAGCCAAATCCTTCCCCACCACCTACAGTTCAGGTGATAAGCCAATGATTATCCGGGGAAGAACGACCAAAGCAAGCCTTTCCTTTACATCAACTGCGCGTGTGGTAACGGCGGTTATGGAAGATTACAGCGGCAACCGTTCAGAGCCGCTATATCTCCGAGGCAAATAGAACCTTGCCTTTGACGGGAATGGATTTTCTGAATTGAAGCAATCATCAAGGCGCTTGCCCCCCTGGCTTCGATAAGGGGAGGCGGGCGCCTCTTCAGTATCAAAGAAAGGTATATTTCTCCTGTATTCCAGAAAAAACGACATGATATACTTGATTTCGACAATAGACAATAGATCAAGGAGGGTTGCTTATGCGGAGAGAAACCCTGTATCGCAGGTATTTTAAAGATAATTTGTTTTTGCGTTTTATTCTGATTGTGTCCTGCATATTCGTTGCCAGCATTATAGTTTTTTCCTATCTCATGTTGATGCTGATATCACAATCTGCGGTGCAGAGGCAGATGGATATTCAACGAAAGACGATGGAGAGCGTCAGCAACTATGTGGAGCACAAATACCAATCCGTCCAGGACATCATGCGGGATGTATACCGGGATGGCGATCTGGCCAGCAACACCACCTTTCTGCTGGAAAATCCTTTCGGCGAATATGTTGAGCACCGCCTGGACCGTTTTTTTATCTCGAACGAGTCGAATTCCGATGTTGTGCAATATTTTCAGAATAAAATCGACGATGACCCGGATATCAGAAGCTTGATGTTGTATAGCGCCAACCAGCAGGTAATGTATTTTTACAGCAACCGCAGGCAGTTTGATATGGTGTCAACCAATGCCGCCCATTCGTTTGTCCCGGATACGATGTATCTGGATGAGGCCAGCAATGTTTCCATTCCGAATATCTGGGTGCTTAAGAGCCTCGGTATGCAGCGGTCGCCGATGTTCTCGGTGCGTATTCCCATCAGTAATAAGGCATCGCTGCGCAATATTGGTCAGATGCTCGTTTATTTTGATTCCGCTTCCATTTGGCAGAGCATGAAGAATTATCAGCAGGATTTCAAGGGTACCATTCTTGTGCTTTCCGCTCAAAATGATGTGTTGTTTGATACCTCCGGCAAAGAATACGGTAAAAAATATCTGGAACTGCAAGAAATGACTTCCGATGAGGATATATCCCTTGACGGTATGGTGGCTACCCGCCTGACCCAGAGCCAAGCCGGTTATTCTGTAGTCAGCCTTATCTCCAAGCAAGAGCTTGAGGAAACGTACAGCAGTGCCCGCAATACGATCATTACCATAGCTGCCGTATGCATTTTGTTCGCGGTATTATTGCCGGCTATGTTCATTTCCAGTTTCGCCAAAAGGACACATCGCATTATCCGCTTTACCCGCAAGGTGAAGAACGGGGATCTCAATGCGCGAATCTCGGATAGCCGGGAAGATGAATTGGGACAGATCGCCAAAAGCTTCAACGATATGCTGGACGAATTGAACCAGTATATTGATAAGGTGTTTAAAGCTGAAATCAAACAAAAACGTACCGAAATCGCTACGCTTGAAGCGCGGGTGAACCCGCATTTTCTCTATAACACCTTGGAAGTCATCCGCATGCGTGCCGTTTCCAGCGGAGCCAAAGACGTGGGTGATATGATCTACAGCCTGTCCGTCTTGTTCAAATCCTATGTCCGGCCCAAAGCCAGGTATACGTTCAAGGATGAACTGGAGGCATGCAAGATGTACCTGGAATTGTTCCGGATCCGCTACACAGACCGCTTCGCGTATACCATCGAATGCGAGAAGGAGCTGGAGAATTTGCCGGTACTAAAAATGACGCTTCAGCCGGTCATCGAAAATTATATTTTGCACGGAATGCGGACCGGGCAGAAGGATAACTGGATTAACATCAGCGTCTATCCACAGGAAGGAGTAATCCGTGCCGTCGTTAGTGACAATGGCCGGGGCATCGCGGAGGAGAAACTGAGCCGGCTTCGGCTGGATCTGGAGCAAGACGACGGGGTGTCCGAATCGGAGTCGTTTGGTCTGCGGAGCATTCATGACCGCCTCAAGCTAATGTACGGAAAGTCTTATGGCATCGAGCTTATGAGTGAAGAAGGAGCGGGAGCGGGTACAACAGTCATCATTACGTATCCCTATCCCGGCGAGGAGGAAATGAACCATGTATAAGGTGTTTATTGTGGATGACGAACCGTTCATACTTACAGGCTTGCGCGACATATTGGATTGGGAGCTGCTCGGGCTGGAGATTGTCGGCCAAGCCGAGAACGGACAAGAAGCGTTGGATATGCTTAGGGAAGTGCCTGCTGATATTCTGATTACCGATATCTCCATGCCTGTGATGTCAGGACTGGAATGTATTCGTGCCGTAACGAAATTCCGCCCGGAAATAAAAGTGATTGTGCTCAGCGGATATGATGAATTCATGTACGTCAAAGAGGGCTTGTCTCTGGGAATTGAGAACTATCTGCTCAAGCCGATTAACCTGGCGGAATTCCAGAGTACCCTGGAAACTGTCGTCGAGAAGCTGAATGTCTCCAGAGTAGATATGGAGTGGTCACAGTATACGGCATCCGTGCTCAAGGATAATATGCTGCTGCGCTGGATGCGGAATCAGATTGACCGGAACGAACTGTCGGAGCGGCTGCAGCTGCTTGGCTTGCCGATCAATAAGCGGTTTATTCAAGTAGCCTTGATTCAGACAGAGATGGAAACGGAATCATTTCAGGTGAATACCGCTGCGCTGGCTGAGAGCAACCCTTGGTTCTTCACCTTCTGGGACGCCGATAATGATTTTGTACTCGTACATAATTTTGAGGACAAAGACGCCGGGCCTGCGGAAATGGATGCCATTCTAAAGAGAATGATCGGCACCTGTCCTGCTGATCTGCGGATTCGCGCTGCTGTTGGAGCGATAGAGGAGACGGAAAACGCTGCTCACCTAAGTTATGAATCAGCAAAACAGGCGCTGGAATTTTTGACAATCCATCCGGAGCGCAAGCTAATCTATTATGAACAATTGAAGGAGCGCAAGAAAGATTTAAAAGACAGCCTGCCGGAGGACTGGAACGAGTATACGAAGTTAATCATCTCCAAGGATACGCCAGCGTTAATGGAGAGAATTGACTCGTATTTGTCAGAGGAGCGGATGGAAGGGATCACGCCTGACCTGCTTCAGGAGATCGCACTGGATTGGAATCTGTATTTCCGCATGCTGATCAAGGATATCCGAAGCGAGATGGAGCGGGAGCTCATTGCGGATGTATTGACCTCCATCAGAACGGCGAATTCCCTCCCGGCGCTGTCTGTGGCTTTGAAGAATACGGCCAAAAAAGTCATTGAGCTGCTGGAGCGCGAGGTGAAAAGCCCGGTGGTCAATCAGGTGCTGAACTACATCGAGAAATCCTATGGCGAGGATCTGTCCCTGAAAAAGCTGGGTTATTCGTTCAATATTCATCCGGTGTATTTAGGGCAGCTATTTAATAAAGCAGTCGGTGAATCTTTTGCGGAATATTTGAACCGTTACCGGATTGAGAAAGCCAAGGAACAGCTTCGCACGACGAATTGCAAGGTTCATGAAATCGCGAAAAATGTAGGTTATTGGGAGATGGGCTATTTTTACAAGCAATTTAAAAAGTATGTAGGCATTTCTCCGACTGAATTCAAAGGGCTGCTCTAACGGTTGCCCTTTATTTCTTTATTTTATACATCAGTTTATATAGTTTATCTTCTATTTGAAAATGCTTTCATTCAATAAAATGGAGACAGAGCTTAAGGAAACAGGTTGCCGGTGATAACAGGTAAGTCTGGATTCCCAAGCTAATAAAAAGGGAGGTACAGCAGATGAGCAAGAAAAAGAAAAGCTTCTCCTTATTGCTGACATCGTTGTTAGCGCTTTCTCTAACGTTAAGCGCTTGCGGAGGCAATAACAACAACAAAACAACTAACACCAATGGGGAGAACAAGGCGGGCAACAACACCGCGACAGAAACGGGAAGTTCTGAGAAACCCGTAGAGTTGACCTGGTATACCATTGGAGCACCGCAGAAGGATTTAGACAAAGTGCTTGAGGAAGTTAACAAATACACGCTCGAAAAAATCAATGCAACAATTGATATGAAAATGATTGATTTCGGGGATTACACGCAAAAAATGCAAGTCATGGTCGCCTCAGGCGAGCCTATGGATATTCTGTTTACTTGTTCCTGGGCTTTTGATTATGTGCAGAATGCACGTAAAGGTGCGTTTATGCAGCTGGATGAACTGCTGGATAAACAAGGAAAAGGTATTAAGGATACGATTGATCCCGCCTTCCTTGAAGGCTCCAAAGTCGACGGCCATAATTACGCTGTTCCGGCGAATAAAGAGCTTCCGGCACAAGAGGTATTCCGCTTCAATAAAGAATTGCTGGACAAATATAAGCTGGATATCACCAACGTGAAAACTATGGAAGGTCTGGAGCCTCTGCTGAAAACGATCAAGGAAAATGAACCGGAAGTGACTCCATACGCAATGGTCAAGGACTTTATGCCGGTCATGCCTTTCGATTACATTATCGAGAAAATGCCTATGGCCGTATATATGGACACCAAGGACTACAAGGTTGTAAATATCCTGGAATCTCCTGAAATTAAAGAAGCCCTTAAAACGGTTCGCAAATTCTATAAGGCAGGCTATATCTCTCCAGAAGTAGCAACCACCTCATCGGTTGATGACTTGTACAAATCAGGCAAATGGTTCACGGACCGGGCGGCTACCCAGCCGTTGGCCGACAATCTGTGGTCCGCAAGCTACGGTTATCCGGTAGTCTCCACTCCAGCCGGTCAGCCTTACATCTACAACTGGTCCGTCATGGGCTCCATGCAGGCCATCTCCGCCAACTCCGAACATCCTGAGAAAGCGATGGAATTCCTTAATCTGTTGAACACAGACCCTGTACTGCGCAATATGATTGATTCCGGTATTGAAGGCGTGCATTACGAGAAGGTCGGCGACAACATGGTCAAGAATCTGCCGGATGCGAAGAACTATGATATGCCTACTTTTTCACTCGGCAACATCATGATCAACTATTTGAACGAGGGCGACCCTGAGAACAAATGGGAAGAGTTCAAGAAATTTAACGATGCCGGCATTAACGCGCCGCTGCTCGGGTTCAACTTCGATACGTCGAAAATAACTAATGAAATCGCGGCGGTACAAAATGTTAAAGAGGAATTCTGGGCCCCGCTCATGACGGGAGCGGTAGATCCGGAAGAATATCTGGCCAAAGCCAATGAAAAGTTCAAGGCTGCCGGACTGGATAAAATTATCACTGAAGCTCAAACACAGCTTGATGCCTGGAAAGCAGCGAACAATAAGTAGAAACTTATTCAAGATCGGGCGGGTGATTAGACTTAGCCCGGTCTTTTGATTATGAAGACATTGATCTTTGCGGGATAGGAGGAATAAGTATTATGGGTAAAATTCGAAATACAACCCGAGATGTTGTGAGAAATAAAGTACTGCTGTTCATGGTTCTTCCGGGCACGTTATGGTTTTTATTTTTCTCCTATCTGCCAATGATCGGAACGGTCATTGCCTTTAAAGAATACCGTTTCAGCCGGGACGGGTTCTTTGCCAGCATCGTTAACAGCAAGTGGGTTGGCTGGGATAACTTCAAGTTCTTATTCACCACGAACGATGCGTATCTGATTACACGCAATACACTGTTGTATAATATGGCTTTTATCGTGGTGGGACTGATCTTATCGGTGCTGCTGGCGGTAGTGCTCTCTGAGATTGCCAATAAAAAGCTGGCCAAGCTGTATCAGACGGGAATGTTCCTGCCGTATTTTCTGTCCTGGGTGGTCGTGGGTTATTTTGCTTTCAGCTTCCTTAGCTCGGAGCGGGGACTGCTGAACGAAATATTCGGAAGCCACATTTCATGGTATTCGGAATCGAAATACTGGCCTTTCATTCTTATCTTCGTGTACTTGTGGAAGGCAGTAGGGTATAACAGCGTGGTCTATCTGGCCGCGATCATGGGCATTGACAAGTCACTGTACGAAGCGGCGATGATCGACGGAGCAAGCAAATTCCAGCAGATCCGCAACATCACGCTCCCGCTACTCAGTCCGATTATCACCATTATGACCTTGCTTGCGATCGGGAAGATTTTTTATGCGGATTTCGGACTGTTCTATCAAGTGCCAAGAGATTCGGGGACGCTCTACAGCGTGACCAATGTTATCGATACGTATGTGTACCGCGGACTCAAGACGACCGGTGAGATCGGCATGAGCACAGCTGCGGGCTTGTATCAATCAGTGGTTGGTTTTGTTCTGGTCATTACCTCCAATTACATCGTGCGGAGATTCGATAAGGACAGTGCCTTATTCTAGGTTAATGAAAGGTCAATGAAGGAAAGTGAGGGAATCCTATGTCTGTAAATCCTGCTAAAGCGCGCAACTTCCATGAGCTGTCTAAAGGATGGAACATCATTTTTAATTGCATTGCCGGCGCTTTTGCTTTTCTTTGTATTTTTCCGTTTCTGTTTGTGGTGATCATCTCGTTCACCGATGAAGGAGCGCTTGCCCGGGAGGGCTACAAGTTAATCCCCTCTAAATGGAGCATTGGTGCCTATCAATATATCTTTGATTCAGGTGACACTTTACTCCGTTCGTACGGGGTGACTATCTTTGTAACGGTGATCGGTACCATTGTCAGCCTGCTGTTTATTGCGCTGTACGCCTATGCCATTTCACGTAAAAGCTTTAAATACCGCAATTTCTTCGCGTTCTTCGCCTTCTTCACGATGCTGTTTAACGGGGGGCTGGTGCCAACCTATATTGTCGTGACCCAGTTTCTTGGGTTGAAGGACAGCATTTGGGCTTTGATTCTGCCGCTGGCCGTCAATGCCTTTTATATTATGATTCTGCGTACCTTCTACAGCACCAGCGTGCCGGATGCCATTATTGAGTCCGGGAAAATCGACGGGGCCGGCGAATTCCGGGTGTTCCTTACCCTTGTTCTGCCGCTGTCGCTGCCCGGTCTGGCTACGATTGCACTGTTCAGCACGCTCGGGTACTGGAACGACTGGTTCAACGCCTTGCTTTATATTGATAATCCCGATCTGGTGCCGCTGCAGTCGATGCTGATGCGGATTGAGACCAGCATGCAATTTATCCTGCAAAACTCGCAAAACAGTTCGCTAAGTCTGGAGGCGCTGCGGTCGATGCCTCAGGATACATCGCGTATGGCCATGGTGGTGCTTGCCACAGGTCCGATCATTTTTGCATATCCATTCTTCCAGCGTTATTTCATCCAAGGACTTACCGTAGGTGCAGTTAAAGAATAAGACAGAACAGGAGAGCGGGTGTGGGGACAAAATGATTTACAAAGACCGTACGAAGCCGATTAAGGAGCGGACAGCGCACCTGCTGGGGCTGATGACGCTGGAGGAGAAGGTGGGCCAGCTGATTCAACTTTTCGGCTGGCAGACCTATGAATATACAGAAGGCAGAGTAGAGCTGGACGAAAGCTTTAAACGTCAAGTCCGGGAAGGCGGCATCGGCTCCTTGTACGGAACCCTGCGGGCCGACCCCTGGACCGGTGTTACGCTGGAGACAGGACTGAGCCCGCGTGCCGGGGCCGAGGCGGTAAATGCCATTCAGAGCTATGTGCTGGAGCATTCCCGGCTCGGAATTCCCATGCTGATCGGGGAAGAGTGTTCCCATGGACATATGGCTATTGGCGCAACCGTATTTCCCGTTCCGCTGCTTCTCGGCAGCACTTGGAATGTCGATTTATACAGGGAGATGTGCCGGGTAACCGCGCTGGAGACCCGCGCCCAAGGCGGAACAATTACGTATTCGCCGGTGCTAGATGTGGTGCGTGATCCCCGCTGGGGCCGCACCGAGGAATGTTTTGGAGAGGACCCTTATCTTATCGGCGAGTTCGCCGCCGCTTCCGTTGAAGGGCTGCAGGGCGATGCACTGGATAGCGAATCCAGTGTTGGCGCTACGCTGAAGCATTTTGTTGCCTATGGCAGCTCGGAGGGCGGCAGGAATGCAGGTCCCGTGCATATGGGGAAGAGAGAGCTTCTGGAAGTGGATATGTATCCCTTCCGCAAGGCAGTCGCAGCCGGTGCCGTGTCAATCATGCCTGCCTACAACGAAATTGATGGAGTGCCTTGCACCAGCAATACTGAGCTGCTGCGGGACGTGCTGCGTGGAGAATGGGAATTCGACGGCATGATCATCACCGATTGCGGTGCCATTGACATGCTGGCTTCCGGCCATGATACGGCAGCGGACGGTGAAGAGGCTGCTGTGCAGGCCATTCGGGCCGGTATTGATATGGAGATGTCTGGCGAGATGTTTGGCCGTCATCTGCTGCAGGCCGTCACTTCCGGCCGTCTGGAAGAGTCGCTGCTGGATGAAGCCGCTGCCCGTGTGCTGGACCTGAAATTCCGGCTGGGCCTGTTTGAACAGCCGTTCGCCGATCCTGATCGGGCGGAGCGGGTCATTGGCAGTCCAGAGCATGCCGGTTTGGCGCGTACGATCGCCGCAGAAGGTATTGTGCTGCTGAAAAATAACGGTGTCCTTCCGCTGTCCAAACGCGGAGGCACGGTCGCTGTCATCGGACCCAACGCTGATGCCGGCTATAATCAGCTCGGCGATTACACCTCGCCGCAGCCTCCATCCAAAGTGGCAACCGTTCTGGATGGCATCCGGCATAAGCTCTCGGCAGAGCCGGAGCGGGTAAGATACGCGCCGGGCTGCCGTATCAAAGACCATTCCACCGAAGGTTTTGACTTTGCAGTGGAGGCGGCGGCCGGGGCGGATACGATTATCCTCGCACTGGGCGGGTCCAGCGCCCGGGACTTTGGCGAAGGAAGTATTGATTTAAGAACCGGAGCCTCCAAGGTTACGCACAATGTACTCAGCGACATGGACTGCGGTGAAGGCATTGACCGGATGTCGCTTCAACTGTCCGGTGTTCAACGGGAACTTGTGAAGCGGCTGAAATCTCTCGGCAAACCTATAGTGGTCGTCTATATCAATGGCCGGCCCATCGCCGAGCCGTGGATAGATGAGCAGGCGGATGCGATTCTTGAAGCCTGGTATCCGGGACAGGAAGGCGGCCATGCTATCGCGGATATTCTATTCGGCGATGTGAACCCTTCGGGGCGGCTGACTGTATCCGTCCCGAAGGATGCAGGGCAACTTCCCGTTCACTATCTGGGCAAACGGTCCCGCGGCAAACGTTATCTGGAGGCAGATTCGCAGCCGCAATATCCCTTCGGCTTCGGGCTAAGCTACACCGAATTCAGTTATACGAATTTGCGGGCAGAGCCCGCTGTTATTCACGCGGACGGGACTGCCGAAGTGACGGTGGAAGTGGAAAATACCGGCCGGTGTAGCGGAGCGGAAGTGGTTCAGCTGTATATTTCTGATCTTGTCAGCAAGGTAACCCGACCGGCCAAGCAATTGAAAGGATTCCGCAAAATCTGCCTGGAGCCGGGTGAAAAGCAAGTGGTTGCTTTTACGGTCAACGCCGAGCACTTGAGCTATATCGGACCGGAGTACACACCAGTGGTTGAACCGGGAATATTCAGAATTGGAGTTGGCAGAAATGTCAACGATACGCTCAATATTGAACTTGCGGTGGTGGAGGAATAGACATGGAACGAATCAATCGGTTTATCCGCGAATTGGCTGAGCGGCAATGGCTTGAATACAAGGCCATTGAGGATTGGCAGGTGTACTCAACGGAATATCGGCAGCCGGGAGATTATGACACGCTGCAGGTGTTCCCGGGCAGTGAATCCTTTGGATTGTTTCCCAGTGTGCAGGGGACGACGTATATTCTCCGCACCACCTTGGAAATCCCTCCGGAATGGCCCGCAAAGGGAATCGGACTCATCTTCCAATCCGGCGGAGAAGGCCTGCTGCGCCTTAACGGAAGGTCCTGGCAGGGATTGGACCGCAACCATACCTTCGCAACATTGAATCCGGAGGTGGCCGGAAGAAGTCCGAAGCTGGAGATTGAATTGTATGATCCCATTCCGGAGCCCGACGATCCGCTGAACAAGCAGGCGGTAATACAGCCGCCGATCCGTTCCATCACCACCACGCTGGTGAGGGTTAACCGGCCTGTGCAGTCCTTAATGTATACTGCGACCGTAATCCGTGATTCGGCGCTGCTGCTGCCGGAGCAGGATTTCCGGCGTGCCCGCTTAATGGAGGCGCTGAACCGGGCCATGGATTCATTTGTCCTGTTGCACCTTGAAGAGGTAAAGGACGGCAGCCTGATCGGCGGCATCGAACAAGCACTGATCGAAAGTGTCCGGAAAATCGGCGGCAACAGTGAAGGCATGATTCATATGGTAGGGCAGTCGCACATTGATATCGCCTGGCTGTGGCCAAAGCGGGAAACCGTCCGCAAGGCCAGCCGGACCTTCTCGACAGTGCATTCGCTGATGGAGGAATATCCGCATTACCGCTATGCCCAGAGCCAGCCCCAGCTTTTTGCTTATCTGAAAGAGAATGATCCTGAACTGTACAGCAAAGTGAAGGAGCGGATTCGGGAAGGACGCTGGGAACTGGTAGGGGGCATGTGGGTAGAGCCGGATTTGAACATTCCCAGCGGCGAATCCCTGATGCGTCAAATGCTCTACGGCCAGAGTTTCTATCAGGAGGAGTTCGGACAACACTCCGAGATTGAATGGCTGCCGGACACCTTCGGTTATTGCGCTTCGCTGCCGCAAATATTGAAACACGGCAAAGTGCGTTATTTCATGACGACCAAGCTCGGCTGGAATGATACGAACCTGTTCCCCTACGATTTGTTCCATTGGGTCGGTATTGACGGCACCTCGATGCTCTCTTATATGAACCATGGTGTGAATGAGAACACCCTGCCTAAGGATATCCATGACCACTGGCAGTCTTACCGTGAAAAGTCAGCCCACAGCGAGCAAATGCTGCTGTACGGGCATGGCGACGGAGGCGGCGGGGTTACTAGAGAGATGCTGGAATATATTGACCGTTCCGAGCTGATGGTAGGTCAGCCAGCTTCAGCTTATAGCACCGCGGCCGGATTTTTCGCGGGAATTGAGCAAGCCCGGCCGGAGCTACCTTCTTGGCAGGGAGACCTGTATCTGGAGCTGCACCGTGGAACGTATACGACACACTCCCGGAATAAGCGCAATAACCGCAAAGCTGAAATTCTGTACCGGGAAGCGGAATTGTGGCAGACACTGGCAGGCAGCCTCCTTGAGCCGGACCAGTCCGGAGAAGTGGGCCGTGCGCTGCATAAGGGCTGGAAGCTGATATTGCTGAACCAGTTTCACGATATTATCCCGGGCTCATCCATTCCAGAGGTCTATCAGACCTCGGAGAAGGAGTACCGCAGCATTTTCAGCCTAGGCGAAGGCAGCCTGGAGTTGGCTATGGAAGCGGTGATTGCCGGTATCAATACACGCGGGGAGGGCACCCCGTATGTGGTGCTGAACAGTCTGGGCTGGCAGCGGGACATGATTGTTGACATACAGACTGGGATCAAGGAAGCCAGCTTCCTGTCCGCCTATCAGGAGGATGGAACCAAGCTGGAATCGGAGACCCTCGTCATTGATACTAAAACTATCCTTCGTATCCGTGTGCCTGAAGTTCCCCCGTTTGGGTACAAGACGGTCTGGTTGAGAGAAGTAGACCAGTCAGCGGAAATCGACCGGAACTGCGCAGCTTCCTTTGAAGATAGCTGGGAAACCGCATATTATCGCCTGAAGTTCAATGAACGGGGGGAAATCGTCAGTCTATACGATAAACAAGTTGGGCGTGAGATTGTCAAACCGGGAGAGCAGGCCAACCGCTTTCACTTCTTCCATGACCGTCCTATTCTATGGGACGCCTGGGACATTGACAGCCGCTACGAACAGCAGCCGGCCGGAGAGGCCGTTCTGCTGGAGAAGGAGCTGATCTCCTCAGGGGAAGTCTGTGATGTGCTGGGCTTCCGCTGGAGTATTGGCCAATCCGAAATCGAGCAGGAACTGGTTCTGTACCATCAAGATCCGCGGATTGATTTCAAGACCAAAGTGATCTGGAACGAAGCCCATAAATTGCTGAAGGTTGGTTTCCCGATCGATGTAATGGCCAGCAAGGCGACCTATGAAATCCCATTCGGTGCGCTGGAACGGGTGACACACCGCAATACAAGCTGGGAACAGGCGCAATATGAGGTGTGCGGGCATCGTTTTGTGGATGTGGCGGAGCATGGCTACGGCGTCAGTCTGCTGAACGACTGCAAATACGGGTATGACGTACAGGGCAGCACGATTCGGCTGTCGCTGCTGCGCGCGCCGAGATGGCCGGATAAGACGGCGGATATTGGCACTCACGAGTTCACCTATTCACTGTACCCGCATGCGGGAGATTGGCGTGAAGCCCATACCCTGCGCAAGGCTGCCGAGCTGAATCTTCCGGCACATGCGGCTGCATGTACACCAGAAGAAGGCAAGCTGCCGGCTTCGGGTTCCTTGATCGGCTTCAACGGGAATCACGTAGTGCTGGATACGGTCAAATTGTCGGAAGACGGGAGCGGCAGCATTCTGCGGCTGTATGAATCGGCGGGTGGCCGTGAAACGGTGGAGATCAGCTGGCCGCTGCCGCATGCGAAGGTATGCCTGTCCAATGCGCTGGAGGAAGAAACAGAGGTACTTCATGAACAAGCAGGGAGTCTCCAACTGGAATTTACTCCTTTCGAAATCAAGACGATCAAAATCATTCATTCATAGACTAGGCAGAAGGAGAGATTCATATTGGAACAATTCAGACTTCCTCATATTGTGATGCCGGAGCTGCCGCTTCCTCCGTCGATTGCGGCGGTACTGGCGGAAACCGATCAGAAGCTGGCACACCGGCCGAAGCTGCGGCAGCTGTTCCGCAACTGTTTTCCCAACACCCTGGAAACGACAACCAAGCTGCTGGAGGACGGGACCACCTTCGTCATTACGGGCGATATTCCGGCAAGCTGGCTGCGTGACTCGGTCGAGCAGGTCATTCATTATGTGCCATTTGCGGGCAATGATCCCGAGCTCCAGCGTATCATCAGCGGGCTGATCAAGCGCCATATTCAATACGTTCTGATCGACCCCTACGCCAATGCGTTTAATGAAACAGCGAATGATTGGCATTGGAATGCCGGAGATGTGACGGAGATGTCGCCATGGGTCTGGGAGCGCAAATTCGAAATCGACTCGCTGTGTTTCGTGATCCGGCTGGCCCATGCGTATTGGGAAGAGACGAAACGGACCGACTTCTTCACGGCGGATTTCAAAAAAGCGCTGCGGGTCATTACCGATCTGTTCAAGCGGGAACAGCATCACTTCGATCAATCCCCGTACCGCTTCACCCGCAATAACGGGATTCCCGAGGATTCGATCCGCAACGGCGGACTGGGCATGCCGGTCAATTATACCGGAATGATCTGGTCCGGCTTCCGCTCCAGTGACGATGCCTGTGATTTCCATTACAACATTCCGGGCAATATGTTCGCGGTTGTGGCCTTGCGGCAGATGCAGGATTTCGCCGAATGGGTCTTCCGCGATCTGGATTTCCTGGCGGAGCTTAAGGCGCTGGAGCAGGAGGTCGACCATGGCATTAAGCTGTACGGCATCTACCGCCATCCGGAATTTGGGCCGATTTATGCATACGAAACGGACGGCTACGGCAACTACAGCTTGATGGACGATGCCGGAACGCCGGGCCTGATCTCCATTCCTTACCTTGGCTATGTGAAGAACGACGACCCGGTATACCAGAATACGAGACGTTTCGCGCTCAGCAAGGAGAACCCTTTCTATTTCGAAGGCAAAGTTGCCAAAGGCATCGGCAGTCCGCATACACCGCCGGGCTATATCTGGCACATGGCGCTGTCGATGCAGGGACTAACGGCGGACAACAAGGAAGAGAAGCTGGCGATGATCGATATGCTGGAAGCAACCGACGCCGATACCGGATACATGCATGAAGGGTTCCTGGCAGATGACCCGCATATCTTTACCCGTAAGTGGTTCGCCTGGTCAAACAGCCTGTTCTCGCAATTGGTCTGGCAGGCGTTGAGAGAAGAAATCTTGTAATCTTGTAACTGAAAAGGAGACATGATCATGACTACAATTATTGGAGACAAATTGTCAAATATCCCTTGGCAGGATAAGCCGGCAGGCATAAATGCACCCGTATGGCGGTATAACGCCAATCCGATCATTGAGCGCAATGCCATACCGAGTTCCAACAGTGTATTTAATTCGGCCGTCATTCCCTTTAAGGACGGGTTTGCCGGCGTCTTCCGCTGCGATTCCAAATCCGTCAGCATGGATATTTTCGCCGGCTTCAGCGAAGATGGTGTGAACTGGAAGATCAATCATGAACCCATCGTGTTCCAAGGAGACCCCGAAATAATTACGCGGGAATACCGTTACGATCCCCGGGTTTGCAAGATTGATGACCGTTATTACATCTCCTGGTGCAACGGCTATCACGGGCCAACCATCGGGCTTGCCTATACCTTTGATTTTCAAACCTTTCACCAGCTGGAAAATGCCTTCCTGCCCTATAACCGCAACGGCGTATTGTTTCCGCGAAAGATCGGCAGCCATTATGCCATGCTCAGCCGTCCGAGTGATACGGGACACACGCCTTTCGGAGATATTTTCTACAGTGAAAGCCCTGATCTCACCTTCTGGGGCAAGCACCGCTATGTAATGGGCACCGTTAATGGGGATGCTTCCGCCTGGCAGTCCAAAAAAATCGGCCCGGGCCCCATTCCGATTGAGACCGACAAGGGATGGCTGCTGATCTACCACGGCGTGATCAATACCTGCAACGGGTTTGTCTACCGCATGGGCTGCGCGCTTCTGGATCTGGACGAACCTTGGAAGGTAAAGGCACGTTCGCGCAACTATATTCTCGGCCCGGAAACCTTGTATGAATGTGTGGGCGATGTGCCGAATGTAACCTTCCCTTGCGCAGCGTTGACGGATTCGGCCACGGGGCGGATCGCCATCTATTACGGCTGTGCCGACACCGTGACCGGACTCGCCTTTACCACCGTGGATGAGCTTCTTGAGTATATGGAGGAATTCCCTTTGAAGGCTGAGGTGTAGCACACTTGAACAAACAACAAACGGCGCATATCATTTCACATACCCACTGGGACCGGGAATGGTATTTGCCTTATGAGCGGCATCATATCCGTCTCGTCCAGCTTGTGGACAGCCTGCTGGACAAACTGGAGCAGGACCCGGACTTCAAAAGTTTTTTCTTTGACGGTCAGACGATCATTATCGAGGATTATCTTCAGGTCCGCCCGGGCAACCGGGAGAGGCTGGAACGGCATATCCGCGAGGGAAGGATTTTTATCGGGCCCTGGTATATTCTCCAGGATGCCTTTCTGACCAGCCCGGAAGCCAATGTGCGCAATCTGCAGATTGGCCATAAGGACGCCCGCGTGTATGGGGAAGTTTCACGGATTGGTTATTTTCCCGACACCTTTGGCCTGACCGGACAAATTCCCCAGCTCATGGTGCAGGCCGGAATTACTAACGCATTCTTCGGGCGCGGGGTCAAGCCGACGGGATTCAACAACACCGTTTCCGACGACGGTTATGAATCCTCCTTCTCTGAGTTGCTCTGGGAAGGGCCGGACGGCTCGAAGGTGCTGGGCATCCTGTTCGCCAACTGGTATTCGAACGGCAATGAGATTCCGGTCGATCCGGCGGAGGCGAAGGTATTCTGGGACCGGAAGCTGGCCGACGCCGAACGATTCGCAGCTACGGATCAACTGCTGTTTATGAACGGCTGCGATCATCAGCCGCTGCAAACCGATTTGCCGGAGGCGATCCGTACAGCGCAGAGGTTGTATCCGCAGACGGCTTTTGTCCATTCCAACTTTGCGGACTATGTCGGGGCTGTGGCAGCCGCTGCCCTTGACCGTGGCCTCTCCACGGTCAAGGGCGAGCTGCGGAGCCAGCGCACCGATGGCTGGGGGACGCTGGTCAATACCGCTTCGGCCCGGGTGTACCTGAAGCAGATGAACCAGCGCGGCCAGGCGCTGCTTGAGAAGGTGGCGGAACCGCTAGCTTCCATCGCCAGGCTGCACGGCGGGGAGTATCCGCATCATCTGTTTACTTACGCCTGGAAGACACTCCTGCAGAACCATCCGCATGATTCGATCTGCGGCTGCAGCGTGGATGAAGTGCATCGCGAGATGGTGACCCGCTTTGACAAAAGCCGCCACATCGCCGAAGGCATTGTGGAGGGCAGCATGCAAACCATCACCCAAGCGGTTGACACTTCCCTGTTCTCCGGGTTTGGCGAAGACGCCCTGCCGCTTGTAGCGGTCAATACAAGCGGCTGGAGCCGTACGGGCACGGTGAGCGTGGAGCTGGACGTTGCCCGCCTGTATTTGCGGGAAGGTCTGCCGCTGGAAGTAACGGCCAACCGGATGAAAGCGGCAGACCTGGACGGCCGGGTACTGATCAACGAACGGGGGACAGAAATCCCCTGCACCGTCGAGGATCTGGGCCTGTCGTTTGGCTATGATCTGCCGGACGACAGGTTCCGGCAGCCGTACATGTGCCGCAAGGTAAAGCTGACCTTTGAGGCTGCGGAAGTTCCGGCGCTGGGTTGGCGCAGCTACGCATGGGTACGCCTTCAAGAGGGCAAAGGTTCACCTCTTACCGAAAAGGTCTCCCTGCTCCAAGGAGAACAGGTGCTGGAAAACGCAAACCTGCGTGTAGAGATCATGGCGGACGGTTCCTTTGCGCTGACGCACAAGCCGAGCGGCAAGGTGTACCGTGATCTTGGCATTTATGAGAATACCGGCGATATCGGCAACGAATATATGTTCAGACAGCCGGCAGGTGAAACGCCGCTCACTACCCAGGGCTTATCAGCCGGCATCCGCGTGATTGAAGACACGCCGTACCGGGCTTCCGTAGAAATTACCCATGAGTGGGTAATTCCGGCTTCAGCCGACTCCCTTCTGGAAGATGAACAGCGTTCGCTGGTCTACTATCCCGAGCGGCAGGCGCGGCGCTCGGCAGCAAGTGTGCTGCTTAAGCTGCGCACGGTGCTGAGGCTGGAGCAGGGCGGCAAAGGCCTGAAGATCGAAAGCTTCATCAGCAATACGGTGAAGGACCACCGGTTGCGGATGCTGTTCCCGACCGATCTGGCCGCGTCCACCCACCGCGCCGATTCCATGTTCGAGCTGGCCGAACGCCCGAACGAGCCGGCGCCGGAGTGGCTGAACCCCAGCAATACACAACATCAGCAGGCTTTCGTGGATGTGGCGGAAGAAGGCGCAGGACTTGCGGTAGCCAATCTTGGGCTGAATGAATATGAAATTCTGCGCGACGGGCGCAATACGATAGCCGTAACCCTGCTCCGCTGTGTCGGTGAGATGGGAGACTGGGGTTGGTTCCCTACGCCGGAAGCTCAATGCCAGGGCGAACAGACGTCGGAAATACTGCTCATTCCGCATGACGGAGACGTTGTATCCTCCGGCGCTGCCGCCGGGGCTTATCAGTTCCAGATTCCTTGGATCACCGCCCAGGCGGAGCTTCATCCGGGAACCCTTCCTGCCGTTTATTCACCACTTCGCTGGAGCGGTAAGACCGCTGCCTTGTCCTCGTTTAAAATGAACGAGGACAGCGGGGACTTGCTGATCCGCTGGTTCAATATGGAGGGCAAGCCGTGTGAATTGCATTTGGAGACGGATATACCGAATACGGGATTTTACAAATCCAATATTCTAGAGGACAAATCGGCAGTCCTGGAGTGCGGCAGCACTGTTGCGCTGGAGCTGCCGGTTGGCGGACATGAAATTGTGAGCGTGGGAATCGGGCTCGGCTAAAAGAAAACAACCCATCATCATTCTAGAAACCTAAAAAACTTATCAAAACAGCGATCCTCTTGTTACTGGAGGATTGCTGTTTTGGTTTTTGTCATTGGCCGCTTGTTTCAGCAGCTTGTTGGTGAGGGAAAGCCACCCGCCTCAAACGTTCACTTTTTCCATGCCGCGAAGAATAGTTTTCCTTCATCCGCATGAAGGTTGCGTCCGGGTCTTTCTTGCTGAAGTAGTGTTTGGTACTGCTGTTATTTTAGCAGTCGGGGTAGCAGGTCCTTGCGAAATATCCGGACGGCTCTCTAAGAGGGTTGTCTTTGGGGCTTGTCTAGGGCGTGTCTTCAAACCGCTCCCCCGCCAAAACCTGCTGCTGTATGCCCTAAGGAATCATAGGTACAGTACCATTTTCTGATCACACGCGGAGAAAGGCGTTTCGCCACTAGGTAGTTTTTTCAGTAGAGGCTTACGCCTCGGTGTTTCAAAGACTTCGCTCTTCTTCCGAAGGCGTGTGTGTGCGTCCGGAAAGTGTATTCCTGGCTCTGAGTACGAACGGACCGAGTTGCACTTATTTGGAGCTTTTAGCCTGTTACAGTAGGAAAACGGACTCCAGCGCAGTTATTTCTCCCTGCTGGCCGCTTATAGATAGAATGCAGAGCAGATAAGGTCACCTGGGTCCGCAAAAGAGAATAAACAGGGATTTTACTCTCCATAGCGCCTCCTGAGTCCGTTACGAGTAAACGAACCCGCTGCTGGCTTTTAGGGCCTACTTTCAATACTAAATCCTTGCTTCCCCAGAGCTCTTCCAGTTTGAAGACATGCTCTAGTTTCAATCCACCTTTCCCAGTTTCACCAGCGTCCACAATCAACACTTTTATATCTGGACTTGTATCTGTAGAATCGAGTGGGGGGTTGTTCTGTCTAAGGACACATGAAGGACATATCACTCGATTAAGCTGGAAAATATAAAAATGGTTTGAAGGCGGGGACTATATTGAAAAAGAAAGTTCTTCTCGTTGAGGATGAAAGCCGCATTCGTGAACTTGTTTCCGATTATTTCATAAAAAACGACTGGGAAGTACAAGAGGCGGATAATGGAAAAGATGCATTGAGCTGGTTTGATTCACTGCAACCGGATCTGCTGATTCTGGATATTATGATCCCCAAGATGGACGGCTTTGAAGTGTGCCGGGAAATTCGCAAAAAGGCAGCGATCCCCATCATATTGTTGACGGCCAAATCCGGAGATGAAGATAAAATTCACGGTTTTGAACTGGGTGCGGATGATTATGTGACGAAGCCGTTTAGCCCAAAAGTACTGATAGCCCGGGCGAATGCGCTAATGAAACGGGTCGAGGGAGGCCATTTGCCGGAATCCAGCATCGTAAAGTTTGGTTCTGCGATGTTTAATACGCTGGCCCATCGGCTTGAGGTTGCTGGTGCAGAAATAGAGCTTACCCCTAAGGAATATGATCTGTTATGGCTGTTGATCCGAAATAAGGGGATCGTGATCTCAAGGGATACGATCCTTATGCGGATATGGGGGATTGAATTCGAAGGCGATTCCCGTGTAGTGGACAGCCACATCAAAAAACTGCGAAGTAAGCTGGGGTATGAGTCACGCTATATTCGCACGGTGATTGGCACCGGGTACATATTTGAGGACGAGGCATGAAAAGATGGGGGATTACCTTTAAGCTGTTCGTGATGACAGTAGTGTTTTTTGTCTGCTTTTACGGGATGGTGATTTTGAGCCAGCTGTTTTTCTTTGACAGCTTCTATCAGCAGCAGAAGGAAAACCGCGTGGAGAAGCATCTCAAGAGCTTTGGTTCAAGCTACACAAGTGAGTCGTGGGATACCAGCAGGACTTCTCAGGAGCTTGCCCGCTTCATGCTGCGCAATAAAACGCAGCTGGTTATTATGAAGCTGGATGGCAAGATGAAATCGGAAGACCCGTTTCATATGAAGGTTATGAATGAAGACGGCCAGATCATAGCTGTTTCTTTATCCCTGTTCATGAATCAGTATGGAGATGAGTTCAACGCCGCAAATATTAAGCTGGATGATCCGTTGACCATTCAAGGAGACCAGCTGATTGAAGGAGATGTCTCCTCACCGGAGCTCATATTCCCCACTAGCATAAAAAAGCAAGGGGCCGCAGCCATTGGGGATGAATCAGAGGGAGGGGACATCCAATTTTCCGGTATTGTCACGGAGATCGTTTTACCTAATCTGAAAATATGGAATCCGCGTCAGGGCGTCCTGTTTGAGGCCTTGGACGAGTGGTTTCCGTTGTCTGAGACCCGGGTGGAACAGTTCAGAGGGCTGCAAATGCAGAAAGCGGATTGGACAGCCCCTTGGGGTGGGATCCGCAACTCTGTGATGGTTTTGCCTGTGCAGCAACGAAACGGAGATATTGATCTGTTATTCACTGTAACTTCCCTACAGGAGGTTAAGGATTCGAATGATGCGCTGCGTTGGTTCTTTTTATATCTCGGAATCGGAGGCTTTGTATTTATACTTATACTGTCCTACTTCTATTCTAAAATGGTAGCCCGTCCACTGATCAAGCTGAACAAAATTGCCAAACGTATGGTTTCCCTGGACTTTACAGGACATCCCTCCATCCGGCAGAAGGATGAACTGGGGAGCTTGTCCAATAGCATGTTCACCTTATCACAAAGTTTAGACTCCGCCTTGAGTGAGTTGAGGGAGGCCAATCAGCAGCTGGTCGAAGATATGGAGCGCAAACAAAAAATGGAGACCATGCAGCAGGACTTTTTTGCCAATGCCTCTCATGAATTGAAGACGCCTCTAAGTATTATTAAAGGATTTGCCGAGGGATTAGAAGATGGAGTAAGTGCTGCTAAACAGGATTACTACATTAAGGTCATTATAGAGGAATCTGAAAAAATGGGATTTCTTGTGAATGATATGCTGGATTTGTTCAGATTGGAGTCGGGGACGACTAAACTCCGGAAGACCTCCTTTATGCTGACGGAACTGACGGAAAAGGTAGCGGACAGGCTGATTCACTTTCTGCAGGAAAAGCAGCTGCAAGTGATGATAATTCCTGCTAATGAATTGCCGGTATACGCGGATGCGGGCTGGATCGAACAGGTTATTCTTAATTTTCTAACCAATGCAATCAGGCATGCTGAAGATGGAAGTACCATAACCGTGAATGTTCAGAGCGATGAGAAGTCTACTGTATTCTCTATTCATAATAAAGGTGAGTCGATACCCGAAGATCAACTGGGGCAGATCTGGGAGCGGTTCTACAGGGTTGAGCCTTCCCGGAGCCGACTGACAGGTGGAACGGGACTGGGGCTTTCCATTGCAAAGCGGATACTGGATATGCATGGCTGTAGTTATGCAGTGGAAAATATCGAGGAAGGCGTCAAATCTATGGTTAGATTTGAAGGCTAATCCCACCAATACATGTACTGTAGCGAAAGGAGTAAGACAGCATGAAATGGAATTGGCTGCCTTCAATGTTTACTCTGGCAAATTTGGGAATTGGAGCATTCTCTTTGCTATTCACAATTCAAGAACGATATAGTTTGGCATTAACCATGATATTGTTAGCGGCTTTGTGTGATGTGATGGATGGTTTGCTGGCCCGGTGGCTGCATTGTACCAGCGATTTCGGCAAGCAATTGGACTCACTGGCAGATATCATATCCTTTGGATTGGCTCCTGCGTTTCTGATTTTGTTGTACAAGCTGGAAAATGTTCAGTGGCTGGGGACCCTGGCTGCAGTTGCTTTCCTGATCTGCGGCGCACTGCGGTTGGCCAGATTTAATATATCAGCTTCTTCGAAGGGTTTCGTAGGGATGCCGATTACTGCTGCAGGGGTGATCCTTTCGATGATCTCTTTGCTGGATGGACGGATGAAACCGGAATACATAGTAGTATTAATGTTGATGCTGTCTATAATGATGATCAGTCGTATTCCCTTCCCTTCTTTCAAAAAAAACTTCAACAGGAAGTGAGATATCGATGCCTTGGATGATGGAGTTAATTTCACATTACGGCTATTTAGCAATTTTTGCTCTTTTGGCGCTTGGAATTCTTGGACTTCCCGTACCTGACGAGGTGTTGATGTTGTTTGTAGGGTATTTGTCGTCCATTATGGTTCTGAATTTCACACTTTCGGTACTGATCGGCTGCATAGGGTCCATAACAGGAATGATAATCAGCTACACCATTGGTTTGCGGCTGGGACAACCGGTAGTGAATAAATACGGCAAGTGGATTGGGCTTACCCCGAAGCGGTTTATCAGAGTCAAGGGATGGTTTACACGTTTTGGAATTTGGACGGTTGCTTTTGCCTATTTTATTCCGGGGGTCAGGCATGTTGCCAGTTACATTTCCGGCATTAGTGCCATGCCCTTCAAAAAATATGTATGTATATCCATTGCCTGTGCGCTGGCCTGGTCACTCCTTTTTGTTTCAATTGGTTACTTTATAGGTTCCAAGGCTTCTTTCTCCTAGACATGTTAACGCTAATCCGAAAATCAGACGATTCAAACGATAATACTCCTTCTCAAGGCTTGCCAAATTACAAGTTCTGAGGAGGAGTTTTTGTGATGTCCGGGTCCGAGGGAAATCTTCTTCATAAAGGGGCTTGACACCTTTTTTGAAAGCGGTTATATTTATCTCGTAAACAATACGTTATATAACGTTATACAAAAGGAGAGAATCAAATGAATGTACATCAGGTTGTTGAAGCTGTTCATGGAAAAGTGGCCAAGGGGATTTCAGAGGTTTATTTTGTAGCCTGCGGAGGTTCGCTGGTTGATATGTATCCCTCAAAGTATTTTCTTGAAAGCGAAGCGAAAAAGCTGGTAACGGGTCTATATACGGCTAACGAGTTTGTTCATGCTTTGCCTAAACGTCTGGGTAAACAATCGGTAGTCATTGTTTGTTCTCATGGCGGAAATACGCCGGAATCGGTGGCTGCTGCACAGGCTGCCAAAGAGAAAGGCGCACACACTATTGGCTTAACCCATAATCAGGATGCCGCGTTGCTGAAATTTTCTGATTATTCTTTCCTGTATGAATGGGGAGATGACAGTGACGTCAAAAATAATCCGATGGCGATCATTTTGGAGCTAGCTGTTGAATTTTTGCAGGTTTCCGAAGGTTATGCGCATGTTGACGCTTTTCAAAAAGGATTGCAAACCATTAACGGTATTATTAACCAGGGCAAAAAGCAGGTTGCTCCACGAGCCCGTGTATTTGCCGAAAAGTACCGCAACGAAGAGTTATATTATATCCTGACAAGCGGAGCTTCGTATGGTCATGCTTACGGTTTTGCGATCTGCTCTCTGATGGAAATGCAGTGGCTTCATGCAGCGGCTATCCACTCCGGCGAATTCTTCCATGGTCCCTTCGAAGTGACCGACAAAGAAACTCCATTCATCTTAATGATTAATGAAGGCCGCACCCGTGAGTTGGATGAACGCGCACGCACCTTCCTGAATCAATATGCTGAAAAAGTCGAAGTGATTGATGCTAAAGAGCTTGGCTTAGGTGTTATTGCCGATGAAGTCGTGGAATTCTTTAATCCGGTATTGTTCTACAGTATTATCTGCGTCTACCGCGAGGCTCTGGCCGAAGTAAGAAATCATCCGCTGGAAACCCGCCGTTATATGGGGAAAGTAGCCTACTGAACGGGAGTGTAAACCATGAGAGTATTAGGGATTGGCGATAATGTGGTCGACAAGTATGTTCATCTGCGTATGATGTACCCCGGTGGCAATGCACTCAATTTCAGTGTTTTTGCCAAAGGAGAGGGTGCGGATGCGGCCTTCCTCGGCGTGTTCGGTGATGATGATGAGGCAAGGCTGGTGGAGAATACATTGCAACAGCTGGAGATCGATACCACGCGCTGTAGATATCACAGCGGTGAAAATGGATGTGCACGCGTAACGCTGGAGAACGGGGAACGAGTCTTTCTCGGCAGCAATGAAGGCGGGGTTACCCGACTTCATCCCATAGAACTTAGTGAAGACGATAAGGAATACATCCGCGGGTTCGATATTGTTCATACGGGTCTTTACAGCCACACCGGGCATCTGCTTGCTGAGTTGAATGGTCTGAAGATTCCTCTTTCATTTGATTTTTCCGATGACTTTGAGGAAGAGCAAGTAGAACGTTATATCGGTAATGCCGATTTTGCTTTCTTTTCCTGCAGCCATATGACGGATGAAGCGACCCAAAGTTACATCCGTTCCAAACGCAAGAGAGAGGGGCAGGTATTAGTTGCAACACGCGGCGGAGACCGGTCTATCGCCTATGATGGAGCAGCCTTCTATTATCAATCGCCGGAGTTCATCCATGCTGTGGACACGATGGGAGCGGGGGATTCTTATATTACGGCCTTTTTACTAAGCATGCTTAAGGACGGAGATATTCAAGCCGCAATGAAGGAAGGTTCACGATTAGCTGCCAAGAGCTGTCTGGTAGAGGGTTCATTTGGATTCGGAGCTCATTATTAAGGCGCACACTTATCTTTGCTTGTGAAAAAGAGAATCGTTTGTTACTCTAAGGAAAGAGTGATATAACGTTATATAACAAGTGAGGGTAAACTATGTTAAATGCAGAAAACGCTGAGCCATTATACATTCAATTGAAAAACGCGGTTCAATCCGCAATCGCCAACGGCAGCTTTAATCAAGGGGATAAAATACCTACTGAAATTGAGCTGGCCGAGACCTATAATGTGAGCCGGATTACTGTGCGCAAAGCGATAGAAGAATTGGTGAGAGAAGGATATTTGACGAAGCGGCAGGGCAAGGGCACCTTTGTGAATAGGCCCAAGATCGGCCGGAAGATTGAGCATATCATCAGTTTTACGGCTGCCTGCAAAGCGAATGGAGTTTCTTCGCATAGCGTAGTCACGGAGAGAAAAAAGCTGAAAGCCGATTCAGATACCGCAGAGCGGCTGCAAATCCAGCCAGGTGAGTCTGTGCTGTATATTCAGCGCCAGAGATATGCCGGCGAACAACCGCTGATGCTGGAAAATAACTATTATCCGTTTGACCGGTTCGCTTTCTTGATGGAGGCTAATCTTGAAGGCTCGATATATGAGCTGCTGCGCAGCGAATACAATATTGATCCGAACCAGCCGGGAGAGACGATATTACAAATTGTCTTGGCGGACGAACCTCAGGCGAAATTACTGGAAGTTCCGATCGGCCAGCCTCTGTTTTACATGAACACCATTATTTACGACCAGTATAGTAAGCCGGTTCATGTAGGGAAGCAATTCATTATTGGTGACCGTTACCAATTTACTTTGTGATTCATTAAAGTCAGAGTCAGCTGGAATTTCAAATACGTAAAAGCTACTGTTTCTTCCAATGATGGAGAAGCAGTAGCTATAGTATAACGTTATAAGTCGTATTATAAATTTGAACTAAGGCGGAGAGATCATGGGAGCGGTTGAACATGGTTTTGCAGAAAGAGTACTAATGTCTAGTGCCGTGTTTACAGGAAAAGAGGAGGATGCCTCGCCTGGATTCATCGCCTTGCAAGGTGAACGGATTGCCGCGGTCGGCGATCCGGCAGAGGCAGAAGCTTGGATCGGACCGAAGACGATTGTCCATCATCTGAGGGATGCTTTGATTATGCCTGGTGTGCATGATAATCATGTGTTTTTTACCGGATATATGTCCTTGCACCGTGGCGTGGATCTGACAAATGCAGCCTCTATAGAAGATGCCTTGCAATTACTTATAGAAGAAGCGGAACAACAACCTGAAGATCAAAATGTATACGCTTACGGTTGGAGCCGGGAGTTATGGGGAAAGCTCCCAGAGCAAAGTATATTAGATAAAGCTTTTCCTCAAAGGGCAGTCATTGCCATGAATCGGACGAAAAATTATTGCTGGATGAACCAAATTGCCCAGGATAAATATCAGTTCACCCCCGAACAGTGCAGTGCTGAGGCGCGGGCCAGCTTGCTGTATGAGATGATGCAGGATCGCGAATTAGTCAAAAAAGAGTTTCTGGATTTCACCCGGATGCTTGCCAAGCGGGGTGTAACCTCCATAAAAGATATAGGCTTTGACCAGCACAGCGGTTTATTGCCGGTTCTTGAAGAACTGGAAGCTGCCGGGGAACTGCCGCTGCGGTTTCATTTTGCGCTGGAGCCTGTGCTGCAGCCGATTGATATTCCCGCCGGAATTCAATATAAAGAACGCTATCAAGGGGAGGTTCTCCGCTTTCAGGGATTCAAGCTGATGATAGACGGTGTTGTCGCTGATCATACAGGAGATATGCTGGAGCCTTACGCAGATCTGCCAGGAGTAACTACTTTGCAGCCGGTTGACTATGACGTAATTGAAGCTGCAGTATTTGAAGCAGACAGGCATGGAATTAAGTGCTGTCTTACGGCTGAAGGGGATGCAGCAATTCGCAGAGCGGTAGATATGCTCGAAACTTGCCAGCAACAGCAGGGGGATCATCCAATTAAACATTCTATAAGTGATCTGGAATACCCTCACCCCGATGATTTAAAACGAATGGGGGAAAACGGGATTTTCGCCGAGGTGTATGCCCAGATCCTGCTGTTAAATCCCTCCTATGAAGATGCTTATATGGCGGCTGTGGCTGGAAAAGCGAATGAAAGCCGGTTCTATGATTACCGGTCCATGCTGGATGCGAACATCCCCATAACGATTGGCACTGATTTACCTTTGTTCCTCACTAGTGTTCCTGATTCGATCTACGCGGCCACTTTCCGGTTGTTTCCTGACGGATCACCACCTGAAGGCTGGAATGTTGAACAGGGAATGCCAGCGTCTGAAGTCTTAAAGGCATGGACCCTTAACGGGGCCAGACACTGTGGTATGGAAGAGAGCACGGGAACTTTAGAAGCGGGGAAATATGCCGATATTGCTGTATTTGACCGCAATCTTCTGGATACAACAGCTGCCGATATCAGAGACGCACATGCCGTATTAACTATCGCTGCCGGAAAAATCACCTACGACGCTTCTAGGAATGAGGGATAGAATGGAAACCTCTAAACGTAAAATAAAATGGTCTCTGCCTCATAGTTATACATTGATTTTCTTGATTATAATTGCTATTGCCGGTTTGACTTGGGTTGTCCCGAGCGGTCAATTTGACCGGCAGGAAGTCATTGTAGATGGTTCTGCCAAGACAACTATTATCCCGGGAACCTATCATTCCGTAGCGAAAGTCAGTGAAGAGGGAGATTTGCGGCAGGGCCTTGCACAAATCGCCAGTGCACCTATGGAAGGCATTATCAATGCTGTTGACGTGGTTGCTTTCGTACTTATTGTAGGCGGAGCCTTCGGGATTATTTTGCAGACTGGTGCGATTGACCGGGCGCTGATGGCCTTGGCCGGACGGCTCAAACAAAAAGGGATATTGCTGATTCCGATAGCGATGGTCATTTTCAGCCTTGGAGGTTCCACGTTCGGAATGAGTGAGGAAATCATACCTCTTTACGCCATTTTTATTCCTTTAATGTTTGCACTCGGTTTTGACTCCATCACGGCCATCCTCATCCTTTTTCTTGGAACACAGATTGGTTATGTCGGCTCCACCGTTAATCCGTTTTCGGTATTGATTGCCCAAGGTGTAGCGGGAGTGCAAGGTAATCCACAGCTATGGCTGAGATTTATTGAATGGATTGTATTCACTGCGATATCGATCGGTTTTACCATGTGGTATGCGCAGCGGGTGAAGAAAAATCCGGAGAAATCTCCTGTATTCCAGAATGACATTTTAAACCGCCAACACTTTATTAAAGAGAACTCAGGTATAGAGGTGAGCTTCACCCATCGGGATAAACTCATCATTGGCGGCTTTATCGTTACCTTGGGGTTGATTGTGTGGGGAATTATGACCCAGGGCTGGTATATGACCGAGATCGGCGCCCTTTTCTTCGTACTTGGTATTTTCTCGGGTGTGGTCACCAAGATGAATCAGAAGGAAATCGCTGAGAACTTTGTAAAGGGCTGTGGCGAATTCATCTATGCGGCGGTCATTATCGGGTTGGCCCGGGGAATTCTTGTCGTTGCTGAGAACGGCATGATTATCGATACGATCCTGAATGCGCTGGCTAATCTGCTTAAAGGTCTGCCGAATTATTTATTCACTACCATCATGCTGGTCGTCCATAATATTATTACGTTCCTGGTTCCCTCTTCCTCCGGTGAGGCAGCTTTAACGATGCCCGTGCTTGCCCCATTGGGCGATCTGGTCGGTGTCAACCGTGAAGCGGTAGTAACTGCTTATCAATTTGGCAATGGGTTGACCAATCTGATTTCGCCAACAGGTGGAGTATTATTAGCAGGTCTGGCAATCGCCCGGATCAATTTTGGGCAGTGGCTCAAAGTCATCCTTAGGCTGTTTCCAATCTTGTGGCTGGTGGCTGCAGTCTTTGCCGCGATATCTTCAGCTGTGGGAATGTAAGTACTGCGGAATTAGAGCCGTCAATAGCGTAAATATATAGATTAAATTAAAGATTCCCCATTTGGGCGAGGACGTAACTACGGTGAATATTTGGACTTCCGGCCGCTGTTAGGTTTGGATTTCCTGATTTTAACCGCGAATCGCGGTAGAAATCCAAACCTAAAGGCGAACGCTACCGCTCCTCCAGTTCCAAAATTCCCCTCCGTTACTTTTGCCCTTTTGTGTAGTTATTAAGTTTATTCTATATGGGGGTGTCCAAAAGTCGATTTTCTATGACCAGGTCCAATCTTCTTCTTTCTAAAAACCACAATAAGTGAACAGAGCAGCGATTCTCCCGTTATTGGGGAATCGCTGCTCTTCGTTTTTGCTCCATTGCGGCTTGCTTCTGCATGTTATGGGCAAGCAAAAGTCAACCGCCCTCAAGCGGTACTTTCTCTTACGCCGCGAAGCAGAAATGCTGGAAACTTTAGACATTCCCACAGACAATTATTGCAGATGCAGGCTACGGCAGTGAAGAAAACTATGTCTGTCTGGAAAAGCGTCTTGCCTTTTCAATGTGGCTGTAAACAGCGAGTATCTGTCCTGCTTTGGTGTAGACAGTAGGCCAAAGTAAACTGGTTTGGTGGTAGCTGTTACAGCGGCCGCCCGGGAGGCAGCGTCGAAGATGGCTTCGTCCAGCCGATTCACGCTGCGTGGGCGATTTTTTGCGTTTATAAAAGATTGCAGAAACTTTTTCTGCTCAAACAGCGGAGAGGACGGACTGATTGTGGAAAAGCGGCAGCGGTCGCCTTTGTCCCCGGATTTTCACCGCTAAGGAGAATCAAAAAAATCTGGGGACAACAGCGATTGGAACAACGGTCCGTTCGCGGAGCGTCCACCCAAGTGCTCACGTTGATCCTGCTTTTTCCCGATAACCTTTACGATAAAGAGCGGGTGTGATCTCTTCGAATTTTTTGAAGATTTTAATGAAATAACCCGGTTCATTGAAGCCCAGCTCATCACTGATTTGAGAAACGGGCATATCGGTCACTTCGAGCAGCTGCTTCGCCCATTTCACCTTAAGCCTTGCCAAATAAGTGGTGAAGTTTTCTCCCGTTTCCTTCGCAAAAAGTCTGCTGAAATAGCTGGGACTGATGTGACATAGCTCAGCCATATGACTTAACGTTATATTTTCACTTTTGTTATTGTAAATATAATCCCAGGCGGGTTTAAAGATCGGATTTGTACAAATACTCATATCACTGGATGAATTTTTAAGGTAGGCATCCGCGATGGCATTGGTCATTTCTTTTTTGATCGTCTCAATATTTTTAATGGTGTAGCCGGGCAGAATAGTGGAGAGGTTTAGAGCTTCATCGTTTCCGGCAGCCATCTCGAACATTTCGACCAGCAGATTTTTGTTGAGTGCCTCTTCGATAATATAGTTGCACAGGAGAAACAGCATGTTGGATATTTTCACGACTTCTTCATAGGTCATCGTTGGTATATCATCGTAGTAAACCTTCAATTGATTCCCTTTGAGCAGATGTGCTGATTTGTTTGGCGAAGATACAATTTGCTCCAGATCTGTACCGTTCTCAGGATCGGAAAGCTTGACCTGTCCCGCCATCACAGCACCCAGGTATTTATCATCCACAGTGATAGGAATCGCAATATCTATAATATTAAAGTGGCAAAGATAAACGTAAGGTGCATTTAACCGGACCGCTTCAAGCCCGCCGCGGGAATCACATTCTGGCAAAACGGCAGCAGCTCCGGATCGTCCCGCACATTCTGACAGAAGGTCTGGCAGCTGCTGTGGCTGGTCACAGGAATCCCTTTATAATCAACCGTCAAAATAGCCAGCTTGGTAACGGTAGCCAAGGAATCTTGAAGCCGCTTCCATTTTTTGAGATCCAAAAATTTGCTTATATTTAAGGACTCTTGCATCAAAAAAATCACCCCTCGACTGAAAATCGTATAATAAGGACCTTCTCTATAGCAAGAGGATACCATTGTTACCGCACAGTGCAAATAATTACGATTAAGAATTATAATTATTGGTTATGATATTCCACTATCAAGATCAATATCCTGCTTTATACTCTAATTAATTAATAAAATTTGTTATAAAAAACAGGAGGCGTTAGATTCATGAGAAAAGCATTCATTAGTCCAACTAAATATGTTCAAGGTGAAGATGAGTTATTAAATCTTGGCTACTTTGTAACTTCATTTGGTTCCTCCGCTTTGTTGATTGCCCATCCGGATGATGTGAAACGAGTAAAGGATAAGCTCGATGCTACGTCTAAGAAGTTCAATATCACCTTTGTTGAAAGCGGTTTTAAGGGAGAGTGCTCACGTCAGGAAGTCGCCAGATTGCAGGCTATTGCGACAGAGAAGGGCTGTACCTGCACAATCGGCCTGGGCGGAGGCAAAGCGATTGATGCGGCCAAATGCGTGGCCCAGGGAGAAGCTCTGATCATTTGCCCGACGATTGCTGCTACCGATGCACCTACCAGCCATTCAGCCGTACTGTATACACCTGAGGGTGCTTTTGATGATTATGCCTATTTCAAGCAAAGTCCAAGTGTTGTTTTGGTAGATACGACGGTGATAGCTAATGCGCCTACACGCTTTCTTGTGGCAGGGATGGGGGACGCTTTGTCCACCTATTTTGAAGCAAGAGCGACCTCCAAGTCTTATTCGAGAGTGAACGCCAGTCTGCCCATGGGCTCAAGAGAAGGCCACTGTGCCCCTGCTGTAGGCACGAACGCTGCGCTCGCCCTCGCAACCTTATGTTATGAAATGCTGCTTAAAGACGGGGCGAAAGCGAAGATTGCTAGTGATAGTAATGTGGTTACACAGGCGCTGGAGAATATCGTGGAGACTAATATTTTGTTGTCGGGTCTTGGTTTTGAAAGTGCAGGCTTGGGCGGCGCACACGCGATCCATGATGGTTTAACCATTCTGGAAGGAACACATTCCTACTATCACGGGGAAAAGGTTGCCTTCGGCACACTTGCCCAACTGGTGCTGGAGAACGCCCCGACGGAGGAATTGCATCAGGTTCTGGATTTTTGTCTGGAGGTAGGGTTGCCTGTGTGCCTGGCGGATATCGGCGTAGATCACATTACGGCTGAGGAACTGCTTCAAGTCGCTGAAAAAGCCTGCATTCCTGAAGAATCCATTCATGCGATGCCATTCCCTATCACTGTAAAGGAAGTTGCAGCTGCGATTGCCGCGGCAGACAAAATTGGCCAAAACTACAAAACAGCCCGGGAGGCCTAATCCATGAAGAAGATCATCAATCAGCCGGAGAACACGGTCATTGAAATGTGCAATGGCATTGCCATGGCCCATCCGGAGCTTGAATTTGTGAGGAAGTATAAAATTATTAAGAAAAAAGAAATCAATGCAAACAAGGTCAGCCTGATTAGTGGCGGCGGCAGCGGACATGAGCCTGCACATGCAGGATATGTGGGGAAAGGCATGCTGGATGCAGCGGTATGCGGAGATATTTTCGCCTCCCCGTCCCAGATCCAGGTGTATCAGGCCATTCAGGCAACCGCCAGCAAAAAGGGTACCTTGATGATTATTAAGAATTACAGCGGTGACATGATGAACTTCAAGAACGCAGCTTTTTTGGCTGAAGAAGACGGGATCGAAGTAGATTATGTCCGGGTAGATGATGATATTTCGGTACAGGACAGTTTATATACGGTAGGACGCCGGGGAGTAGCCGGAACTGTACTGGTGCATAAAATTGCCGGGGCGGCGGCAGAAGAGGGCTGGAGTCTGGCGCAGGTGAAAGCCGCTGCGGAGAAAGCGGCTGCAAATGTTCGCAGCATCGGTTTCGGATTAACCTCATGTACGGTTCCTGCCAAGGGAACCCCCACCTTCGAAATTGCTGAGGATGAGCTGGAATATGGCGTCGGCATTCATGGGGAGCCGGGAATCCGCCGCGAAAAAATCGCAACTGCCGATAGTCTGGCAAAACGTATGGTGGAGGCACTTTTAGCGGATTTAAAGATCGGGGGCGAAGCTTCTTCCGAGATTGTACTACTCGTTAACGGGTTTGGGGGAACTCCGCTGCTGGAGCTGTATCTGTTAAATAACGCCGTGACCCGGGAATTAGCAGAGAAGAAAAATATTAAGATTTGTAAAACCTTCGTCGGAAACTATATGACAAGCATTGATATGGCCGGAGCCTCCATCACTCTTCTGAAATTGGACGAAGAACTGAAAATGCTCTTATTCAAGGAAAGCGATACCCCTGCCTTCAAAGTTTCAGGGCCTACGGAAAGCGTTCCGTATGTTGATATTGCCCAGGACAATCTCACAGAATCATCCGTATCCTTTGAGACAGAAACACCTGAAGCATATGCCAAGATCAATGGCGATACCTTTACACTCGATAATTTCGTCTATCTGTTAGACAAGATGAGCGAAATCATTATTAGAAATGAAGTTCCGTTCTGTGAACTGGATTCACATGCTGGTGATGGCGATTTCGGGATGAGTATTGCCAAAGGATTCCGGCAGTTGAAGCGGGAGTGGAAAGATATTCTGACACACAGCCAAGCGGACATTGGGAGCTTTCTGAATGCTTGTTCACTGGTTATTATGGAATATTGCGGAGGGGCTTCCGGACCGATCTGGGGTTCTGCATTCCGTTCAGCGGGTAAGGCTGTTGGTGCGAAAACAGAAATAAGTGTTTCTGAATTTGCTGACATGATGCAGGCCGCTGTACAAGGCATACAAACAGTCGGTGAACGTTCATTCGGGCGTGGAGCCGTGGTGGGGGACAAAACCTTGATCGATGCTCTTGTGCCTTGTGCAGATTCCTGGTCGAAGAGCAGTCAGGCCGGAGATGATTTCAAAACCGCTTTTGTGAAGGGTGCCGATGCAGCCATTGAAGGAGCCAAAAAGACAGAAGCTATTGTGGCACGTATGGGACGCGCAGGCACTGTTGGCGAAAGAAGCATTGGATATCCGGATGCGGGTGCCTATGCGCTTGGGGTTATTTTTAAGGAGCTTTCGGATCAATTGAAATAAAAAGATTACATGCTCAAAAGGTATCAGCGTTAGATCTCTTAGCGCTGCTATACCTATTGCGAATAATGATAACGCTTACATTCAAGGAGCTGTGATGATATAACCCCATAAGTTCAAGTCAAAGGAGCTATCTATAATGAGTAAAATGGTTTCGCAATTAAAAAAACCACAGGGCTTACTGGCCTTAGCCTTGAGTCTGATCATTCTTGGAAGTCTGATCGCCAATATGTTTAACACTTCATTTTATTCTGTGAACGTGAAAGAAATTAAATTCAAGGGTGATCATGGCACACTTTCCGGGCTGCTCTATACACCCGATGGGGCCGGTGCAGAGGATCCCAGACCGGTAATCATAACGACACATGGCTATCTGAACACCAAAGAAATGCAGGATGCTCCGGCGATCGAAATGTCCAGACGGGGTTATATTGTCCTGGCGCTTGATATGTATGATCATGGTGATTCGCGCTGGGAAAGTGACATCCCCGTGAAGGACTTATTCGGCACCTTCTGGGTTTATTCCCAATTTGACGCGTCCAAGTACATTTTTGAACAGGATTATACCAAAAAAGATGATAAGGGTAACGCATATGTCGCGGTCAGCGGCCATTCGATGGGCGGATTTTCCTCATTGGTAGCTATGTACATGGATGAACTGACCTCGCTACAGACCGGACAGCGCATGATTTATGCCGGGATTTCTGCGGGTGCCGATTTCTCTTACGCCTCCGCGGTTGCTCCTCAGGATCAGATTCAAGCTGCCTTTGGCAGCCGGACGGTAGGCATGATTGCGGGGAAATATGATGAGTTCTTCTTCAATAAGTCGGATGATGAAAAGAGTGCCACAGAGAAGAAAGTACAGGGGACCGTTACGGAAAAGGATTTTGCGGCAACGATCTCGGGCAAAGGGTTCCTTGGACTTGCCGCGGACAATCCGGCTGCAGAGACGGGAAAGTTCTACACTGTAGAATCTGGAGAATTGAAGCTTGAAGATAAAGTCGTTCGTCCAGCGCAGAGCGGTGAGCATATCTTATTTACACCTAGTCAGACTCACCCGTGGAACCATTTTTCCAAAACTGCAACCGCCAACTTTATTGATTTTTATGCTCATGCCTTTAAAGGTGTGACCTCTCCCAACCAGACAAACGCCGACCTTGGTTCAGGCAATCAAATCTGGTGGATGAAAGAAACGGGCAATGGGATAGCATTAGTGGGCTTCTTTCTACTACTGGTTCCCTTGATCAGCTTGCTGTTGAAGGTTCCATTCCTGAAGCGTTCGGTCACGGCTTCCACAACCACCGTAAGCGCGCCTTCAACCGGGATGCAGAGAATCGCCTTTTGGGCAGCCATTGTGTTCTCGACGTTGTTTCCGGCCATATTGTTCCCTACGTTAATGGATAAGCAAGCGGATGGACTGAATGTTCTGAGTGTAATTTCCATGATCCTGCTGGTCATTTGTTTGGTCGCAGCGGCCGCAGGCTTTATTCTGGCCAACAGCCAGAAGGCGAACCCGGATGCCCGCGCCAAAATGAAAAACATAGGCATAGGAAGTGCGTTGCTGGCGGTAATTTCGCTGGTGATGTGGATCGTCTTTGAGAAAGCGAGTCGTATTCTCTCGACCAGTTCTTACTTTAACGAACCTACAACAAACCAGATTGGATATTGGGCGCTTGTCTCCGGTCTCATTATTGCCTTTATAACCTGTGCGTTCTACTATTTCTCGAAAAAGCAGGCGGGTACGAAATTCAGCAGCTATGGTATCCATCTGAACTCTATTACCATCATCGCTAGCTTGTGCACTGCCATTGCTGCTGTGTTCGTCGGTTATCTGCTGCTGTTCGCCGTGCAGGCAGTAGCTGGCACAGATTTCCGTCTTTGGACCTTTGCTGTACGTACCTTTGAAATAGAGCATTTGATCACCGGGCTTCGGTATATGCCATTTTTCTTTATTTACTACTTTGTCAGTGTTGTAGCACTGAATGCCAATACAAGAGGGCAAAAAAGGGGATATCTGCTATCCATTATTCTGAATGTGGGTGGACTTATCCTTTGGATAGCTGCTCAATATGGCAAAGATTTCATTACGGGTGTTGCGCTTTATCCAGGGCAATCCTTAAACGGTATTCTGTTGTTCGCTATGGTGCCGCTTCTCGTAATAGCTGCTGTATATGCCCGGAAGATTTTTGAGAAAACCAACAATGTGTGGCTGGCCTCCTTCTTGAACACGATTCTGTTCACCATGATTACTGCAGCGAATACGGCAATGTTCTGGAATCTGGTTTAGATCAACGAGAGACAAAATTAAAGGAGGTCCCGGGCTATTAGCGTAGCTGCGGGACTTTTTTTTAATGTTTTAAAGAAAACGGAATGAATTTAATGATTTTACACTGGTGTTCGGAGGATGATTTTGATAGGTTAAGCCGTAAGAACAGTTCAATACCTGCAGATTATTGTTAGCGCTATCATTTTGTCCTGAGCAGTGCCTGACACTTTGTGTAAAAGGAGACCTGAGATGAGAAAAAGATTTATGCAGGGAAAAGCAAGTCCGGTGTGGATGATGCTCTTAATCTTATTTCTGATTGTGCCTTCATTTCCCGGGTATACGGCATCTGCCGAACAATATGATGTAGAGAGTGCAGGTGAAACGGTTATTACGGATTTCCAGCCTCATGCGGTCCCGGTGGTTAACGAGCAGGGATTCACTCATCCGGGCATTTATGTGACGGCAGAAAACCTGAATCTGATGCAGCAGATGGTCCGTGAAGGTTATGAGCCCTGGGCAAGTGCGTTTGAACAGTTCAGAAGAGATTCACGCGCCCAGAAGGACTACAAGCTGCAAAATGACGATGGAAAGGGCAATCCATATATTGATTTCCTGCCGCCCGGTACCGGATCGAAGCCTATCCGCTATGATGCCGATGCCGCTTACGCGCAAACGGTGATGTGGTATATCACCGGAGACTCCGCCTATAAGGACAATGCGCTGAAGATCCTGCGTGCCTGGTATACCTCGCTGAGAAAAGTTACGGATGCCGAAGGTTATGATTGGAGCGCAGATGTGCTGTCGGCAGGGATGTCTACGAATAAATTCAGCTTTGCCGCCGAGATCCTGAGATACACCCCCGGCTCAGGCTGGACAGAGGCAGATACGGCAGGATTTACACGATATCTTGACAATTTGTGGCCGATGTATAACCGTGACGAGCAGTTTATGAACCAGGGCGGAGTGGCGCTCATGGGCTTTATGTCCAGTGCTGTGTTCCGTGATGATATAGAGGATTATGCCAAAGCGGTTAATCGGGCGACCGTAAATTCTGCCTGTATCAATACTGCCCGGGATTACAGCATTAAGAATCAGATGCGTATGGTGACTTATAATGCTGTAACAGGTGAAGCCGTCGAACCGCATGTGCAGCTGGTGGAGATGGGCCGTGACCAGCCTCATGCCGAAGGAGATATTGCCGCACTCTCCAATGCGGCACAGATTGCCTTTGCACAAGGCACACGGGTGAATGAACAAGGGGAAATTGCAGCTGACGGCACCTCTTTATTCGAATTCCTGGATAACCGGATCATGAAGGCGGCGAACCAATACGCCAAATATAATCTGGGGAATTACATTTCGTGGACACCGGTATTTTCCGGCTGGACCAACTGGGAAGACAAGGAGAACGCAAACGGTGATATTTACAATGTGGTTGCGACCAACGGCCGTTACCGCTTAGGCCTGGAGAGTGTGGTCTACTACCACTATAAATACAAGCTTGGGATCAATGATGATGATCCGGATTTCAAATTTATCCGGCAAGCGAAAGAGAAATACGGTCTTGAGATTTCGGGACAGGATAATCTTGCGAATTCGGATTTGCTGCTGGCTCCGGTTGAAGCACGGACTGGGGAAGCTCAAGGGCCGCCTAAGCCGATAGAAAAGACCGGCTATAAAGAGAACGTTGCCGGGTTTGACCGTTATCAGGTTGCGGATTTCACCGGGAAATACGGACAGGGAATCCTTGAGGATTACCAGGATGAATATGGCCTGCGTCAAATTACGAGCGGATTTAAGAAAAACGAATATTATTGGTACAAGGATTTTGATTTTGGCGAAGAACAAGACGACCGGATCCTATTAAATTCGGGATCGAATTCCTCGGCAGGCACCCATGTTCAGATGATCCTGCTGGATCAGGTGCCCGGAATTGACTTGTCGAACGTAACAAGCGCTGATCTGGCCAAAGGGGAAATCGTCGCCGACTTTTATTCCGGCGGAACCGGCTGGTGGACATCGCTGGCGTCCAAGTCGCAAAAGCTGCTTAAGCCGCTCAGCGGCAAACATTCCTTCGCTTTGCTGTTGCTGGGTTCGGACAATGTGTATGGCCTGCAGGCTAATATGGACTGGATGAGTTTTGCCCGTTCTTACGCCCATGAAACGACCGAAGCCGAGAATGCGGATGAATTTATCCAAGGGGCGGTTAAAGGCAGCAAGGATGTAACAATGCCCGATAACTCCGCGATTTCGTATAGTATCATGGATTTTGATTACGGGACGGCGGATTTGGAAGCGACACTCTCCACATCAGGCCCGGGAGTGCTGGAAGTCAGACAAGATTCTATCGACGGGCCATTGGCCGCTTCCTATGATCTTCCAGATACAAATGATGCCTTCACAAAAGTGCAGATCCAGGCAGCAAAATTGCAAAATAACGTGAAGCTGCGCGGGAAAAATAATATTTTCCTGGTTTATAAAGGCGAAGGCTCTTTAAAACTGGACTCCTTCAAGAATGTAAAGCTGAAAAATGCGGCGGTCTTCCCGGAAATCGAATCGGAAAGCTATACGACTTTGCGTGAAGGCAAGGCAGAGTTCAAACAGGAGGCTGGAATTTCATATGTCCATGCAGAGGCGGCAGCCGAACCGGTGACGCTGGTTTACTTTGACAATCACTTTGGCGAGGGGATCCATACCTTCAGTATCCGGCTCAGGAGCGATGATATTGCCGCCATAGAGATTGCGAATGAAGCCGGGAATAAGGATGGAAGAGAATTTACGCCATACGCCAAGCTCCTTGTTCCCGATACGCATGGGAAATGGACAACGGTTTCCTTTGATATGGGCAAAGCCCCGTACCCGGTTACCGGTACACAGGTGATCTACCTGACCGTTAAAGGGGCGGGCGTAGATTTGGATTATATCAAATTTAATCCGGATAACCATACTCCTGTTATTGCAGAACCCGGCTTTGCGAACGGGAATTTCACGCTGGGAGCGGACAGTGAAGGGGTGGCGTCAGACTACCTGCTCGCAGGCAAGGAATACCGCAGTTCGTACACTGCGGCGGATAAAGACAATGACATAGCCGAACTGGCTGCGCAGCGGCTTCCGGCGGATGCGCAATTTGATTCCCCTCAAGGTTTGCTGAGCTGGACACCGTCAGCGGCCGATGCCGGCAAGGAGTTTTCGATTTATATTACGGCAGATGACGGGCAGGCAACGGCCATAGCCAAGCGGAAACTGGTGGTTTTTGAACATGTGGATGCATTAATTGCTAAAGTGACCGAAGCTTATGACCCCCATGTGAATTATGCGAAGCGCACTCTGCAGCCGTATCAGGCTGCACTGGCGCTGGTTGAGAAGCTGAAGGGCAGCCCGGACCTACCTTTCTATGAGGCGCTGGCTGTGCTGAAGGAGAAGACAGACCTGCTCTGGTCACTCGACGCTATTCAGCGTGTGGATGGAACGCTGAATATGGCGGATTTCTCAGCCATCATCACTTCGGACGGCAAGGAGGGCAAATCGACTTACCGGATCGCCGAAGATGGGGATGTGAATACCTCGCCTGACATGCGGCTGAATGGAACCGGGGCCGGCTGGATGGTCTTTGATTTCAAGGAAGGCTACGGTGTGCAGTTGAGTAAGGTGGAGATGGCAGCCCGGACCGGCTTTGCCGGACGGATCAGCGGTGCGAGAATCGAAGGCTCAACGGATAACGTGACCTGGAAACAGCTTACTCCTGCAGCGGCTAATACGGAGGCTTGGCAAAGCTTTGCAGTCACCGATATGAATCCCTACCGTTATCTGCGGATCAGCAATCCGTCTAACGGGAACTGGTATGGGAATATTGGAGAAATCCGCTTTTACGGAGCCTATCACGAAGTGACAGTGCTAGATGCCATCAAGCAGGTGTCCATCGCTTCCAATCATTCTGATCATGCACTTGCGAGTCTTGGCGATCGGGTCATGTTGTCCTTCACCGCGGCGGAGGTGATTGAAGAAGTCGCGGTGAGTATCCATGGAACCGCGGTTGAAGCGGTGTCCGCCGATGGTCTGAACTGGACAGCAAGTTATGCTGTCGGCGAATTATACACACCGGGAGCTGTCAGCTTCAATATTGCTTATAAGAACGGGAAGCCGGTCAGTCGTACCACGGATGCTTCCGCTGTTACGCTGGTGGAAGAAACGGGACTGATCCGTGATATTACAAGCAAAGCGGTGTTTATTGACTCCTCGCCTAACCGGACCCAGGAGGGAACAGTGGCGCAGGTTAAGGCGCTGTTTGACAACAATCCTTCCAATACCTCCGATTTCCGGGGATTGGATGGCAGGGGTGCGGGCTGGATTGTATTTGATTTTAAAGAGGGCAATGGCGTCGAGCTGAACACAATCAAGCTTCTGGCACGGCAAGACCAGCTAGGGCGGGCCAAGGGTGTGATTGTTCAAGGGTCGAACGACAATGTGGCCTGGACGAATCTGACCAGCGCTGCAGCAGGGGGCAAGGATTGGCAGAGCTTTAAGATAACCGATCAGAACCCATACCGCTATCTGAAAATCAGCAATCCGTCCAATGGTAACTGGTATGGCAATCTTGCTGAGGTTAAGCTGTACGGGTCGTATGAACCGGCCAACGAAAAGCCGGTTTTCGGTGAAATGTCTCCGGTATCCATTAAGCTGGGGCAGACCGTGACTGCCTCAGTGTATGCCACAGATCCGGAAGGCGGCCCGCTGACCTATGCGGGAGTGAATCTGCCGCCTGGCGCCGTACTTGATGCGGCTACCGGCCACTTTACCTGGACACCGGAGACGGCGGGGGCTTATGCGCTGACTCTCAAAGCGATAGACGAGAGAGGCGCGGAAACCCTGGCAATCCTCCAAATTACCGTGGAGGAAACTCCGCTGAATCTGCCGCCTGTCTTCCAGCCGGTAAGCCCGATCCATGTGAATTTGGGCGGAACGGTCAGCTTCAGTGTCTATGCGGCAGATCCGGAAGGGGAAGCTGTCCGGTATGCGGTTTTGAATTTGCCCAACCATGCGGTTTGGGACGAGGTGAAGGGAGAACTGAGCTGGAGGCCTGATACAGCCGGGGTGTACGAAATATTCGTCACAGCCGTGGACGAAGCGGGAAATTCAGCGAAACTTCCCGTCTCTATTACTGTTACTGACAGGGCAAATGCAAAGGATGCGCCGGGCCTGCCCGTTCTGTCCAGCAATAACGGATATGATACAGGACTTCTGGATGGGGATTATGTCCTTACGATGAATTTATGGTGGGGCAACAACGGCACTTCCTACAAACTGCTCGAAAATGGCAGAGTGATCCAATCTGGAGAGTTAACTGATAACTCGCCGTCTCCCCAGCAGACGGTAACGGAGATTACAGGCAAAAGTAACGGAACATATGTGTATGTGTATGAGCTTACCAATGCCTCCGGTACAACAGTGAGCATGCCGCTGTCTGTGAAGGTAACCGAAGCTGCGCCGGGTACTCCTGTATTGTCCAATGACAACTGGGATGGGAATGGAGAATATCAGATCACCATGAATATGTGGTGGGGAACCAATGCCACAATCTATCGTTTGTATGAAAATGAGCGTTTGATTGATACTCAGCTTCTCAGCGCCCATACCCCAGACGCCCAGTCAGTGAGTACCCTAATCTCCGGAAAAGCTCCGGGTGTGTATGAATATGTGGCCGGGCTGGAGAACAGTTCAGGACTCACCCAAAGCATAGTCATGATCATTAAGGTGGAGAAATAAACAAAAGGCGGACTAAGGGATACCTGAATGTCCGCCTTTGCATCTCTAAAAGCTATACAGCACCGGAATCGCATTTATAATGGAAAGTGTAAAGCGATGAGTGAGACAAAGAGGGGGGATGATGTATATGCCCGAATATAAAAAAACCATTTTCATACGGTTTATCATGTCTTATACGATCCTGTCTGTTGTTCTGATCGGCATCATGGGAGGGTATTGGTATACCCAAACCAATGGAATCATGGAGGATGAGATTGTTAAAGACAATCAGAACCGGCTGAATTCCGCTAAGGATTATATCGAACAGACAGTACTTAAGAAATACGAAGATAATCTGCAAAACAAAGCGCTCTCCATCCGGTTTATCCAGGAAAATTTCAATTTGAATCTGCTACTCAATAAGAGCTGGGAGGGGAATTTGAGCCGTATTGCTTCCTTCCGGCAGGATCTTGATTTTTACAGGATCGAAAATGAAGGGCTCAGCAATGTCACCGTTTATTTCCCGGCCAATAATTATGTAGTGGATTCCAGTCAATTTTATATGAAGACTGAGAATTCGGAGGAAGCGGCGTTTATCTTAAAGCTGAACAGGGTGAAGCCTAAAGAATGGCTGTTCCGGACACTGGCGGATGGAAGTCAGGTCATGACCTACGTGATTAAACTGCCTTATGAGACACCGGGTGTGCCGACCATGGGGTACTTTTTTATCGATGTAGGCATGGAGTATCTTCAGACGGCGGCAGCCCAAATGCTCAGTTCTGCGGCTGACCGGCTGTATATCTTTAGCCCTTCCGGGCAGGCCGTTCTTCATACGGGTGAGTATGATGAAGCTTTAGGCGGATTGCTGAAGGAAACGATTCAAAACCGGCGGAACGGCGAACAGATCACCGAGGAGTTAGAAGGCAAAGCCGTCCTTTCGTATCTGGAGCCGGCCCATTCGGCGCATGACTGGACATATGCGATGTACCGCCCGATGAATTCTTTTGTACTTTCTTCCGAACAGTTGAAGGAAAGCCTTTTCATCAGCTGCGGGGCGGTCGTGTTGTTTGGTTTTCTGATGTCATTCTTTTTCTCCAAGCAATTGTATATTCCGGTGAAAAAACTGGTAATGCAGATTAAAGGGTTGCAGTCGCCGGGTTCTGTCACGTTATGGGGCAATGAATATGCGTTTATTGGCAGCACCTTTAATTTGTTGGAAGAGAAAATAGTGAATCTGGAAACACAGGCCAGAAAAAATGATTTAAAAAATCTGCTGCTCGGGGTAAACCTGGAAATGGAGGTAGAGTCATTCATCAGGCCGGATTACAGCTATTGCATAGTTTATCTGAATAACCTTGAAGAAGGAAGTGAAGGTTTTAAAAGCCAATATGAGCGGATGGACCACTGCTTGCCTAGCGTAGTTGTCGCCTTGAATGAGCAGGAAGCGGCTATTATTTATTATATTCCGCGGGCTGCGCCGGAACCGGAAAGGGTTATATTTGCCGATTTGCAGCAAACTAAGTCTTCAGAGCAAGCGTCAAGCTTCGGCGCAGCCATTGGTACGATAGTGAACAACCCGGAGGAAATCGCCGATTCCTACCAGATGGCTAAACAGGCGGACCGATATCATTTTTTATACGGGAAGGATTCCATTGTTGCCTATTCCAGTATCGTTGAGCTGAATACGGCGTCTTATCTGTTTCCTTACGATCATTTCAAAAATGCGCTGCAGGCGGGAGACGAGGATAGCGTGAACAGCTTTCTTGATCATTTTCTGCAGACTTTCCAGGAAAGCAAGCTGCAGATTGAGGCGGTGGAACTGGCCTTGCTTCAGCTGATTATGCAGTTGTATCAATCCGTGATTGAGCTTAAGCTGCAGCACTTTCTGCCGCACTCGAATATCTTTGATGAATTAAAGAAAGACACGCTCACCGGTACGGTTGAAGGGATACGGGTGCTGTCCATGCAGATTACCGAGCATCTGAAATATTCGGGCAACCATGCGCATACCGATCTGATCCGTACCCTGAAGAATTACATTGAAGACTATTTACACGAGGATTTATCCCTGCAGATTCTTTCAAAGGAAGTATCGCTTGCTCCAGCTTATATTTCCACACTGTTCAGTGAGGGGACAAAGGAGTCTTTTACTGAGTATGTAACCCGGCTGCGTCTGGAAAAAGCTGCGGATCTGCTGCGTTGCCAGCCGCGCCTTTCGGTGTCGGCGATCGCCTCGCAGGTCGGGTATCGTAATTCCCAGTATTTTCACAGCAAATTTAAGACGCGTTTTGGTGTTACGCCCGTCCAATACCGGAACTCGCAGCTGGCGGCCCTCGATACCTTGTTTTTAGAGAACGAATAGTAAGAGAATGATAAGGAAAAACAGGATGATGATAGGGCTGTTGGCTGGAGCATTTGGTTATGCTTTCCAGTCAACGGCCTTTTTTTATGCTTTTAAGGGCAGAAGTGAAAGATTTTATAAAGATTCGAATGAAGTTGCAATGGAAAAAGCGCTTTCAGGACCCTAAGATGGGAATGTGGTTTGAGGGATTTTGGATTTTGGAAAGGAGCAGTCAACATGAACCCGGGGAATCGTCCGGAAATTGACGGAGGGAAGAAATTGTACCATGCCCGGCCGTCGAGAATTGCAGCAACCTGGAGAGAGTACAAAAAATGCAGATACCTGTTTCTGCTGCTCGCTCCGGTGATGATTTGGTACGCAGTGTTTGCCTACGCCCCGATGTACGGTATTCAACTGGCTTTTAAGGATTTTAGGATTATGGATGGCATCTGGGGCAGCCCGTGGGTCGGCCTCAAGCATTTCGAGTTCCTGTTCTTTCAGTCCCCTGATTTTCTGCGGATTTTGAAGAATACGGTTACGATCAGTTTTCTGCATATTGCCTTCGGCTTTCCCGCACCGATTATACTCGCGCTGCTGATCAACGAGATCCGCTCAAGCACCTTCAAAAGGGTTGCGCAGTCGCTGACGTATCTGCCGCACTTTTTTTCCTGGGTCATTCTCTCGGGAATTCTGATCACATTGCTGTCCCCATCGAGCGGTGTAGTGAATTACCTGCTGCAGCTTGTGGGGCTAGAGCCGATTTATTTCCTGGGCAATCCTAATTATTTCCGCTTCACGCTGGTAACCTCGGGGATATGGAAAGAAGTGGGCTGGGGGACAATCATTTATTTGGCCGCGCTCGCCGGAATACAGCCTGAAATGTACGAAGCTGCCGTCATGGACGGAGCCAGCCGCTGGAGGCAGACCCTCAGCATTACACTCCCGACGATTTTACCGGTCATTATCCTAATGTTTATTCTGCGGATTGGCAGTGTGCTGGATGCCGGATTTGATCAGATTCTTAACCTCTATTCACCTGCGACCTATAGTGTGGCAGATATTCTGGACACCTATGTTTACAGGGTTGGCTTGCAGAACTTCCAGTTCAGCCTTACGACGGCGGTCGGCTTGTTCAAGAATGTGATCGCTTTTGCTCTGGTGTTGACTACGAACTTTATTTCCAAAAAGCTGGGACAGCAAGGCATCTTTTAAACGGAAAAACCGGATAGGAGGATAAAGCAGTGAAACATAGTTGGGGTAGTACCCTTTTTCAGGCCTGTTTAATTACTTTTATGATCATCTTATGTATCGTCATGTTGTATCCGTTCGTCCATATGCTCTCCATATCGTTCAGCACACCGGCGGAAGCTTTGAGACTGGGAATCCATTTGTACCCGCAGAAGGTCTCATTATTCGCCTGGGAGAAAGTACTGGGCAATCCGGATATCTGGACGGGGTTCGGGAACACACTTTTTCGTACCGTAGTTGGCACCATTTGTTCCATCCTGTTCATGTCATTTGGTGCTTACCCGCTCTCCCGTAAATACTTGCCGCACCGCAATGTGTACACAATGATTATTGTGTTCACGATGTTTTTCAGCGGAGGGATGATTCCTTCGTATTTCCTGATCAAGTCCCTGGGACTGCTGGATTCGCGTCTGGTCTATATTATTCCCGGCCTCATCAGTACCTTCTCCATGCTCATTCTGCGCAATTTCTTTCAGGAGATTCCCGACGAGCTTGAGGATTCGGCTAAAATTGATGGAGCCAATGATCTGCGCATTCTGTTTCAGCTTGTACTTCCGTTATCGCTGCCCGTCATTGCCACATTGTCGCTATGGTCGGCGGTGGGACATTGGAACGCCTGGTTTGACGCGGTTCTCTACATACAGGACCCCTCCAAGCAGGTGCTGCAGACCTTCCTGAGACGGGTGGTTATCACCGGAGAGAATCTCTCCCTGTTTGCGAACGATGTTAAGGGCTCTGAACTGGGTTATGCAGAGCCGATTAAAGCGGCTACCCTGATGTTCACGGCGCTGCCGATCATTATTGTCTATCCGTTCCTGCAAAAGTATTTTGTCAAAGGAACTATGGTGGGATCGCTAAAAGGTTAACCGGTGTTTGCTCAAGCTGTCTTTCACGGCAGTTTGATGAAATTATAAAATTGCTAACGATCAAAAGGGAGGCTATTAGAAATGAATAAAAAGAAGCTTGTCACCGGTATGCTGGGGCTGGTCATGTCAGTATCGCTGATTGTGAGCGGTTGCAGCAGCAATGGGAACAATAAGGCGGCTAAAGAAAACAATGCCGGGGAAGCCGCAAATGCCGGCAAAGAAGCACCGATTGAAATTACGCTCGCCAACAACTGGAACAAACCGAAAGCGGACAACAATTATGTCCAGAAGTTTCTGGAGCAGAAATTTAATGTCAAGTTTAAGAATGTCACCTTTGAGACGGCAACATGGAAAGAACAATTTAACGTAATGCTGGCCTCCGGTGAAATCCCCGACATTATATCCGTGGACGGAACTGTCGGCGATATGGTGCAATGGGCGGATCAGGGCATCCTTGCCAGCATTTCCAAAGAGGAGATTAAGAAATACATGCCTAAATATACGGCGGATGTGGAGAGTGTTGATCCCAACGCCTGGGACCCTGGTACTTACAACGGGAAAAACTGGGGTGTGCCAAAGGTATGGGGTGAAGGTGCAACGGGCTTTGTTCCCGCCTTCAACGGGCAATGGCTGAAGGCTGTCGGATACAGCGAGCCGCCCAAGGATCTTACGAAGCTTGAAGATGTTCTGACCAAATTCACGAATAATGATCCCGACGGCAACGGCAAAAAAGACACGTATGGCCTAACAGGACGCGGCAAGGATGCCCAGGCACAGCTGTTCAATACAGTGTTCGCGGCTTACGGTGTAGCTCCTTACCAGTTTAAGCTGGATGCCGATGGCAAAGTGACCTATGGTGCGGTTACGGAGGAAGCACGCAATGCGCTGAAGCTGCTGAATAAATGGTATAAAGCAGGGATTATCGATCCCGAGTTTATTACGGACGGCAACGGCGAAATTCAAACCAAATTTATCAGCCTGCGCACCGGCCTTATTGAGACCGGAATGTGGCATCATTTATATGATGACGGTTACTTTGGCCTGGTCTCTAAGGATAAGGGCATTGAACTGGTTCCAGGGGTCCCGTTCACCGGTCCGGATGGCAAGAAATATGCCATGGCAAACGGAGCATTGCAGCCGCCACTGTTATTCGGCGCACAGCTTGAGAAGGATGAAGCCAAACGGATCAGAATTTTGCAGATTCTTGAATATGTCACTAGCGATGATGAAGGTTATCTGACCACAGCCTTTGGAGAAAAAGGAAACTCTTATAATCTGGAAGGTGATCTGGCGGTAATTACAGAAGCGGCAACGGGAACAGAATTAATGGGTGAGTTAGGTACCGGCTTCTACAATCCTTTTGGCGGCAAGGTCAATTCGATGATGAAGCACCACTATTCCCCGGAAAAGCTTGCTTACAAGGAAAAACTGACGAATGTGGAGGGACTGACGGTCCTAACCGATCTGATGCAGTCAACGGTGATGACAACGAAAGCGCAGTACGAGGCCATCCTGAATACACTTCAGGCGCAGTATTATATCAAGGCCATCTCCGGCGAATCCAATACGGATAAAGACTTTGATGATTTCCGGTCCCAGTGGCTCAATTCCGGCGGCCAGACGGAACTTGATGAAGCACAAAAGATTTATGAGGAACGCAGCAAGTAAAATGAACTTATATAGATTGAACTTGAAACTTGAGGAAAGGGAGCGGAGCGACGGAGGGGAAGTTTGGAACTGGAGGAGCGATAGCGACCGCCTGGAAGCTTTCCGTAGGAAAGCTCGCTTCGAAAGCATAAGCAGTCTTCGGATTTCAACCGCGTACAGCAGTCATAATCAAGAAATCCGAAGACAACAGCGGCCGGAAGTCCAAACATTCCCCGCAGTTGCGACTGAACCTTTACTCTAAACTTCTCAGTTCAATCTATATAGTGTGAGAAACGGAAGACCGGCTTAAGCGGTACACGGAGAACGTGTCTGCTTCTAAGCCGGTCTCCTCACTATGCCGGAGGGAGTCTAACATCATGAAGGAAGCAAATACAGAGCTGGTAGTATATCCGGTGCCGGAAGGTGCCGCTGGAAACCCGGATTTCTCGGTGAAGGTCCGCAGGCCGCAGGGGGAATGGCAGCCCTTGTTCTGTCACAATGTGAAGGTGGATATGCATGAAGTGTGCAATGCCTCCATGGTCTCGTTTGATTGTTCCGGGCCGGTAGAACTGGAGATTGTGAAGAATGGCGGAGTCGTTAAGGAAGCTGTTGTCCGTCCTCTATCGGCGGATATAAACTGTGAATGCGAAGGGAATGTGATGCTGCTCCGGCTGGATGGCCCGCGGCAGCTATCCTTGGAAGCGGACGGGGAACGGTTCCACAACCTGCATATTTTCGCCAATCCAATGGATGAGAATATCCCGGCTATCGCCGGTTCGGAAGTGCTTACTCTGGAACCGGGAACCCATGTCACGGCAGAAATCCAGGAGACCCTGGCCAGTTTGCCTGCGGCGGAGAAACCCAAGGTGGTTTATTTTGCACCCGGCATTCACCGCTTGGATCCAGCCCGGCTTGAAGTACCTTCCAATACAGTGATTTATATCGCGGGCGGGGCCGTGGTTTATGGCGGTTTTATTTGCAGTCATGTCCATGATGTGCAGATTCGCGGCAGGGGGGTTCTGTATATGTCGGATTTCAAGAAGACGACCTATTACCGCGGCGTGGAAATCAGCTATTCCCGGAACATCTCCATTGAAGGCATTACGGTTATTGATCCGCCCCATTATACGGTTCTGCTGGGACAATCAGAGCGAATCGACATCCGGAATATCAAAACCTTCAGTACCCGCGGCTGGTCTGACGGCATAGATATGATGGCTTGCTCGGATGTGAAGATCGACAGAGTATTTCTCCGCACCTCAGATGATTGTATCGCCATCTATGCTTCGCGCGGCGATTACCAGGGCGATACCCGCAGAGTTGCCGTTACCCGTTCGATTCTTTGGGCGGATGTAGCCCATCCGGCCAATATCGGGACGCACGGCAACCATGAAGGCAATGGGGATGTAATTGAAGATATTCTATTCCACGATATCGATATCCTTGAACATCACGAGCCTCAGCCGGACTATTGGGGGTGTCTGGCGATCAATGCGGGTGACAATAACACGGTGCAGAATGTTACTTACGAGGATATACGCATTGAACCTTTTGAACTCGGAGAGTTGTTTAACGTGAGAGTGCTTCAGAACCTCAAATACAATCCAGCTCCCGGTAAGATCATCCGGAATATTCTGTTCCGAAATATATGCTATTCCGGCAGCTGCACTAATCCATCCCATGTAGCAGGCTATGATGAAACCCGCCGGGTAGAGAACGTGAGGTTTCAGAATGTAACGATAAATGGCAGGCTATTGGATCTTTCGCAGGATGTTGTTATCGGAGCATATGTGAGTCAAATAAAATCCTGATCTAACTACAAAAACGAGTCCATGTTTCATACATATACTCGTTGGATGTTATAAGCGGAAGCTTTTGGTTAACTCATCTATATTCCCATTCCGGGAAACTTCCCATAATGGGAAAATCTCAAACACTCTTTTCCCTTTTTGGGAATGGGTGTTTTTTTTGCTGCCGCCGTTCACTCGACCGGATATCCCATCTGACAGCTATAATTCCAGGAAACCGGCCTGGAAAAATAAAAATAGAGAATCCTGCAAAGTTGGCACGAAATTTGCTCTGTATATAGGTGAAGGCCAAATCAAGAGGAGGGATTCACTTGCATATTTCAAAAGAATTGCTTAGCGGGATGTACCGGAAGATGTTGAGTATCCGGAAATTTGAAAAGACTGCATCTACCTTTTTTGCTGAAGGAAAAATACCGGGCTTTGTTCATCTGTACATCGGGGAAGAAGCAATAGCCGTCGGGGCATGCGCCAATCTGCGGGATGACGATTATATTACGAGTACCCACCGGGGGCATGGACATATCGTGGCCAAGGGCGGGAATCTGAAATATATGATGGCAGAGCTGTTCGGCAAAGAAACCGGATACTGTAAAGGCAAAGGTGGTTCGATGCATATTGCAGATGCGGAGCTGGGCATTTTGGGCGCCAACGGAATTGTTGGTGCAGGCCATCTGATTGCAACCGGGGCGGCTTGGAGCGCTCATTATAGAGGAAGCGATCAGGTCAGCGTGTGCTTTTTCGGAGATGCTTCCACGAATCAGAGCACATTTCATGAAGCGATGAATTTAGCGAGTTTATGGAAGCTGCCAGTAATTTTTATATGTGAGAACAATCTGTATGGGATATCGGTCAGCCAGGCCAGACATCAGACGATCAAGGATATTGCCAAACGTGCCGAGGGCTATTGCATGCCTTCCCTTACGGCCGACGGCAACGATGTGGTTACGGTGTATGAACATGTGCAAGAGGCGGTACAGCGGGCGAGAAATGGTGAAGGTCCTACCTTGCTGGAATTCAAAACATACAGACAGCATGGACACTTCGAAGGTGATCCGGGAGCTTACCGACCAAAGGAAGAAGTAGAGGCCTGGCTGCTAAAGGACCCGATTCCCAGATTTGAGGAGTACCTTATGGAGCACAAGCTAATGACGGCAGACGAGTTGAAGCAGATCGAGGATGAGGTTGACGGGGAGATTCAGGAGGCGCTTGATTTCGCTTTTGCCAGCGATTATCCGGCTCTGGAATCTTCGGTTCAAGATATTTATTCCGATATCGTTGAGGAGGCGCGCAGCAGATGAGAAAAATGACCTATGGTGAAGGAATCCGTGAAGGTATGCGCAGCAAAATGCTGGAGGACCCGAATGTGGTATTGCTTGGGGAGGATGTCGGGCCGTACGGAGGAACCTTCGGGGTAACGAAGGGGCTCTGGGAGCAATTCGGTGAAGAGCGGGTACGGGATACCCCGATTTCCGAAGGAATTATTGTTGGGGCTTCCGTAGGGGCAGCAGCAACAGGGCTGAGACCTGTTGCCGAGCTGATGTTCATTGACTTTCTGACCTTCGGCATGGACGGACTGGTGAATCAGGCTGCGAAGATGCGATACATGTTCGGCGGCAAAATCTCCGTGCCGCTCGTACTGCGGCTACCGGCAGGCGGTGGAATCAGTGCGGGGGCACAGCACTCCGGATCACTGGAGGCCTGGGTGACGCATGTTCCTGGACTTAAGGTGGTCTATCCTTCCAACGCCCAGGATGCCTGGGGGATGATGCTGACCGCGATTGAAGATGACAATCCGGTGGTGTATATCGAGAGCAAGGTTCTGTATTCCAAGAAATATGAGGTGGATGACAAGGTGGCCGCGATTCCTTTTGGCGTAGCCAGCGTCAAGCGGGAAGGAAGCGACGTTTCCATTATTACGTATGGCAAGCAAGTGGATGATGCGCTTAGTGCAGCAAAAGCTTTAGCGAAAGAAGGAATTGAAGCAGAGGTTATTGATCTGCGCTCGCTTTATCCGCTTGACCAGGAAGCGATCTTCGCTTCAGTCGCCAAAACGCACCGGGCGCTTGTTGTAACCGAAGAAGTGAAGCGGGGCGGGTTCGGGGGCGAACTGTCCGCCATGATCTCCGAGCTGTGTTTTGACGAGCTGGATGCTCCTGTTGTGCGAATCGGTGCACTTAATACTCCCGTTCCTTATTCTCCGGCGCTGGAAGCCTACGTGCTGCCAAATACGGATGATATTATTCAGGGCATCAAGAGCATGTTCTGATCAGGCTCAGGAAATGTCAGTAAGCAAACTTGCGGAGGTGTACAATGGCTGAACTTATTGTTATGCCCAAATTAGGGCTCACTATGACCGAGGGGACAATCTCCAATTGGCGAAAAGCTGAAGGGGACACCGTGGCCCAAGGGGAAATCCTGTTTGATGTGGAGACCGACAAAATCTCCAATGAAGTTGAAGCAAAGGTTGGCGGTGTACTGCGGAAAATCATTGTAGAGGAAGGCACTGTTGAGATTTTCCAGCCGGTTGCTGTCATAGGCAATGCCAGTGAGGATATTTCCGCTCTGCTCGGTGGGGGCGGGGTGCCGGCAGCTTCTGCTCCTGAACAGGCCGGAGCTCTGGTTGATGCCGGAGCAGCTACGTCTGATTCCAGTGAAACGTCGGTTCATGCTGCCGGGGGCAGAATCAAGGCTTCGCCGTATGCGAAGAAGACAGCAGGGTTGTTGTCCGTTGATCTGCAGCAGGTGAAAGGGAGCGGGCCGCAGGGCAGAATTACCGAAGGGGATGTGCGCAAGTATGCCGCAGAAGGCGGCAGCAGATCCGTGGATAAATTGAAAATATCTCCGGCGGCGGCTAAGGAAGCGGCGGCGCTTGGAATTGATCTTTCCGGGCTCCATAAAGAAGGAAGAATTATGAAGGAAGATATCCGCTCCTTCGCAGCAGCCTCCAATCAGACAGCGGTAGAGACCGCAGTACAGCCTGCCGTGCAGGAAGTCAAACGCGTGCCGATGAACAGCATGCGCAAAATCATCGCCAAACGAATGCTGGAAAGCCAGGCGGTTTCTCCGACTGTGACCTACAATATGAAGCTGGATACAACGGCCCTGGGTGCGCTGAGACAGCAGTTGAAGGAGACGCTCAAGGTTACTTATACAGATTTACTGGTCAGTATTGTAGCCAAGTCCCTGCTGGAGTTTCCACTTCTGAACTGCTCCATTGAGGGAACCGAGCTAGTCATGAGAAATTATGCCAATATCGGCGTAGCCGTGGGACTGGATGAAGGACTAGTTGTTCCTGTGGTCAAGAATGCCGCGCAAAAAGGGCTGGCCGAAATATCGCTGGAAGTGAAACGGCTGGCGGCAGGAGCCAGAAATAACAGCTTGACCTCCGAGCAGATGACGGGAGGCACCTTTACCATTACCAATCTGGGAATGTATGGGATGGAGTCCTTCACGCCGATTATCAATCAACCGGAGGTCGCTATTCTGGGAGTCAATGCCATCGTGAACACCCCGGTCGCAGTGAATGGAGAGATTGTCATCCGACCCCTGATGAACATCAGTCTGACCGCTGACCATAGAGCAGTGGATGGGGCGGTTGCAGCGCAATTTATGCAAAAAATCAAAGCCTATGTAGAGAAACCGGCACTGCTGCTGCTGTGAGAAGCCTACGCTTCCGAAGTCAGTTTTGCGAAGTGAAATAAGAAAGCTTATGCTATCAAAACTTTTAGGAGGACAACAATGAGGATCGTTGTGCTTGGAGGCGGCCCAGGCGGATACGTGGCCGCAATTAGGGCTGCGCAGTTGGGTGCAGAAGTTACACTTGTGGAGAAGAAGGCGCTGGGAGGGACCTGCCTTAATGTCGGCTGTATACCCACCAAGGTGCTGCTTCATACCTCGGAGCTGTATACACACCTGAAGCGGGATGCCAAGGAGCTTGGTATTGAAGCGGGCGAGGTCTCAGTGAACTGGGGCCAGCTGCAGAAACGCAAAGATAAGATCATCAGAATAAATACTGGAGGCATTGAGACACTGCTCAAAAAAAACAAGATTGCCAAGCTGAGCGGCTCAGGCAAATTTACAAGTAGCAGCCAACTGGAAGTTACTGCAGCCGATGGCAGTGTCCGGACGCTGGACTTCGACCGGGCGATTATCGCTACCGGCTCAGAGCCCTCAATCGTGCCTATTCCCGGTGCAGAGTTGGAAGGGGTCATAACAAGCGATGAAGCGCTATCGCTACCTGCAGTACCGGAGCGCCTCTGCATTATTGGCGGCGGGGTAATCGGCTGTGAGTTCGCCAGTGTCTACAGCAGCCTGGGCTGCAAGGTTACGATTATCGAGATGCTGTCCGAACTGATCGCGGTTATGGACCGTGATATTGTGCAGTGCCTGCGGAAGGAATTCGCAAGCACCGGCATAGAGATGCACACAGAGACGAAAGTGGAGAGAATCGAGCAGACGGCGGCAGGATTGCGAGTAGTCACTTCCTCCGGTAACGGCCATCATGTCATAGAGGCGGACAAAGTACTGCTGTCCATCGGCCGGCGGCCGGTGACTGCGGGCCTGGGACTGGAGGACATCGGGGTGGAGATTAAACGCGGTGCAATCCAGGTCAACCGGAACATGGAGACCAGCATACCGGGCATCTACGCTATCGGGGATTGCAACGGAGGAATCATGCTGGCACATGTAGCCTCCGCAGAAGGGGTTATTGCTGCGGAAGCGATTGTGGGTGAGCCATCGCTGATAGATTTCAGAACGGTCCCTTCCTGTGTCTACACACGGCCCGAACTGGCATCCGTGGGAATGACGGAGGCAGAGGCCATACAGCAGGGATTTCAGGTGAAGACCGGGGTATTTCCGCTTCAGGCCAATGCCAAATCCATGATCATGGGTGAGAGCAACGGGCTGGTGAAGTATGTTGTTGACGCCGGCAATGATGAAATTCTGGGGCTGCATATTGCGGGACCGCGGGCAACGGACATCATTGTGGAAGGGGCGCTGGCTATTCGCCTTGAAGCAACGCTGGATGAGGTCGTTACCACCATTCATGCCCATCCGACAGTTGCGGAATCGTTGCACGAAGCTGCGCACGCCGTTCATAACCGGGCCATTCATCTTCACGTTTAACGTATAGGCTTCAATTCACCAGAGAGATGTCAAATACGATGAACAGAGTATGCCGATCCCTTATATCCCTGCGGATTGTCATACTAAGTTCATCGTATTTGTCTTTATTGGACGTTATGGCGATTTATAATAGAGAGAGATAATGTAAGCGTATACACAGTGAGGGGTGAGCAAATGAGGCTTGCTTTGGATACTAAGCAACGAATGGGTTTGTCGCCGGGGCTGCGGCAATCCCTTGAGGTGCTGCAAATGGACTCGCAAGAGCTGGGGCAATATGTGGACCGGTTGTCAGAGGAAAATCCGCTGATTGAGGTTCAATATTCATTAGGCGGCAGCAGGATCAGGAGCGGAAAGAGCACCCAGCATTTGCTGCAATATGTGGCCGATCCCCGGCACAATCTGCAGGATCATCTGTTGTCGCAATTAAATCTGCTCTCACTGCCCGAGACGGAACGGTCCCTTGCGGCCTATCTGATCGGCTGCCTGGATGATAAGGGATATTTTGTTGAACAGGTAGAGGAGACGGCCGCCGGACTGGGAGTCGGCTGTCAGGATATCGAAGCCGGACTGAGATTCGTTCAGTCCTTGGAGCCTTACGGAGTCGGCGCCAGGAATTTGCAGGAATGTCTGGTGCTGCAACTGGAACACACCGGCAGAATGACGCCTTTATTGCGGAAGCTGATTGAACGCCATCTTGAGCAGTTGGGCAGTAATCAGTTGGTCCGTGTCGCCAAAGAATTGAAGACTTCACTAAAGAGTATTAAGGAATTATGCAATGTGATTAGATCCTTGAATCCCCGCCCCGGCAATACCTTTGATCATGGGGAAGCAACGGTGTACATTGTGCCGGATGTATCCGTTGTGTTGAAGAACGGCTTGTACGAAGCCGCCACGCATCCTTTGTCCTGCCCGCAGATTACGTTTGCCGAAAGCTATCAACGTTTGTTCAGCCTGAGCGGAGACGAAGAAACACGCAACTATCTGCGGGAGAAGAACGAACAGGCTAGCTGGATCATGAAATGCATCGAAGAACGCAAGGTGACTTTATGCAGCGTGGTTGGCGCCATTCTGAAGCTGCAGCGGCCTTTTTTCGAAAGAGGGCAGGATTATCTGATGCCATTAACCCTTAGTAGAATAGCTGAAGAACTGGATCTTCATGAGTCTACGGTGAGCCGGGCGATCCGGGGCAAATATGTGCAGTGTACATGGGGAACCTTTGAGTTAAAGTATTTTTTTCCTTCCGGAATTACGGGAGAAGATACCGATTGGACACCGGATGCCTTGAAGAGAATCATCCGTGACATTATAGAGGGAGAAGATAAGCGGGCAGCCTATAGCGACCGCAGAATCGCCGAGCTTCTGCTTGAGCAAGGAGCGGTCCTCTCCCGCCGGACGGTCGCCAAGTATAGGGAATCCATGCGGATTGCCTCCGCCCCGGGCAGACGTGAATATCCGATTTAAATGCTGCACGCAACGGAAAGGAGCAGTAGACATGCGAATCAGCTATGCACAATCGCTTGGGAACTGGGAACATTTCATATCCAGCGGGGAGATTGCCGCCGGGACCAAGCCGGAAATAGCCGCTTCATGGAGAAGATGCCGCCAATCCGGAGTCGATCCGATGCGCGGCAAGGGAATGCAGGTGTCAGAAGAGGAACTGGCTTCCCGCTTACTGGAGAAGAAGCAGCTTCTTTCCGTTGCAGGGCCGGTCATGAACAGTATCTTTCAGATCATTAAGGATACTGTATACGCAATTGTCTTGACCGATCAGGACGGGGTGCTTCTGCACACGATGCTCAATAAGGAGCTTGAACCGGAATGTGTCAAGGTGAATTTCGTGGAAGGGGCTAAGTGGGATGAGCTCAGTGTGGGCACCAATGCGGTCGGCACTGCACTGGCTATCAATGATGAAGTTCAGGTGCTGGGCGGCGAGCATTATTGCACAACGCACCATGCTTGGACCTGCTCGGCCGCACCGATTCATGACAGCCGGGGCAACGTGATTGGCTGTCTGGATCTGTCGGGCAAGGCCGAAGATGTGCATGCCCATACGTTCGGCGTTGTCGTGTCGGCGGTCAGCAGTATCGAGAAGCAGCTGCATATGCTGGAGACGAGCCAGATGATGCATGCCGTATTTCAGTCGATGCAGGACGGGCTGCTTGTCATTGATACCGAATACCACGTACGGCATTTTAATGAAAGACTGGCCTCAATCTTTATGCTCAGCCTGGAACAGATGGAAGCTTTATGCATCAAAGAACTGCTGGAAGAGGTCGATTTGGACAGTGTATTTGCCGGTGAGAGGCATTTAAGCTACGCGGACTGTACACTCACCGTCGGCAGCAACAAGATCGATTGCATGGTGAACATTTATCCCTTCACCTTCGATGACAAGATTCTTGGCGCTTCGCTCACGATCAGGGAAGCCGGGCAGGTGCGCAAAGATGTCAACCAATTGGCCGGCTTCAAGGCGAATTACCGGTTCGAGGAAATCATCACGGACAATTCCTATATGCAGGGACAAATTGCTTTTGCCCAGAGAATTGCGAAGACAAATTGTACTGTGCTGATCGAAGGGGAGAGCGGAACAGGAAAGGAGCTGTTTGCCCAATCCATTCATAATGCCAGCCTGCGGGCCGGAGGCCCCTTTATTGCGATTAACTGCGCGGCGCTGCCCAAAGATCTGGTGGAAAGCGAATTGTTCGGCTACGAGAAGGGCTCCTTCACGGGAGCGCTGCGGGAAGGCAATCCGGGGAAGTTCGAGCTGGCGCACGGGGGAACTATTTTTCTGGATGAAATCGGGGAACTGCCGCTGGAAATTCAGGCGAAGCTGCTCCGTGTTCTGGATAACCATAAGGTCCGCAGAATCGGCGGCAAACATGAGCGGACGCTGGATGTAAGAGTCATAGCGGCCACCAACCGCGATCTGGTGGAGGAAGTAAGCCTGAAATCCTATCGCAGCGACCTCTATTACCGCTTAAACGTGATCAATATCAAGCTGTCACCGCTAAGGGAACGCAGGGAGGATATTGCACCCCTGGCGAGACTCTTCCTGACAAAGTGCAATCGTGATCATCCCGGCCCGGCCAAGCAGTTCAGCCCCTCCTTTCTGGAAGTCTTGCAGAGCTATGAGTGGCAGGGAAATGCACGTGAGCTTCAGAATGCCGTGCAGCGGGCTTATTATGTGTGCAGCTCCGCTTGCATTACCCATCTGGATTTGCCCCCCGTAAGGATTACACCTGTGCAGCACAGCAACAGCGGTAGTGTGGCAGTGTCACAGCAGCCTGTAAGGGAGGCGTCCGGCAAAAAAATGGAGCAGATAGAGATCGAGAGCATTTGCAGTGCGCTTCAAACCTGCAGCGGCAATGTTGTGACCGCAGCCAAAATGCTGGGCATAGGGAAATCGACCATGTACCGGAAGATTACGGAGTATGGGATAAGCAAATAGGATAAATTTAAAGGATATTTTTGATACGCTCTACTATGATAAGAATCAATTAGTCTAAGCGTATTTGTTCAGCCGGACTTCATTGGATGAACTGGTTCTTCCAAGCCCGGATTTATAGTAAATCAATTTGTATTTATACAGCAGGTTGAAGCAAAGGGAGCGCCAAAGAAGGCGCTGCTCCCTTTGCTTTTTTTCGTGAAAGGTATCTAGAAAAGGCTTGATAGACTTATAGGAAACACCTAACGTTCTAGTAAGCTTTTTTTATTTTACATTGCCTTCTGAAGCTTCGATGTGTTAAAAAACAAAGTGAAGAAAAACAGCACCAGAATGGAGGGCGAAATGAACATAAGGAAATTTCCATGGAAGAAAAATGTGTTTCGAAGGCTGATATTATCATTTATTTGCATTCTGCTGCCGCTTTTTATCCTCAGCATGATTATTTATAACTGGGGCGTTCATACGTTAAAGTCGGAGATTTCGAGGTCCATGAGTTCGCAGGTATCGCAATATTTTGGCAATCTGGAACAGGAATTCCGCAGAATCCAGCTGCTGCAGTATGATTGTCTGACCGATAACAATCTGAATGCCCTCGGCTCCATTCCCGAATCGATGAACAACATTGAACGGATGGAAAGCATCCTGAGATTGCAGCAGCGGCTCAATGCGATACGGAACAGCAGCACTTACATCATTGATGTGTACGCTTACATCCCGTCGGTTCAGAAAAAGATCTCGGCTTTGACCGTATCTGCCTTTAATCAGGAGGAAATGGACGGGCTGAAGCTTGCCATGGATTCAACGGGATCGCAGCTCCGGGATATGAACGGCAGGCTCTTCATAAGTGCAGCCTATCCCACAACCTCACCGGGGGGCAGCAGAAAACCTCAGTTTATCCTGTCTGTTGAATTTTCCAAAAGCAAGCTGAATGAGAATCTTAAGAAGCTGGTGAACTCATCCGACGAGCTGCTCATGCTGATCAATCCGGAATATACGATCTCCACAAGCGGCGGAGTCAGACCCGATCCCATGATTGCGGATATCTTGTCCAAACATTCAGAACAGAATCTGGTCAGAACGATGAACTTCGCGAATGCCCGCTATTTGGCGGTATATGCCTATTCCCCGTTTTTTGACGCAGTGCTGAGCAAATATGTTCCGGTAAACGCGGTCTTTGCGCCGCTGGACAAGTTCAAGAACTGGTTCCTGCTGCTCGCGGCGTTATCCGTGATGATTATTGTAATGTACTCTCTCTACGCTTATAAGTACATCCACAAGCCGCTGCTTCATCTGGTCAAAGCCTTCCGCAGGGTGGAGCATGAGGATCTCTCTGTGCGGATCGATCATGATGTTGACGATGAGTTCCGGTACATTTATGCCCGCTTCAACAGCATGCTGGAGAATCTGGAGTCTCTGGTTGACCAGGTCTATAAACAGCAGATTCTGACACACCGGGCGGAGCTTAAACAGCTGCAGTCCCAGATTAATCCCCATTTTTTGTATAACAGCTTTTTTATTCTCAACACTATGGCCCGGCTTGGAGACAACGAGAATCTGGAGCAATTCACCAACCAGCTCGGCGTCTATTTTCAGTTCATCACGCGGAGCCATGCGGAGGAAGTGACCCTTGCCGATGAAGTGAAGCATGCGAAGGTCTACGCGGAAATCCAGTCCACCCGCTTCTCCAACCGCAATCAAATTGAATTCGGTGAGCTGCCGGCAACCATCAGCGAGCTTATGGTGCCAAGGCTAATCCTGCAGCCCCTTATTGAAAACGCGTTCAAACATGGCTTGGAGCAAAGATCAATGAACGGGATCCTGCGGGTCCGGTTTCAGCATCTGGCGGATGAGCTGCAAATGATAGTGGAAGACAACGGCAGCGAGTTGAGTGAGGAACAGCTTATTCACCTAAGACAGTCCTTGGCTGGCAATGATGTAGAAACTACCGGAATGCTTAATATTCATCTGCGCATCCGGCTGAAATTTGGTGAAGGCAGCGGATTGCTGCTGGAGCAGAGCGGGCTTGGCGGCCTGAAGATAACGGTCCGCATTATGCTTGCGGAGAGGGGGGCATAACATGTTCAGACTTTTGGTTGTGGACGATGAGAAGATTATTGCCGACGGATTATATGAGGTTCTGAGAAACCTGCCGAATCTGGAGCTTGATGTGTATAAAGCCTATTCGGGGGAAGAGGCGGTCCGTCTGTTTGACCGGACACGGTTTGATATTGTCCTTAGCGATATCCGGATGCCGGGCATCAGCGGCTTGCAGCTTCTGGACAAGATCAGGGAGAAATGGCCGACCTGCAAAGTTATTTTCCTGACCGGCCATAATGAGTTCTCTTATATTTATTCCGCCATTCAGTATGACGGTGTAAGCTATCTGCTGAAAACGGAGGGCTATGAAAAGGTCATTGAAGTGGTCGGGCAGTCCGTCAAGGAGATTGAGCTGGAACTGAAAAATGAGTCGCTTCTGAAGCAGGCTCAGGAACAGCTGTACACAACCCGTGAAATGATGCAGAACGATTATGTGAAAGGGATATTGAACGAGCAGCTGAATATCCGGGAAATCAATCAGCAGCAGCTGGACGAACTGGGGTTGCCGCTGCGAGCGGATGAGTCCGTGCTAATTCTGCTCGGCAGGGTCAACAGCTTCCAGAACAAATCCATGTATTCTTATAGAACCAGCCAGCTCTACCGGATCAAGCGGATTGCCGGACAATATATTTCCGCGCATGCCGTATATGTGGAGACGGTGAATGAGAAATCCGACCTCATCTGGTTAATACAACCCTTGCCGGGTCATGCTGCGGCAGACGGATGGGACCAGGTTCTGACCTATATCAAGGGGAATCTGGAATTGATTCAGCTGGCTTGCCGTGAGTCCGTGGGCGAGGTGCTATCGTTCGTGCTGGATGACAGTCCGGTGAGCTGGGAGCAAGCCGCAGACCGGTTTTCTATCCTGCAGATGCTGATGAACTACCGGATTGGACAGGGCAGCGGGATGCTGCTGCTCGACAAACAGCTGATCCGGCAGGAGATGCGGCAGGCGGAGAAATTGGGCGCCAAGAAGCCGTCATTCCGCCATTCCCGGCTGGAGCAGCTTCGCGATCAGCTGGAGCACGGGCAACGCGAGGAGTTTGAGAGGACCCTGCAGGAGTGCTCATTCACCTTCGCCGCTGTCGACAGCATGCATTACACCCCGGCGATGGAGGTGTATTATGCCATCGGCCTGGTTTTTCTGACGTACATGAACCGTTGGGATCTGGTGGGCACTGTGGCGGCAAAGGTGGGCATGCATAAGCTCATGCAGCCCGGTGAACACGAGTCCTGGCAGGAAGCCTTCGGATACCTGATTCAGGTTGGCGAGCTGCTGTTCAGTCTTCAGAGCCAGGAGGAAGAAAGAAGAGCAACAGCGGTGATCCAGATTATTCAAAAGCATATTCTGGACCACCTGCATGATCCCGATGAAATTTCACTGGTCCGGCTGGCGGAGCTCGTATTCTTTAATCCTTCTTATCTTTCCCGGCTGTTCAAGCAGGTTACCGAGATCAATCTTTCCGAATACATCAGCAGTGCGCGTATGAATAAAGCCAAGCAGCTGCTGGGCAATCCTGACATCAAAATTCAGGAGGTAGCCGAGCTTGTGGGCTATGGAACAGCTACCAACTTCACCCGCTCCTTCCGCAAGAGCATGAACATGACACCGCAGGAATACCGTTCGCTTGTGCTGAGTAGGTAAACAGCGGATTCAAAAGTAAACAGATGAATATTGAATGAAAGCGGTAACACATCTATCATTGAAAGTACCGGGGGCCCATCAACAGTACATTCATCAGGGAGGTTCAAATGAAGACAAATCAAAAAATTAAAAGCCTGACGCTTCTCAGTGCGGCGGGAATGCTTATGCTTGCCGCGTGCAGCAACGGAGGCGGCAACACGGGTGAAACCGATAAGAACAGTGCGAACGCTGAGAGCACCACCATTGATATCAACGCCAAATATGATTCGCCTGTTGACGTCACCGCCTGGAGATATACGGAATCGACTTACAAATACGAGAATGGCGATACCATAGAAGACAATATCTATACACGTACTTATGCCAGCGATCTGGGTATCAATCTCAAATACGACTGGACAGTGCCGATCGAACAGTTTGACCAGAAAATGAACGTCTCGATAGCCTCCGGGGATTTGCCGGATATCATGTGGCTGAAGAATAAGCAGCTTACTGATTTAGCAGAGAACGATATGCTGTATGATTTGACCGATCTGTTCGAGAAATACGCTTCACCCTTATCCAAGAAGATCATGCTTCAGGATGAAGCCAGCTTCAATACGGCCAAGATTGGCGGAAGACTGATGGCGCTGCCGCGGACTTCTTCTGCCGTAGACGGTCTGCCGATCCTGTATGTGCGTACTGATTGGCTGGATAAGCTTGGGCTTTCCGAGCCGAAGACAATGCAGGACGCGATGGCGGTCGCCGAAGCCTTCACCCAGAAGGATCCGGACGGCAACGGAAAAGCGGACACCTTCGGGCTTGCGCTCACCAAGACTTTTTTAACCGACTCGCATTTTGGAACTTCGGGATTTTTCTCAGGGTATCATGTCTACCCGGGCAAATGGGTGAAGGACTCGTCCGGCCAGCTGGTATACGGCAGTGTTCAGCCGGGAGTCAAAACGGCGTTGAAGCAGCTTCAGGATTTATACGCGGCGGGAATGCTTGATCAGGAATTCGGTGTCAAGGACCGTGCAAAGGTAACCGAATCGGTGGCCGCCGGTAAGGTAGGGTTATTCTATGGCTCCATGTCTGCGCCGCTGTCAGTCATTCAGAAAAATGTGGACAATGATCCGAACGCCGAATGGAAAGCGCTCCCTATACTCTCATCCGACAATGAGCCGGCAACGCCGATTGGTATCATGCCGATTACCACTTACTATGGGGTCAGCAAGGACAGCAAACATCCGGAAGCGATCTTCAAGCTGCTGAACTTCGGCATGCAGGGCTATGACGAGAATGCGGAATCCAATTCGGAATTCGGCATCAGCGCGAACAATGTTCCGGTGTATCTGTACAATTTGATTGCCGCCGACCCTGCCAAGAAGAATTTGAATGCACATAACAACGCAATAAAAGCAATTGAAGCAGGTGATCCCTCCAGTTTGTCAGCGGAAGAGAAAGGGTATTATGAGCGGATTATGTCCTACCGCAGCGGAGACAGATCCAATTGGGGAACAGAGCGCGTCTTCGGTTCGCCAAGCAGCTTTGATGTCATAGACAAATATGTAAACGATGAAAATTATATCTTCGACGCCTTCTACGGCTCTCCAACCGCTACCATGGTCGAAAAGAATGCCACACTCCAGAAGATGGAGGAGGAGGTCTTCACCAAGATCGTGATGGGACAGTCCATTGATACCTTCGACAAATTTGTGGAGGATTGGACCAAGCTCGGTGGAGAGCAGATTACGAAAGAGATCAATGAATGGGCGGAGAAAAATAAATAAAGCCGCTGGCAGTTCATGTCTTCCGGGGGAAAGGCCGCCTTTCCCCCGGAAGGCAGGGATGCGGTAGAAATGGAGGGTTTGAGGAGATGGGTACCCGAAACAAGCTGAAGTCGTTGCCGCTGCATCTGATGCTGCTGCCCGGAGTGATTCTGACTCTTGTGTTCAGTTATATTCCCATCATGGGAATTGTAATCGCTTTTCAGAAATTTGTGCCATCCAAGGGAATCTTCCATTCGAAATGGATCGGGCTTGATAATTTCCGCTATATGCTTGATATGCCGAATTTCACAAGTGTGCTGTGGAATACGATTTTTATAGCCGTTCTAAAAATCATTGCCGGTCTGGTGATTCCGATCATCTTCGCCCTGCTGCTCAATGAGGTTTCCGGAGCGCTGTTCAAACGCACGATTCAAACCACTATTTACTTCCCTTATTTTTTGTCGTGGGTCATTCTGGGTGGAATACTCATTGATATTCTGTCTCCCTCCAGCGGAATCGTCAACCAGTTTCTGGGAATGTTCGGGGTGAAGCCGATCTTCTTCCTGGGCAATGACCAATGGTTCCCCTTTACACTGGTTCTAACCGACACCTGGAAAGGATTCGGCTACGGCACTATCGTTTATCTAGCGGCCCTGACGGGGATTGACCAGAGTCTGTATGAAGCTGCCACCGTGGATGGCGCGAGCCGCTGGAAGCAAATGCTGAATGTCACCCTGCCGGGCATGCTTCCCATAATTACACTGATGACGGTACTGAGTCTCGGGAATGTGCTCAACGCAGGTTTTGAACAGGTCTTTAATCTCTACAGCCCCATGGTATACAGCACTGGTGATATTATTGATACCTTTGTGTACAGGCTTGGTTTGGTGGAGGCGCAGTACGGGGTTGCCACGTCCGTCGGACTGTTCAAATCGGTGATCTCTCTGGTCCTGATTGTCATCTCCAACAAGCTGGCCAACCGGTATGCCGGATATCGAATCTTTTAAGGGGGAGAGGAATTGCACAAGTTAACTGCCAGCAGAAGAGTATTTCTGATTGTGAATTATATATTACTGAGTGTGACCGCCATTGCCTGCATTCTGCCGCTGATCAACGTGCTGGCGATTTCCTTCAGCTCCAGCAGTGCAGCGGCGGCAGGTTATGTGAAGCTGTGGCCCGTAGATTTCACGATCGCTTCCTATAAGTTTGCCTTGACCAAACATGAATTTCTCGACGGATTTCTCGTATCGCTCAAGAGGGTGGGGCTGGGTTATGCCATCAGCATGACCGTAAGCATTCTGATTGCTTATCCGCTGTCCAAAGAGAAGCAGGTGCTGCGCTCGCGCAATATCTACGCCTGGTTCTTCATTGTTACCATGCTGTTCCACGGCGGGCTGATCCCGACTTATATGACGATAAAAACAGTGGGGCTGCTGGATACACTCTGGGCTTTGGTCCTGCCCTCTGCCGTCTCGGTCTTCAACGTTATTCTGCTGATGAACTTCTTCCGCGAGCTGCCGAAAGAGATTGAAGAAGCGGCCAATATGGACGGTGCAGGCCATTGGCGGACATTGTGGAGCATTTACCTTCCCTTATCCAAGCCCTCCGTGGCGACGATTACCTTGTTCATTGTCGTATTTCACTGGAATTCATGGTTTGACGGTCTAATCTATATGAACTCCACCGCGAATTACCCGCTGCAAAGTTATCTGCAGACGATCATTATCAATGTAGACCCGAGCACGGCCACCACAAATGATCTGCTGGATATGTCCGCGATTTCGGATAGAACCTTTAAGGCGGCGCAAGTGTTTCTGGCGGCATTTCCAATCCTCATCGTGTATCCATTTCTGCAGAAGTATTTTATGAAGGGGCTAGTGATGGGCAGTGTCAAAGGATAATCTGCTAGATGACAAGGAGAGGAATTTGTGAATATACACGACCTGGCTGAATGGCCCCGCTGGGGGGATTTGGGCAATGGCTATTATCGCAATCCTGTGCTGAATGCGGATGTTTCCGATCCCGATGTCATTCGCGTGGGCGACGATTTCTATATGGTATGCTCGGACTTTCATTTTATGGGCATGCAGGTGTTTCATTCAAAAGATCTGGTGAACTGGAGTTTGACCGGGAAAGTGTACGAACGGCTGGATATCGACCCGGCCTATGACGAAATGCGCGGGTACGCCAAAGGAAGCTGGGCGCCTGCAATCCGTTATTATGACGGACGTTTCTATGTTTACTTCTGCACACCGGACGAAGGTCTTTACATGAGTTCAGCTTCCCATCCTGCCGGACCCTGGGAGCCGCTTCATGAAGTAGCCCGGATATCCGGCTGGGAAGATCCCTGCCCCTTCTGGGATGAGAATGGGCAGGCCTACCTTGGACATAGTACCGTAGGGGCAGGGCCCATCGTCCTTCACCGCATGAGTAAGGACGGGAAACGTCTGCTCGATCCAGGGACCATTATTTACGTCGGTAAAGTTGCGGAAGGGACAAAGATTTATAAAAGGAACGGATATTATTATTTCATCATTCCCGAGGGCGGGGTAGAGACCGGATGGCAGACCGTCCTGCGTTCCGGCAGCCTGTATGGACCGTACGAACGAAAGGTGGTTCTGCAGCAGGGGGCTACTGCGGTTAACGGTCCGCATCAGGGAGCGATTGTGGAACTCAGAAACGGTGAAACCTGGTTTCTGCATTTCAATAGCAGCGGTGCTTTGGGGAGAGTCTGCCATCTCCAGCCAGTGCGCTGGGAGGACGATTGGCCGGTTATTGGCATGAACGGAGAACCCGTTGACATCTATGCCAAACCGGGTGTCGCCGGAAGCCATTTGCCCTCGCTGCCTGCGACATCGGATGATTTTCTCGGGCCGGAGCTGGGTTTGCAGTGGCAATGGAATCACAATCCTGTCCATGGAAACTGGTCGCTCACGAAGAACGGCTTGCGGTTGCAGGCACTCAAGGCACGGGATTTGCTGCATGCCAGGAACACGCTGACCCAAAAAATCATCGGCCAACGAGGGACAGCAAGCACCGAATTGTTCATCGGCGGCATGAAGACCGGCCAGCGCGCCGGGTTTGCTTTTCTTTGTGCCCGGGAGGAGAACTGGATCGGGGCAGTCTCGGAGCCGGAAGGAATCTATCTGCGTGCAGTCACGGGCGGAACCGTGTTTCACGGTCCAAAGCTGGCAGGAGAGACGGTGAGACTGGGAAGCCTGATTGATCTGGATGGAGAGACACGGTTTATCTTCAGCTTAGGTAAGGAATGGATTCCATTCGGTGGTCCTTGCTTTATGCTCCCGGGGTTCTGGAAGGGGGCGCGTCTGGGCTTGTTCAGCTATACGAGTGAAGTAACAGGCGGGAACGCAGATTTCAAGTGGTTTCAATATGACGTTCACAGAGGCGGTGCATAGCGATGAAGGAATTGCTTGACCGGCTAAGAAGCCTCGACATGGCATCCGAGATCGGTGAGCTTAAGAAACCTTCCGATGAACAGGTGCTGAAGGAATGGCTGAACTCCGGTGTGAAATTCGCCTCCGCTTCCGGAAGCCTGGAAAAGGTCTATTACAGCGCGGTTAAGAAATTGCTGGACTGCATTGTTTCTGTCGGCGAAGGCGCACCCGTGCTTCATGAAGGAGGAGCTTATCGGGGCACCTGGCTGGAGAGTACAGGGACGATCAACGCAGAGCTGTTGTCCCGATATATGCCGAATGTCGCGCAGGCTACGTTTCGCTTATTCGCCGAGAATCGGAGGGAGGACGGCCTGCTCCCTTACAAGATTACGGACAACGGTCCGGCCTACAGGCAAATCCAGATGGTGACGCCGCTCGCGAGAAGCGTATGGAATCATTACTCCCTGAACGGACAAGATGAAGAATTCCTGCGGGAGATGTACCAGGCAATGGCCGGATTTGACGAGTGGCTGGTACAGTACAGGAATACACGCGGCTCAGGCTGTGTGGAGGCGTTCTGTACTTTTGACACCGGGCACGATTTGTCCCCGCGGTTCTGGCATATACCGGATACCCCACACATGGATGATCCGCGCCGCTTCAGCCCTGAATCGCCAGTACTGCCGTTGCTTGCGCCAGACCTCACGGCCAATGTGTACTGCCAGCGTAAGTATATGGCCCTTATGGCCAGTATCCTGGGAGAAGACGGCTCTTTCTGGGAGCGCAAAGCGGCCCAAAGCCTCGATAGTCTGTTTCAATATTGCTATGACGAAAGCGATGAATTCTTTTATGATCTGGACCGCAATGACCACTTTGTGCGGGTTCAATCCGATGTATTGCTGCGTGTATTGGCTTGTGAAGTAGGTGAACGTGCCTTGTTCGACTCGGCACTGAAGCGGTATTTGCTGAATACCGCAAAGTTTTTTGCCAAATATCCTTTAACTTCCATCGCGATGGATGATCCGCGGTTTGACCCCTCATCGGCGTATAACAGCTGGGCGGGCACAACCAATTTCTTGACCCTGATCCGTACTCCGCATGCCTTTGAAGCCCATGGCCGGTATGTGGAGCTGACTTGGATCATCACCCCTATTCTGAATGCAGTGGCAAGGATGAAGAATTTCTCCCAGACTATAAGCCCGTGGACCGGAACCGAAGGCTATACTGATACCTACTCCCCGGCGATTCTCTGTGTGCTGGATTTCGTAGAGCGGACCTGCGGCATCCTGCCGACACCGGAAGGTGAGATATGGTTTACCGGACTTGTGCCTTATGCCATGGATCATGGGGAAGAGCTGGCGAGCGCGACTGCTTATGCCCGCATCGTTGACGGGGTGTTGTATGAGCTGGTGAATACCCGGGAAGGAGCCATGCTGTACAAGGAGGGCAATAAACATCTCTCATTCCCTTATGGAACAAGAGCCGTGATGGACCGCGGAGGAAATCTGAAGGCACTGGTGGGCATGATTGCTCAGCCTGCACAAGGCCTGGTTCAGTGGGGAGGCAACACGTACAGCGTTGCCGTCAAAGGAAATCAACAGCTGTTTTATACGGCGGAAGGCTTTGAAGCTGGGCCTGACATCGGTGTGATCGCCCCTGGTTATGACCCCGGAATCCGGGGACGTTCATAACGCAGGCTGTATCCGAAGAGAACAACAGAAGGGAACAGCAGTAGGGCGTATTGCCCGCTGCTGTTCCCTGTTCTGTCTGTAAGATCTATTGCTTTCGGCTGCAGACGGCGATATAGCTGAGCTCCTTGCCGGTGGTATTGAAGAACCGGAACATCTTCTTAAACTGCTCGCGGTTCTCCTTCTTGAGGCCGTTCCTGATAATGCGCATAGCGCCGAACACGCCTTCATCGCGGATCAGCCCCTGAATCTGCATCAGCGACATCGGACCTGTAGCGGTGCCTACCTGCGAGAAGCCTGCCGAGTAGAACAGCTGCTGCCAATTGGCGGCAGGCAGCGGCTCGACGTTCACATGGATGGTCCGCCGCAGCTCTGCAAGCTCATCGGCCATATTTTCCTTCGTATAGCTGATATCATGGGTCAGCAGAATGCCTCCGGGCTTCAGTACCCGGTAATATTCAGCCACCGCCTTCATCTTGGCCGCCCCATTCAGCATCGTGAGCATCGCTTCATTGATAACTACGTCAAAGCTCTCATCCGCAAAAGGGAGCTTCATCGCATTACCTTGCATAACCTCTATGTGGTCTTCCAGCTTGGCTGCCCTGATATTTGCTCTTGCCTTTTCCAATGCCCGGGAGTCCATATCAATGCCTGTAATCTTGCATTTGTAGCTCCGGGCGAGCTGGATTGAGGTAGTGCACATGTTGCAGGCAACCTCCAGTACCTTGCTCTCACTACCCAGCTCCGCCTGACCCAGCAGCCAGTTGGTGGCAATCACACCGCCGGGGCGCAGACGCTTTTTGCCCAGCTTGGCAAGGAAATTATGGCCTACTTCCTTCTTCATCCTCCAATCCTCACCTTCTGCTCCGGCTTGACTACAATCAGCAGCATCTGGAAGGCTTCGACAGCTTGCAGGGCATGGGGGATATTGGCCGGCATGAGGATGCTCTCATTGTGCTGTAGCAGGAACTGCTCACTGCCGATCGTGATTTGGGCTTGTCCGGACAGGATATGAACGAGCGCATCGCCGGGTGAAGAGTGCCCTCCAATCGAGGACCCTTTATCGAGAGACAACAGCGTCATTGCCAGATTAGGCCGCTGCACCAGCGTCAGGCTGCAGACCTGCTGCTCCTCAATGCCGATGATTTCTCTTAAATCCAGAACTTGTGACTGCGGCAGTTTCTTGATATATCCGCCTGATTCCATGATACATTCCTCCATTTGTTATAGACTAATCTGCAGGAATTTGCATTTGCTTCCTGTGGCATACGCATGCCAGGTATTTCTGGGGACTATGACAGCTCCTCCGGCTGTCAGGCTGTAGTCTTGAACATCCACCACCATCCGCAGCGTTCCCTCCAGGACATAGATAAGCTTGGTGCTGGGCGAAGTTTCGCTGCTGATGGTTTCCTCTTCGTCCAGGGCATACAACACCCATTCCTGCCCGGTCCGGGCCGTGTCAGGAATGTCGGGCAGTGACAGCTTCCTGCTTGCGATCAGGCCGGGCTTAACTTGGATCATTTCCTGTAAATAGAACACCTGGCCGGCTGAAATTCCGCTCATGCGCTCCCTCCTTGGTGTTGATTGATGGGCCCAATCTGCTATAATTATAATTGAGAATTATTCTCATTTATTGAATTATAACAGAGTAATGAAATTGACTCTGTTGCCATAGCAACAGGAGGCGAAGGGAATGCGCGAAGATTTGGCTACGATAGGCAGCACCATCTTGTTCAGGGGGTTTGAGGAACCTGAGATTCAGCAGGCATTGAGCTGTCTTGGAGGCACTGTCCGGGAGTTTATGCGCAAGGAGGTTATTTTCAGGCCTGGAGATATTCTGGATTCGGCGGGAATTATTCTGCAAGGACAGGTTGTGCTGTGCAAGGAGAGCATGGAGGGTGTGCGGTTTATTTTCTCGGAGCTGGGCAGCGGGGAGATCGTAGGCGAGACGGCGCTTCGTGCAGCCAGAGAAGAGAGCGGCTATGAGGCGGTGGCAGGCACGGAATGCAGAATCCTGTTCATCCAGATCCATAAAATCGTGCGGCCCGGCGGCCACACCTGCTCTCTGCGGGCACGCATCATTGAGAATATGCTGGCACTGCTGCTGGAGAACAACCGTACGATCTATCAGAAGCTGGATCTGGTCTCCCACAAATCGTTGCGTGCCCGGATTCTGCATTACTTAACCCTGCAAGCCCGGAAGAATAATGCCCCGCAGTTTGTCATTCCATTCTCCCGCAATGATCTGGCGGATTATTTGACCGTGGACCGGAGTGCTCTATCCAGAGAGCTGCAGCGGATGGCGGTGGAGGGGCTGATCCGGTTCTCGAAGAATCAGTTTGAGCTGCTCTATCCTTACGGGACAGAGGTGTTGTCCAGGCCCAGAAAGCTGTCTAACCGGTAGGGTTTAGACTGACGAACGTGAGAAATGGGACGGGAAAATAAAGTTGCACTGAAAAATAAAGTGTTAGAATGACGATGTTTCATTGAACGGGCAGGATAGCTTAATGATTTCGCGAATACTCTACCTATGGAGTTATTTACAAAGTTTGTAAATAATACGTTAGCCAGACAACCCTGCACTGGCTAAGTCCGTCGGACCCCTGGAGCGAGCAGTTCGAAGTTTAGGGCAACAATGAACAGGCCTACACCAGACGAGTGGAATTGACTTCCCTGTCACGGAGACAGCAGTCTCATCCAGCGTGATGAAATAGAGATCTTGAAAACGATGTAATGGAAGTTGCTGATGCTGGTCTACCACCACTTCTTATTCAGTAGGCTAGGCATGTCTATGGCTGTTGAATCATTTGGAGTAATCTTGACAATGCACTGGAGAAAATGGAATTCTGACGATGTACAAACCATACGTGCAAGTCCCGGTACCCTTCAGGAAGGCGATGGGAAGATATTAGACCCGCCTCTTCCGCCTTGGTAATTGACGATTGTGGCAGCATAGACACGCCGAATCCAGCGGCTACCCCATTTAGAATCACTTCTAACGTTCCAAACTCCATAATCTGATAAGAGCTCATCCCGCTTTCTCCTAGGAATTTCTCAGCTTTTGCGCGATGTGTACATCCAACGTCGAAGAACAACATCGGCTTCGTAAGCAATTCACGCATGTCACTCTTACCCGGTTCCGAGATCAGCACCAACTCCTCGTTGAAAGCCACAACATGTTCTATATCAGGCTGGTCAATGGGTCCATAGACAAAGGCTCCATCTAGTTCGTAATCAAGCACCTTTTGTAAGAGACCATGCGTTTCGCCAGTGATGAGCGATAGTTTGACATCGGGATATCGTAAGAGATACTTGGTCAGAAGAGGAGTCAGATGAATAACTGCTGTCGTTTCAATGGAACCTAAGCGGAGAAGGCCAGCAGGATGCTCCGAGTATTGTGTGGATTTCACAGCCTCGTCCATCAGAGTCAGTATTTTATCCGTATACTCCAGCAAGTTCTCACCTGCCGGCGTTAACGTCATCCCCCGATTGGATCGACGAAAAAGAGGGAGCTTCAACTCAGCCTCAAGGTACTTAATCCGGTTCGTCACATTGGACTGCACATAGTTCAAGACTTGCGCGGCCTTCGTTATGGTGCCCTCGCGAGCAACAGCTTGAAATATTTTCAAATCTCCACTTTCCATTTCCATGTCACCTGCCTGGTATGATTCTTTATGATAGTCGCCTTCAGTTTTGATCATTTTACTGGATTACATCCTTTATGTACAATTCAATATAGATTCATTAATAACGACTTAAGGGAGTAATCAAGATGAAAGCAATTGTACATGCTGGACAAAGTGGCCTGAAGGGCTTGAAATATAAAGATATTAGGGACCAAAAGCCGGGGGTTGGCGAAGTGAAAGTAAGGATAGAGGCTGCAGGGCTGAACCATAGGGACTTGTTCATCATGGCAGATCGAACAGAACAGGATGTCCCTTTGGTTATTGGTTCTGATGGCGCGGGCAGGATTGAAGCAGTAGGTGAAGGTGTATCCAGCCATCCAGTAGGTGCCGATGTCATCATTAATCCATGTATCGGATGGGAATCCGCCGACAATGTTCCGTACGTTCCAGCCATTGTAGGCGGTCCTTCAGATGGTACATTCGCCGAGTCTATCATCATTCCTGCGCAAAATGCCATCAGCAAGCCAGCTTACCTGTCTTGGGAAGAAGCGGGTGTGCTACCCCTGTCCGCCTTGACGGCCTATCGGGCTCTGTTCACGAGAGGCCGCTTACAGCAAGGTGAACACGTCCTTATTCCTGGCATTGGTGGTGGTGTTGCGACTTATGCCATGAAGATGGCTTCAGCGGTGGGTGCGCGTGTTAGTGTCACATCACGTAGTGAAACTAAAAGACAAGCTGCACTCATTAATGGGGCTGACTACGCATTTGACAGTCATAGCGATTGGAAGGAAAGTATGAATGGAGACACCGTCGATCTCATCCTCGACAGCATCGGACCTGCGACGTTCCCACATTACTTTGACATTATTAAACCCAATGGCCGTATTGTCACGTTTGGGGCAAGCTCGGGAGATCGAATGGAGATCCCGATGCGGTCCATATTTTTTCCCCAAATTAGTATCATTGGTACCTCTATGGGAAGTAGTGAAGAGTTTACTGCTATGCTTCAATTTATGGAACGCCACTTGCTTCGTCCTATCATTGATCGAGTATATCCTTTACAAGATACAGTTCAGGCATTTCACAGAATGCAGAAGGGGGAGCAGTTCGGTAATATTGGAATAAGAATAGATTGATTCCGGTAATCCGGGATTGCGTATCAAGGGCTAGAGGAGCTGTCGGCAATAGCTCTCACGTTATGCTGACCATACTTCTCAAGGGCCGTAGACGGAAGATCAATTCGTCCTTAACCAAAGCTGCCCCCGGGGATGTGAATACCTTTGGAGGACAATCGTTCGATCTGAGACACTATACGAGGGCAGCTTATGCCCAGTGATGGTTTGTGAATGCAGGAAAGTTACTCATATGGGCTTTTTCAAGTCATTACGTTAACGGAAAACGATAGCTTAAACAAGAAGGCAGCCGATCAACGTGATCAGCTGCTTTGCCGGTGGTTATGTACGTTGCGCCGTTCCAGATGGTAGAGCTCTTTCATAGCCTCCATTGGATGTATGAACAGACTCACTCCTCTTATCTCCAGCTCTACTCCTCTCTTTCGGAACTCACCCTTAATTGAAATACTCGATAGTTTTCTCAATAAATGCCTTGGCCGATTTAGTCAGGAAACGGTCGGAACGATGAATGATCTCAAAGTGACGATATGGTGGATCGTCTGTAATTCGGATGCAGCGGAGTGTTGGTTCATTCATCGCTTGGATCAGAGGATAAGGAAGCAATGTTCCTCCGACGTTGGCTTTAACCAAGCTAATAATGGAAGTTGCCGAACTTGTCTCCATGATCGTATTTAAGCTGAATCCATATTTACGGCAATAGTCATCAACCAATTCTCTGCCTGTAAATCCTTCGGGGAACATCACAGTTTGGATATCACGCAGTTCCTGGATTCCAATCGTGCTTCGTTCAGCCCAATCATGATTCTCGGAAACGACGAGTACATATTCTTCACTGCACAAAGAGATGCGTACAAGCCGATCATCAGGAGCAGACGTGATCTCGATGCCGATGTCTACTTCATTATCCAGCACTTGATTCACGACGTAGATCGAAGAGATAACCTTCAGTTGCACCTTGGGGAATCGTGTATGAAAATTCACGAGCAACGGGGTGATCCGATAGTCCAGATCGGAAGGGAGAACACCAATTACCAACCGACCTCGTTGATCATTGCGGAATTCAGCTAACGCATCCTGGGTATTTTGTAAATGCCGAATCATCTGTACACAGTGCTCCAGAAACAGATTTCCTGCCTGGGTCATCACAATCTTTTTGCCGACCCGGTCAAATAAGGGAACACCGAGTTCATCCTCCAACGCACGTATTTGTTGACTCAATGTAGGTTGAGATATGCCAAGTTTCTCAGCTGCTCGTGTAAAATGAAGCTCCTCACACACAGCAATGAAGTTTTCCATCTGACGAATCTCCATATGAATTACCTCTAATCATTGGTTTTAGTAATCATTTTAATAGAAACTATAGTATTGTTCAATCATTCTAATGATTCTATACTTATCGTGCACCACCCAATGATCTGTCATTAACAAATAGGATCATGGGTGAATGCAACGATACTACTACCATGAGGTGATCCATAATGAAACTTTTTTATATCGTCTTGGCGCTTATCCTGGCTTCACTGAATTTACGACCACCAATTACATCCATTTCTCCTCTAATGAGCACCATACAGAATGATCTGGGTATAAGCGGGATTACCGCCAGTCTGTTAACCACACTTCCGGTATTATGCATGGGCATATTTGCTCCGTTCTCCGTAAGATTAAGCAGAAGGTGGGGAAATGAGGGCGCAATTGTTCTGGCTTTAATCCTCATTGGGTTAGGTACGGGATTACGATGGTTTGTTGGTACAACTCCTTTGATGATGTTCACTTCTTTTCTGTCCGGTGTAGGGATTGCATTGGCAGGGCCGCTGTTGTCCAGCTTCATTAAGCAGTATTTCCCTGACCGAGTGGCAGCCATGGTGGGTATCTATTCTACAGCGATGGTGATGGGGGCCAGCATTAGTGTGGGACTTTCGGTTCCGCTTCAGCATACGCTGGTTGGATCGTGGAGGGGCTCGTTGGCTTTATGGGCATTACTCGCAGTCATTGCATTGCCGATCTGGTTAAGATTAGCCTGGTCTGCGCGCACAGATCGGCAATCCGGTAAAATTTCGAGTGTACCTAATGCACCACTTCCGGTGAACAATAAGCGTGCCTGGGTGCTGACATTATTCTTTGGGCTGATGGCAGCGATCTTCTATTCGTTAACCGCTTGGCTTGCGCCAGCAATCCAAAGCCAGGGGTATAGTCAAGAGACGGCCGGCAACATCCAAACCTTATTTACATTGATATCGCTGCCCTCTACGTTGTTCATTCCCATGCTTGTACACCGTTACCAAAGACGTGTATTCTGGCTTGTCGGGTGTGCGTTATTGGAGTTGATCGGTGTCCTGATGCTGAACATATCCGTTAGCCCCTGGCTCGCGGCGATTCCACTCGGTATTGGAGCGGGTGGACTGTTCCCGATTGCACTGATGTTGCCCATTGATGAAACAAGCAATGCTCAGGAAGCCAGTAGCTGGTCCGCAATGACCCAATCTGGTGGCTACATTCTCGGAGCGCTTGGGCCGCTAGCCATTGGCTGGCTCCACGATGCAACGGGCAGCTTCGTTCAAGCATTCTATGGTTTGGCTGTAATCATCGTGCTTCAGATTATCGTTCAATTGGCTATAGGAAATAAAAAAAGTTCTCCAGCGAGTTATGATAAGCCGCGGCCTGGTGTATAAAGAAAAAACCGATCAATATGCGATGGAATCTCCTATGAACAAAAGAGGTCAACTAGTCAAAACTGGCTGACCTCATCCTACGAACGGGCAGGATAGTGCGGTGGTAAAGCAGAAATAGTTAAGAACTATTTTATAATTTGAAGCTTAATGAATTGGATGAGATATATGGACGAAAAACGGATATACAAACCACTCGATGACCCCTCATATGGGAAAAGTTGTAAAAAATGTATGTTTATTATCGGAGAGTAGGGCAAGTCATGAAACTTAGAGGGACAATGACAGAACAAGCATTTAGAGAAGAATTAAGCGCCTCAAGAACTCAACTTTTCAATGATATATCCATGCAAAGATTTCTAAATATTATTAGTGAGACCTTTCCCGCAATGAAAACAGCATACATCTTATATTGGACACCAGAGCAGGGGGAAGACATTATTACTTTTCTTGTGGATATACACTCAGTTATTAAGATTGAATTGGATCGCTACGATTTAAAAATAGCACCTATAGTTGATGTGTATCCAATAGAGAATTTGATCAAGGGACGTAGTAAGATAAATCAGATTAAAATTGCTGTAGCTTTGGATTTAGCTAAGAACGATCTGGAATTTTGAATTGATATATTTCTGAATAAATAGGGGAACAGGCCGATACTAAGAATTCACAAAAAGGGGGGGAGTAGGATGTTCAAAATAGGGGCGTTCGCGAAACTAAGCGGCGTGACGGTGAAGACATTGCGCCACTATGATGAACTCGGCTTGTTAAAGCCCGCGCATGTGGACGAAGAATCGGGATATCGTTTTTATACTGCGGAGCAACTGCTAACGATCCGTCGTATCGCGGGTTTCAAAGAGCAGGGCTTAACCCTTGAGAAGATGCGGCCGATGCTCACCGGAACCGCCTCTCTGACGAAAGCGGAGCGCACGTTGCTTGAGAAACGAAAGGAGCTGGAGCGCCAGATACAAGAGGCTCAGCAGCAAATTACGGTGATCGATGAGCGACTCGTGCGGATTGAACGGAATGAGGCGGTTGCGAAGGAAGGGAAGTTCTTGCTTCGAAGCGTGGATCCGGTTCTCGTCGCTTACGTCCGCGAGACTTTGCCAAAAAACCAACTGTGTCTGTTGCTCGACGAACTGAAGCAGTATGTCCGCTCACAAGGGGAAGAGCCGGACCGTGAGATGACAATCGTCTGGCATCGGAGGAGCGATTGCGATGAAGAGCCTTCGGACATCGAGGTCGCTATTCCTGTCTCAAAACCGATTCCTAATAGCGGCAGGGTGAAGATTCACCAAATGCCTGGCATGAAGGAAGCTGCCTCTTTTACTCATCAATGTGACCCGTATAAGGATAATTGCAAGGCGAGCGAGACGCTACGGGCTTGGATTGCTGGCACGGGCTACCGGCCACTTGAGGCGATACCGGTTCGGGAGATTTATCTGACGTCGGATAAAGATATTTATGGTCAGCTACGTTTGGCAGAGGTGATCGTGCCGGTTGAACGAGTCTGAAAAAAGATTGGAGTCCATTCCTTGACTCTCCCCTTATGAGGAGGGTTTATCATGGTATCAACCCATTATAAGGAGTGGATATACATGAATTTGAAGCGTTTGGAAGGTCGAATCGCAGTCGTTACAGGAGCCAGCCGAGGGATAGGGAGAGCGATCGCGCTGCGTCTCGCCGCCGAAGGTGCGCTAGTCGCAGTACATTATCGCACACGGAGGGATGCGGCGGCAGAGACGGTTTCTGCGATCGAAGCAGCGGGAGGTACAGCTTTTGCCATCGGTGCAGAGTTGGATTCTCTGGAGGGAGTCGATCGACTTCTTCAGGTCTTGGATGAGGAACTTATCCGCAGAACGGGCATCAACCATTTTGATATCTTGGTTAACAATGCCGGCATCGGCACATCCCCATCATTTGAAGAGACGAGCGAAGAGGACTTTGATAGGCTGTTCGCGGTCAATGTCAAGGCGCCGTTCTTCCTCGTCCAGCAATCGATCGGACGTCTTCGAGACGGAGGGCGCATTATCAATATCTCATCTGGAGTGACACGAATTGCCTATCCGCATATCATGACCTACAACCTAACCAAAGGCGCACTAAATACATTCACCCTACACCTGGCTCAGCTTCTGGGTCCGCGTGGTATTACAGTGAACGCTGTCATGCCCGGCATAATCGATACCGACGTAAACGCATCGTGGCTACACACGCCCAATGGCCGTAAGTCTGCGGTAGAGATGTCGGCACTTGGACGCGTTGGCGAGCCTTCGGATATCGCAGACATTGTCGCCTTCACCGCGTCACCTGACGGCCGATGGATAACGGGACAAATGATCGATGCGACCGGCGGATCGCATTTGTAAACTATGTCAGAACAGAAGCTAAGGTGGACGAAAATACATTCTATTTATCGTTGTTGGAGTTCGTTGTTGATTTATGAGGTCGGCCTTCGCGCATAGTTCTCTAAGATGAGACGCACAATATTAGCATGCATTGAGCACATCGATGGTTATGCGGGACCTCGACGGTCCCGATGCCTGTATTCTCGCGGCATCCAGCGTCATTGCAAGCGGATATAGCTCCCGCGGCCCGAGAATTGGGTAAGGGCTGAGATAAAATGCTTGTGGCATTGACAACATGGCCAGGCAAAATCATTCGAGAATAAGATGAGGAGGCGCTAAGTTTTAATGTCCAATAAAAAAAGTTACTATGCATTTGAGGATCCGCTTGGCACCACAGTTGAATTTCAAGCCACTAGCTTACAACAAGCCATGGTGATTAAAAAGAAGAAGGCTCATGAACTGGGGATTCCTAAAGAGGCTTTTGAACTCACAAGTATACGCAAGAAACCAAGCCAGAGCGCATAGCCTTTTTCGAGTGGCTTCCTCATAACTAAGATTTAGCATGCATAAATCTATGACGTTTCATCGTAAATGTCAATCTGCATTTTGCAATTCACTAGGGGCATGGAGCCAAAAATAAAAGCTTACCGGACGTAGAAGCAGTGTCGGGTGAAAAGAACATATATGCTAAGAAGCCGCTTATTTGCGGCTTTTAGTTTTTCTGTCCAGCTTGTAATGGAACCTTGGTGAGAAAAGAGGAGCCAGCGGACGAATGACCGCTGGCTAGAAAGCTGATTCACCCGTTAGGGTGATTTTGTTCAAATATAATGGACATGACAGAATGACTTCTAATCAGGCTTTACTGCGATAGGAAGAAGTTAACACACCGGTGCTATCCACAAGGCCTAGCTCATAAGCTTTTTGCAACGTGGAGAAACGAAACTTACTCTCAGCAGAAACACCATTGTGCTGTTCATATATACGATTGTTTAAAATTTCATCATTAGAAATCTGGCGCGCATTGTACGAATTTAATTGTTCGCCCTTCTGAATCGCTCCCATAAAATCATCAAAACTCATCGAATTGCTGGTATCACTTGTTTTAATGCCCCGTTCTTCATTTTGCACCCGATTTCCGATGACCAAATGGGCATAAGCTGACCATTCTGCTGTGGCTCTTCCATTACTTGCGGCTATATAAGACAATACCCTCTCTCCTTTCAAATAATGCAATAATACAATTATCGGAAAATATCATTGGAAGATTAAGATAAAAATAGAAGTGATTCCTTAAAAACAAGGAACCACTTCGAGCTTGGAACTTTTATTGAACTACAATTGCTTTGAAACCGGCATAAGAAGTATAGGGTGTAATATAATTTTGAGCACTTGCAGTTAGTGTGCCAGTGCTAACATTATTGAGATCAAATGATTTTCATTAAAAATAAAAACCGCCCAAGAATAAAAAAGCGGCTTAATTTCACTACCGTTCAGCTTCGGCTGGGCGGGGATTTTTTATTGGCATTCGCCCAAGCGCCCTTTCCGCGAATGCATATGATGATTATGCCTACTCATTGAAAGGAGCGATCACATATGGGATTTTTTCCAACACCGGGAACTGGCGGAGGATTTCCGGGGTTCCCGGGCGGACCTGGCGGACCTGGCGTGCCGGGAGGACCGGGGCTTCCGGGAGGTGCACCGGGAGGCGTTCAAGCGCCGACGGCTCCTCCACCGCAATTCGTACCGCAAATGCCGGCTACCGCTTTTGCCATCGACCCCGGGGGAATCAGACGATGCCTGTTCCGCAACACATACATTTGGCTGAACAACGGCGAGCAATTCTGGTTCTTCCCGGTATTCGTCGGGCGTAATTCTATTGCAGGGTTCAGATGGACTGGTTTCTTCTGGGCGTACTTCGGCATTGATTTGAATCGGATTAGCTCGTTCACCTGCTTCTAAGGCAGACAGGAAAGAGAACAGCCTGCGGGCTGTTCTCTTTGTTGTGCTAACGGATACGATTGTTGAACAAAGCGAGGGAAAAGAAAGAGCCATCCCACAAAAGGATGGCCCTAAAACTTGCCGTTATAGACAGGGCGGTGAACCGTAACATAAGTAGCACAAAGTTGTTCTTTCAAGCAATACATGCAAATTTATATTCCAATATGTAATTCATGAATGGAATCTCTATGGTATATTACTACTATCGATAAAACTCAAGCGGTGAAGAGGCTTGGGCTTTTCTTTATGTGCAGAAATGACTTGAAGATGCTCCCGACTAATATTTGCATTAAATATTACATAAACCGTTTTTATTGAGCAGGAATTAGAGGAACAAAATTGAAAAAGTAGAAAATCTGATGGATGGTGTAATTCAAAGACCGGGAGGACGGCATGCAATTTCAACCGATGTATTATGATGGTGAATTATTTCTACCGAAGATCGAATTAAATATGACAACGAACCAATCGATTGGCATTATAACCGACTTGAAGCGAAAGCAGCTTTTAATGGATCAATTAGTTGATCATTCCAGATATTATTTATTTCGGGTTCAACAAAACGAGTATATGCGTTTAACGGTGGAAGAGCTAATCACTTTTCTAATCAGAGTATCGGAGAGGAATGAGCGTGCCGCTTCGTTGATGGATTATTTTGCTTTAAAAGAAGAGCGGAAGGTGAAAATCAAAGACCTAAGCTCATCAAGAAGAATGTATGTGACCTTGCTGCGTGTCTTTTTTGCGCATCAGCCTACACTTGTACTGGAGGAACCCTATTTTTACTTGGAAGAACAAGATCGCCGTCAATTCAAACGGATTCTAGATGACCTTTTGAAAGAGAAGCAAGTATTAATTTTAACTTCGAATTTAGAGGATGCCCTTATTTCCTGTGATGCCATTTACCGGTTGAACGAGTCCGGATTTCATCCATTGGATATTCGGGACTCCGAAGAGGATAAGCAGGAAGTACAGAAACAAGACGAGGCCAATATAACCTTGCAGAAGATCTCTACCAAACGAAATGACAAAGTAATTTTATTTAATCCGCCTGAAATCGATTTTATAGAAAGTGTAGAGGGTTCGATCCTTGTTCATGTGGGCGGGGAAAATTATGACTGTGCGTTGACGCTAACCGAGCTGGAGCAGAGATTGTTGAATTTCGGGTTTTTTAGGTGTCATCGGTCCTACATCGTTAATCTGCAAAAAGTAAGAGAGATTATTACATGGACGAAGAATAGCTACAGCTTGCGGTTAAATACAGGTCAAGATGCGGTGGTTCCGTTATCCCGTTCAAAATTGCATGAATTAAAAGCACTTCTTAACATTTAATTTCCGGGGAAATATCGAACCAATCAAGCATTGGGTGGTACCATTCAGGCGGTAATAGCTACATTTCGGCGGGTTTTGATGGCTGGAAGCATACAATCTTTATATATTTAAGTCATCAATTCTAAGGAAGTGGTATTTGTGGATGTTATCCAAGTAGAACGTATTCGAAAGAGATTTGGAAATAAGGATGCGTTAGCGGATGTGTCTTTTTCAATTCCGAAAGGGGAAATTTTTGGTTTCCTAGGTCCGAGTGGTGCAGGAAAAACAACATTAATCAAGATTTTAACTGCGCAGTTAAACCCGACAAGTGGACAGGTAAGTGTATTTAACCAGCCAGCGGAGATGATGCAGCAGTCTGCACAGAAGATGCGTTTTGGCATTTTGACGGATAACAGTGGTCTATATGAGAGATTATCGATTGAGGAAAATTTAGAGCTGTATCGTCAGTTATATGATCTTCCCAGATCTTCGATCGATAAGGTGCTGCATTTTGTAAACTTAAGCGGAGAGCGCAAAAAGAAAGTCAATCTCTTATCGAAAGGGATGCGTCAGCGTGTCATGCTGGCCTGCGCGATTATCCATGAGCCGGAATTATTATTTTTAGATGAACCTACTTCGGCTTTAGATCCAGTAAATTCAGCACATATTTATAAAGGCTTACGCTACTTAAATGAGAAAGGGACAACGATTTTTTTAACTACGCATGATATGGCTGAGGCAGAATTGATATGTAACCGTGTAGCGATTTTGTATCAGGGACAAATCCAAACCATCGGCTCACCAAGGGAACTTAAACGACAGCACCGGGAAAACGTAATTTGTGTTGACTTAATTAATGGGGAAACCTACGAGCTTCCGATTGGTGAGGAGACGGCTGATCAAATAGCGGATTGGATGAAACGAGGGTTAATTGATCGATTAGAAACGAAAGAGCCAAGTCTAGGTGATATTTTTATTAAAATGACAGGAAGTGAGTTACTATGAGTATCTCATTAAAACGTGCCCGAGCGATATTTGTGAAGGATTACAAAGAGTTTTCACGCAATTATGCGGTCTCCATTATGTTGATTTTCCCAATTATCCTCGCACTTCTTCTTCGAGGTGCAGGCTCGTCTTTGCCTGGAGTTTTCGCTACAGTTCTTAATCTTTCGTTTGTGATACTAACATCTTTTGTACAAGCCTGCTTGATTGCGGAAGAAAAGGAGCGTAACACTTTAAGATCATTAATGATGACTCCGGCCACAACCATGGATGTTCTAATCGGTAAAAGCAGTTTAGTCTTTGTAATGTCTGCTGTTGTTCTGGCTATTGCTACGTATCTATTTGGCTATGAGCCAGCTAGTATATGGGCGTTTGTGGCAGCAATCATTCTTTCGATTATTCTATACACAGCAGTCGGGACGATATGTGGTTTATTCTCCAAGACGTTGCTTGAAGCGTCATTATCTATAATGCCTGTGATGCTCGTATTCACTGGGGCAACGTGGGGAACTTTACTAGTTGATGATTATCCGATCTTCAAAGTGCTGGATTACATGCCAAGCAGTCAGCTTGTGCATTTGCTAGGTATAAGCAATACAGGCTTTACGACGGGAGATGTATTAAAACCCCTCCTCATTACTTTTGTGTGGACGGTTGTATTAACGATTGTGTCTGTTGTTTTGTATCAACGACGGTTAAAGGATGAGTAGAATTTGATGAAAACATGCCGTTACAGACAGTGCGGTGAACCGTATCATATTTCCCGCTGATTGTCGCATGCCGTAAAGGATCCGTTTATAGCGTCTTACCAGCTCCTGTCTGCACTACTGGGCGGGGGCTATTTGATGCTAAGTGTGTCCAGAAACTTCAAGATTCCGTTCAAGCAATGACCCCACTCGTTGAGCCATAAAGGATGGAGGGAGAGGCATTCCATTCTTGAACCACCATTCCACTACCCCTACGATAGCCGCTCCTAAGAATTGAATCTCAACATTCTCACCGTCAGTTAATCCTTGATTGCTCCCTTCGGGCTCTTTGTTCTCTAATTCTTGGAGAAAAAACTCAAGGAATCGATTGCGGAAAAAAGGGCTCCCTTTACTCGCTAGCAACGCGGAGAAGAATAAAGAATGACTCTCGAAATATTCGAACCATAACAATCCCGCATCTACATAATCGGCGTCATCGTCTGTCGAATCGCAGAGTTCCCTTATATCGTCAATATGTTCTTCGATGAGCTTGTCCAGAAGATCAAATTTGTCCGTGTAGTGAAGATAGATGGTTCTTCGGCTAATATCTGCCCTGTCGGAAATATCTTGTATCGTAATCTGATCAAATTTTTTTTCAATCATCAGTTCAATAACAGCCACTTTTATTGCTTCTTGGGATTTACGTATCCTTCTATCTATCTTTAGCACTTGAGGATCACCAACTTTCTTATAAATAAATACACAATTATATAGGATATGTGAACTAATGCACGGAACCTGCCTTTTTAAGAATTGTAGACTTTCTATTTCTGTTTACAATTATACATACATAGTTGCTTCTTAATACACTAATGTGCATTTAAGTCGGAGGGGAATATTTCAATGAAAATTGCTATTATTGGAGCAACAGGGGGAACTGGAAGAAAGGTGATGGAGCGGGCACTTGAATTGGGACATGAGGTTGTAGCCGTGGCTCGCCGGCCGGAAGTCATTACCCCTGCAGAGCGGCTCAGCACCCGGCAGGGGGATGTATTCGACGCGTCGGGTATGGCCAAAGCCATTGCAGGTACAGACGTGGTAATCAGTTGCATTGGTCCAACCAGTAACTTCTCGCCGGGTAACGTCATGTCGAAGGGAAATCTGAATGCCCTTGCGGCAAACTTCTCACCGGGTACCGTTATGTCGGAGGGAATCCCGAATATTCTTAAGGCCTGTCAGCGTGCTGGAGTTAAGCGCCTAGTCATGCAGAGCGGCATTGGTTTGAGCGACGGGAAGGAGCTTTCCGCAGGCAATCGGTGGGTGATAGGCATTAATCGCCGCATCTTTTCGAAGGCGATCAAGGATAAGGCTATTGCCGAGCATGCGGTGCAACGGAGTGACCTGGATTGGGTCATTGTACGACCGGCGGGGCTGAATAACGCGGCTGCCACTCTGAACTATACAGCAGGACCAGCAGCACGCATCGCTCCGTTCCGGCCGCTGTCCTTCGCAGACTGTGCCGACTGCCTTGTGCGGGCGGCGGCGAGTGAGCCAGCATGGGTCAGGAAGATCGTTAATGTTGGACAATAACTTGTTGATTAGATTGGCAGCATTGCTTGTGGCTGAGCGGTAAGGCTTCAATGTGAAGTTCATCGTTAACGATGGACATGATTTGGTGAATCTGAATGCTTATCAATCTTCAGGAAGGGATGAAAAAATAATGTTTTATGTTTTCCTTTTTTTAGTCGTATCAATCCTTTTAGTTTCATTGTTTATAGGTATACACCCAACGTTTGGCGGAAACTCAACTAAAAAACAAAAACTGGTGTATGGTGGGTTTGATAATTTTTCTAATGGGAAATTTGTCAATCAGGTTCCAACAAAGATGAACATGAGTGCTATGGATGTCCTCTCTATGATTAAGGATTCTATCACTGGAAGAAAAGATCGTAAACCTAGGGGTCCTATTCAGGTGTCAAACATTGATTGGAATAAAATAAAAAGTGAAGAAGATAGTTTAACGTGGTTCGGGCACTCTGCTTTCCTAATGAATATTGATAATAAAAAGCTATTGGTAGACCCTATGTTAGGACCTGTTGCTTCACCGGTTTCCTTCGCGGGCAGCAAGCGATACGGTAAAGATATGCTGCATATTATTGATGAAATGCCATTTTTGGACGCTGTTTTTATTACACATGACCATTATGACCATTTAGATTATCAATCCATTAAAAGACTAAAGAGTAAGGCCGGTCATTTTTTTGTTCCTCATGGAGTAGGTGCCCACCTCAATCGATGGGGAGTTACAAAAGAAAAAATTACAGAACTCAATTGGTGGGACGAAGTTGTGTTTCAAGGTTTAACTATTGCTTTAACTCCCTCGAAACATTTCTCTGGTAGAGGAATGTTTAATCGCGATACTACCTTATGGGGTGGTTGGGTTATTCTTGGAAAAAATACACGTTTCTATACCAGCGGAGATGGAGGATATGATTCACATTTTAAGGAAATAGGAAAAAAATACGGACCATTTAACATTACCTTAATTGAAGGTGGTCAATATGATAAACGATGGCCTTGGGTACATATGACACCTGAAGAAGCGATTCAGGCTCATTTAGATGTAAATGGGAAGAATATGATGTTAATTCATTGGGGAGCTTTTACCCTTGCTTATCATGGTTGGACAGAACCGGTGGAACGAGCATTAAAAAAGGCAAACGAAGCAAAAGTTAAATTAATTACTCCTAAAATCGGCGAAACTACTCCATTAATTGGAGAGTTTTCCGTTCCTTTTTCATCATGGTGGAAAATTTAAGTTGGGGAATTCTGATATTTTATCTACCGCTATATACTGTTTTATTGTTTTCATTTATAAGTCAACAACTTTTATCTTTCGTAATAATAGATCTATTTTTAATTTTTCACTCGATCGCTCATTTTTTCTTTGAGAAGCATCCAAATAATAATTTTAAGAACTTATACTCAAGATTAATTATATATCCAATGGGCTTATTGGGTTTGTTACATCTTCTTGGGTTAATGTATTTTTAAAGGAGAGTGACAAGAGATGAACAATAGAGAAAGATTTTCGAACCGGGTCGATTCATATTTGAAGTACCGCCCGAGCTATCCGAAAGAGGCTGTTGATTATTTGTACGACTTCGTCGGTTTGCGTTCGAACAGTAAAATAGCAGACATCGGTTCAGGTACAGGAATTTTTTCAAAGCTACTTCTGGAACGCGGAAGTTATGTGATCGCGGTCGAGCCGAATCAGGCAATGCGGGTAGCCGCCGAGCAAATGTTAGAAAGCAATCCGAACTTTCAGACTATATCAGGTTCTGCAGAATCTACTGGATTACCTGATCAGTCGGTTGAGTTTATTGTCTGCGCACAAGCGTTTCACTGGTTTGATCGCTTAGCGACGCAAACCGAGTTCCGTAGAATTCTACAGCCGGGCGGGAGAGTAATACTAATCTGGAATTCCCGTCTTACAAACGGTACTTCATTTCGTGAAGAGTACGATCAACTGCTTCATACATACGGAACAGACTACGAAAAAGTCAATCATAAAAATATTTCTCAGACGATGCTTCTCTCTTTTTTCAAGGAAGGTACGATGCAGGAAGTGCGATTCAGAATGAGTCAGGAGTTCGATTTCGAGGGCTTGAGAGGCCGGTTGCAATCATCTTCCTACAGCCCTGTACCCGGGCATCCGAATTACAATCCGATGATGACGGAACTGCGAAATCTATTTGATAGGAATAATCAGGATGGTATCGTTCTATTCGATTATGAAACTGAGATATTTTGGGGAGAAGTATAGATCAAGCTTCGATTATAGAGAATCATGGTTATTTAAATTTTTGGCTATGTTTAAGTACAGTGTTGATTCTGGACATGAAAATAACCCATTGTCTATAAATGCGGTTATTTATGCTGGGAGCTCTCTTAAGCCATTATTTATTAAGCATATTGTATTGCTAATTCCTGATTTAAACTCAGCTTGACTCTTAATAAGATAATCAAAATCTTCTAATGAAATTCCCATGTATTGTGCTGCTTCGTCAGAAGTCATTAGTGCTTTTGTTTGAGTAGTGGTATTTAGAGATTTTTCTAAATGTTCTTGGCTTTTCAACCCATTAGATACTACCCAAGCTGATAAAATTAAGCATCCTCCGAGAATAATAATCGAAATAGGCAACAAGCTATTTTCTTTTTTCACGATTTCCCTCCAAAATTCAAGACATTAGTAAGAAAAGGACGATTGCAACCGGGTTTTTCTTTTAAACGTCAAAATAGAAGGATACATAAGATTGGAAAGGATATTCTTGTCATCCAAATGACATAACTTATGTCGTTTCTATTGACATAAAATATGTCTTGAGATATTGTATAGACATAAATTACGTCGAGGAGTGATTGCATGGATAAGCATGAACAGGTCCAATCCAAAACAGTGTTGGAATATATGGTCATGATTAACGAACAATCCTATTCAGGTATTGGCCGTCAGCTTCAGATTACACCGCAGCAGTTTTCCGATTGGATTAAAAAACGCCGGCCGATTCCACAAGAACGGCTGCAGGCGCTCGCCGATTATTTTGGTGTTGATGGAGCTATATTCGTTGATAGCAGCAATTTCGCAAAACCAATGACGCCTTTGGGAAAAATCGAACTCCATATCCTATTAGTGGAGCAAAAGGTGGCACAGCTTGTAGAGGAAAGGGCTGATGAAGAAGATATTGAACCTTATAGAGAAAAAAAACGGAAGCTTCTTAAGGAGAAGGCTGCCCAGCATCGCCTAGAAAGAATTGCTGCCGCACTTCAGCAGAATGACGAACGGATCGACTGGATATTTGATATCGTACTAGCTGAGCTTGATGCGGGACAGGTAGAAGAACTCGAAATGAAGCTGGAAATGGGAAGGAACCGACCATGAGTACTGCAATTTACTTCGGCGGGGATGGAACCCGGTTGCTTGCAAAGAATCAGGATATTCCTTACGCAGGAGTGTACATATTCACGAATAAGCGTGGTGTTGCCAAAAGCGCACTAGTGCAACCGCCAAATCAGCCAGCAAAATGGATTTCTAGATACGGAAGTCTGACCGTCTCGCAAGTCGGCAAAGAAATGCCTAACTGCGGATTCAACGAAGCAGGTCTCGTAGTGGAACAGACGACACTATGGCAATCTACTTATTCGAATGACGAGGAATTACCTGCGATCGGTGAGCTACAGTGGATCCAAATGCTACTTGATACTTGTGCCACGGTGAAAGAAGCGGAACTAGCGGCTTCACTGGTCCGAATTGTAGAGCCGATGTCACGGTTGCATTATATGATAGCTGACCGCACTGGTGATTGCGCAATATTCGAATTTATAGACGGAACCATGCGTGTATACAAAAGCGACAGTTTGCCGTTTCCAATTATGGCGAACACACCATATTCCGAGGCGATAAGAGACTTGGAAGACGTAGATGAGTGCTGGCGGGGCAAGTACAGCGATTACGAATACAACTCAATGGAACGTTTTGTGGAAGGGGCGGCTTATCTTACTGGTGGGTTCCCTGCTTTCGAGAATGACCGACTCAAATTCATGCTGGAAACTTTACAAGCGGTTCGGCGGAAAGATACTGCTTTCAGTCTCATATATGATTTGCAACAGATGCAACTTCATTTTACGTCGAGCCTTTATCCTGAATTGAAAGCGTTTCGGCTTAGTGAGGTGGATTTCTCCGTGCACGCAACGACAATGGCGTTGAACCTTCAGCAGCCTGCAGGTAATAGTGGAGATATTTGTTATGTGTGCTACGATGCGAAATTGAACTATACCGTTGCAAATGCATTTTTCAGGGATCCCGCTCTAACTAGTGCGTTCGGATGGAATATAACCGATGAAATGATTAACTTTTTCGCTGCATTTCCCGATCGCTTTCCGAGCAACGGGAAACGTTAGCTCAATAATAACAAGAAGGCAGCCGATCAACGTGATCGGCTGCTTTTGTTAAACTAAAGGGCAGATTAGTTTAATAATAGGCAGTTACAAAGACTAACAGCAACCCATTTATCAGGAGGCTGTTAGTCTTTGTTTTGCACAATATGAGATGCACATGGACTACTGAAGACTGTATGATATCAACCAATTCATTGAGTGTCACTGAGATAGGTAACAAGAAATGACGCGGCCGCTGCTCAAACAGTCTCCTGAGCACTTGGCTTAACGGATAATATTTCCCATACGCTCATTAGTTGATTAATGGCAGAGTCAATTGACTCGTATGGAACATTGTCCCGGGCTTGTGTCGAGATTCCTCGAAGAAAGGTATCAAATAAGGTGACTAGCATGGCAATATCGGTGGAATCAGGCAACTCACCATTTGCTACGGCCCTGTCTATACAATCGTGTAGCCAACTGCGGACCTTCTCACGCTCCTTGGAGAGCATCTCTCGTATGTGTTTATGCTCGGGAGAACAGGATACATCAGACAAAACTAAAAGACAGCCTAATGGGTGGGACTTCTCTGTTTGCATTTGTGCCGATCGCCTTAATCCCTGCTCAATGGCTTCCTTCGATGTTATGCTTGTATCCCTGAAACTTTCTGAAACCTGTCCATAAGTAGAGATATAATGATTCACTACTTCGCGGAACAGCATTTCTTTGGATTCAAATGCTGCATAAAAACTTGCCGCAGATATGTCTCCCATTGCTGCGCGCAACTGAGCAAGTGAAGTCGATTCGAAGCCATGTTCCCAGAACAGTATCATTGCGGCAACAACCGCTTCGTCTCGATTAAATGATCGGGGGCGTCCCGTTCGTGGCATAAGATAACCTCCTTAATTAATTCTATACTATTCGATCCATAAATAATTGACAAGTGAATGTGCTATGATTAATATATGGAATGATCGATCCACAAATGCATCTTAAGGAGGAAATAAAATTGTCCCAACGTTCATCATCCGCGGGTAAACTTCAATCTGCCGACGCTTCTGTTAAGCTTCCCTGGCTTGCCCTGCTGGCGCTTGCTATGACAGGATTCATCTGTATTCTTACTGAAACCATTCCGGCGGGGCTACTCCCATTAATAGGAGAAGGGCTAAATATTTCTAAGGGGTTGGCTGGTCAACTGGTAACTTCTTATGCGATTGGTTCCATAGTGGCCGCAATTCCGTTCGCCATGTTTACCAGCGGGTTTAGGCGCCGTCCGCTGTTGCTCGCCATTATAGCGGTATTCTTGGTATTTAACACCGTCACCGCCCTGTCGGCCAGTTATGTGTTGACACTCATCGCTCGTTTCTTCGCCGGTATGGCTGCCGGCGCCGCATGGGGGATGATCGCCGGTTACGCACGGCGGATGGTGCCAGAGATCTTGAAAGGGCGTGCTTTGGCAGTTGCGATGGTGGGAACTCCAATCGCTCTTACGTTCGGAGTACCATTGGGCACCATGCTCGGTGACCTGATTGGTTGGCGTGCCGTTTTTGGACTCATGTCTCTACTCACTCTTATTTTAATTGGTTGGGTGCTGTGGAAAGTTCCGGATTATTCAGGGCAAACTACAAATCAAAGAATGACCTTTAGGCAAGTGTTTGTTATGCCCGGCTTACGTTCAATTCTTATAGTGGTGTTTACCTGGATGTTGGCACACAATATCTTATATACGTATATCTCACCCTTTCTCGAGCCAATCGGACTCTCAGAGCGTGTCGATCTTGTCTTGCTGGTCTTCGGAATAGCCGCACTTATCTCCATCTGGATTGTCGGACTGTTAATTGACCGTATGCTACGCCCTCTTGTATTGATCAGCCTAATTGGTTTTGTGCTTGTGTCCGTTGCCCTATGGGTGGGCGGTACATCAGCACCGATTGTCTATACAGCAGTTGTGTTATGGGGACTGACCTTCGGCGGTGCTGCCACGTTGCTGCAAACCGCCCAAGCTAATGCAAGCGGTGAAGAAGGCGTGGATATCGCAATGCCGATAAATACCACAGTATGGAATCTGGCCATCGCTGGCGGAGGAATTGTTGGTGGCGCGTTGCTAGAGCATGTTGGAGCTCAGTCTTTTCCAGTGGCGCTATTGATCCTGCTACTTGTTGCATTGATTATCGCTTGGAGTGCGAAGAGACACGGATTCCCTAGTAAGCAGTGAAGTCCCTCATCGCAGGATAGTTACAATTTGTAGCTCTATAGCGTTAAATCACTAGTATTAGGTTATGTAATGATATTCTAATATTCAGTAATTGGAACAATGTGGTAAAGTGGGATGATGGGACAAGTAATCAACAAAAAATAGAGGAGGCAACAAATATTTCATGGGCAACGACTTATACAGAAAACTAGGTGCATCCTTTCTAATTTCTGCTGGAGTAATCTATGCTATCGAACGTGTGGGCCCTTTGATAGCTCGCAGCCAAGAAATTGCAGTGTTATACGAAGCGGACATGTTCGATGCCCTACCTGAAACTCATATTACAGGCTTCTTCGATAATATCTTTGTGCCAATCCTTACGTTCCTCGGTATGATACTTTTCGTATATGGGTTCCCGAAAAAAATAAAATGAGGTAACTCACTCAACGCGATGTGAACACATTATGGATAGTACCGCGAAGCACTAAGCTACGGGAAACGTTAATGAAAAGTGGTTGCTTCATTCACCGCTTGGGCAAAAAACTCAATCTTTATGATATTTAATAAAGTGACAGAGGAGGTGCTTAAATGGCGGAAAGAAGATGTGGTATTGTCAAATGGTTCAAAGAAGATAAAGGTTACGGACGGATAATGCTAGATGGGCAGGACGATAACCATGTTTTTGTTCACTTTAGCGAAATACGACCAGACCCTGTTAGGCTACCGAACGGCTTTCGGTTTCTTAAAGAGGGTCAAAAAGTTGCGTTCGACCTATTCGAGTTCCCGAATATGGTTGATTCTCAGCGTTGGACAGCTAAGAATGTGCAAATTTTAGAGGACTAAAGAATCGAGACGTATTTCCTAAATGTATGGACTTTCGGGACTCATAATTAAGCTAACGGGCAGGATAATGCTGGTAAATTCCGAATTTACTTATGCTAACAATGATTAATGGGGGGCAGTCCATGGAAAGAAGTGAATTGTATGTTTACCACATTGTCACGAGAAGAAAAATGGACATTGGGCAGATAATTAGCTTTGATAAAAACCAAAAAAACACCTTATATCACTTCTTTTTTGAGAAGGAACAGATGAATTCCAAAGGTGAAGACTTTATTCAAATATTACACAGTCATTATACAAATGACGGCTTTAAGTTGGATAAAGAGAATGCAGATGTAGTTATTAGATATGCGGAACAAACAATCAGAGCTACTAGAGAAGTAATAGTTGAAATGGTCAGATTGCAAGAATATCCTGAATATCCTTCACGGTTGTCTTGCTTATACGCTGCTAAGAGCTATGAAGACGCTCTGAAATGGAAAGAACTTTTCGATTCTTTTCATCGTAAAGTTTTGCAGATCGTTAAACTTCGGGTTACTGGGAATATCTTTGAAGGTGACGGTAATCTTTTACCAAAGGAAGATGGAATTCCTTTCTCCCGAAAAATCGAACAAGCCAGAGAGTATTGGAAAGGCAATATAAATAACGAACTTCCTGAGCTGCTGATTAATGGGGATATCGAAGTAGTAGAAATTATTGATGAATTCTCCACTTAATTTCAACAAAAGCGCTGAAAAAGCAAGCTAGAATTAATTGCTCTAAGATCCCCCGCTATTCAACTATAGGGCAGGATTGTATAGCAAGTTGTTTCTGGAGAAAAACACAATAAACTGGTAGTGTAAGAGGAAATAAAGTAGGGTGGTTATCATATGAAGAAGAAGATTGGTTGTTTGCATGCCCACTACTCAAATATTGAGTATATTCAAAAAGCTATTGCTTCAAATGATTTGGAATTAGTACACTTTGTAGACCCTGGATTAATGAGCAGAATTGCGTCAGATGAAAATTTCGATTTAACAAAAGCCCAAAACAAAGTGAATGAACAGATTGAATGGATAGCAAATACGAATATTGATGCAATTCTAATTACATGTACTAATTACATTGCTATTCTCAACGAAGAACAACTTAAGACATCAGTCCCAATAATAAAAATTGATGAGCCATTTATCCATCACGTTTGTAATATAACAGAGCCACAGATGCTACTATTTACTAATCCAGCAACAGTCGAAGGAACAATGAAACGGCTTAATGAATTTGCAACCACACACGCAAAACCAATTAAAATTGATGTTCAAGTCATTGAGAATACATTCGAGCTAATAATGCAAGGAAAGAAGGAGCAATATGTGAATGAAGTATCAAACTATATTAAGGGTTTGCTTGTCTCTGACCCCAACAAGACCATTTCTGTCGCTCAATTATCCATGGTTGAAACTGCTGAAAAAGTTGAGCGTGAAATGGATGTGCAAATTGGAAATCCATTAAAAACATTGTTAACATATCTTGGATAGAGGTTAAAGTATAATTCCAGGATAATTCCAATATGTAGTAGTATTTATATAGGAGTACACGTTGTAATTAACAGCACTATTATAAGTGGCAGTCAGCCTGAGGTGAACTAATGAATTTTAGATGTGAGTGTGGACAAAGAATACACGACACGACTGATTATTTATCCTATAAGGGATATTTAATTTCTGACCAAGATCAGTTTGATCTCCTAGACGAGATTGACGATGCTATTGAGAAATCGGGGCCGTCGTCTACAGATAAAGAAGAAGCTGCAATGAGAATTCGATCATTAATATCCACACTTTTTAAGACGGTTTATCAGTGTTCAAATTGTGGGAATTTCTTCATTGATAATGATCATCCTGGGCTAGAAATGTTCAGGGGAGCTAATCAAGTTAATAAGAACTTATTAGAGTCAGCTTTAGGGGACAAGTGGAGAGGTTTTATATATGCGGATTGGAAAGATAAAATTCCCGATTGGCAAACTTCCAATGGAACCCTATTTAACGAAACGAATGTAAGCACTCTAACTGGACAATTGGTTGGAAATGGAAAATATAGTGATTGGGAAACCTTGGAGCAGGATTATTATCAGTTATTTAATGACCTAAAGAATAAGAATGTCATAAGGTTCAGCCAATTGAAAAAGAACAATACAGTAATTCATTCATGGAGCTTACAAAAATAGCTACTCATGTTACATCAACGGAGACAGTAAATTATTGATGATTTCGGAGGATTTTACTTGAAGGATGATTCCCGTGAATAGGGCGATTTTTTGTTTAAGGGAATAAGTTTTGTCCTGAGTCGAGGCAAGAACTTGTTCCCTTTGCAGCAAAGGACAGGAACTTGTTTCTAGGCAACGATTTTGATTTGAATTACATTGAACTCTAACGGAGAACGATAACCTAATAATGACATGGAGGCAGCTGGTCACGACGATCGGCTGCCTCTTTTAACCAAACGGGCAGTTTAATGCAATGAATCTCCTGAGTGGTAACGACATCGTGCATGTGCATTGATTATTAAGGATGAAGCCATTTTACTTATCGAGTACGAGAATGATAATGGTGACGATTCCATTACAATCTTCCTGCAGATGGTGTTGAACCAGGTAAAACCTTTGTTGAAGCTATTGTTGATTATTACAGCGGTAATAAGTATCGCAATTATGTTGAAGCACAAGAGATACAACAAAATCTGTTACGCTAGCGGGCAGTATAGTTGAATAACCTATCTTTGATATACTTGGTTTATATTGTGGAGGAGAAGGAGGCGGGGTATGAAGCAACTTTATATAAAGCAGAAAGTATTCAGTCTAAGTGGAAAATTTACGGTAAAGAATCAGCAGGAGGAGGATGTTTATTATGTAGAGGGCAGTTTTATGCAAATTCCAAAGACGTTCTCCATTATGAATACAACAAGAGATGAAGTCGCACTTATTACGAAAAAGGTGTTCAGTTTTTTACCGAAGTTTTTTGTTGAGGTTAATGGTCGAGAGGTGTTAACGATTAAGAAGGAGTTTTCTTTCTTTAAAGCACGCTATACGATTGATTCGGCTGACATAGAGGTACATGGTAATTGGTGGGACATGGATTTTCAGGTCTTACAGCATGGTGTAGTCATAGGTGAAGTGAACAAGGAGTGGTTCACTTGGGGCGATAGCTACAAGATTCAAATATTGAATGAGGAGATGGAGGCAATCATGATTGCGTTCGTTGTCGCAATTGATTGTGTGAAGGCTGACCAAGCTGCTGCTTCTCATCAGTGACTATTTTGTCTAAGACTTACAATAACTTATACATCAAAAACGTTTACTCATTTATTTAAGCAGACAGTGGAGTTAATATCTATAGATATTAATGTGGTTCTGGATTTATGTTTTTCCTTATTCGAAATGTTATAACCAGAAATGAAGGGGGAATGGCGTTGATTGAACATAGCAATCTTGAAGAATATCAAGATCCGGTAAATTACGATCTTGAATTTGACGGTGAAATTGAAAAATATCAGTTCTATCTTGAGCTTGCTAGATCGAGTCCTGGGGAAGTGTTAGAGCTTGCTTGTGGTACAGGCTTAACAACGATACCCCTGTCGAAAGCCGGCATATCGATGACCGGTGTAGATATCTCTTCAGCGATGCTCGCATATGCGCGGTTGAAGGCGGAAGGGTTGACTGTTACTTTTATGGAAGGTGATGCCCGTACCTTCGAATCGGACAAGCGATTTTCAATGATTTATTTGACTGGTAATGCATTTCAGGCATTTTTAAGTGATCAAGATCAAATCGATTTGCTCACGACCGTTCACAAACATTTACAACCCCATGGAATCTTTGCATTCGAGACCCGTAATCCGGAGGGAACGGATTTATCCGATCAAGAGGAGACAGAATGGGGATCATTCATAGATAAGGATGGGAATAACGTCAAGGTATCAGGCACACAATGTTACGATGCTAGACAGCATGTCATGCATTGGGTCACGATGCGTGATTGGGGGGATAAGCGGACGACTTCCCGAATTGCTTGTCGGTTCACGGATCAGGATACGCTGCATTCTTTATTAACCCGTCACGGCTTTCGCGTCGAACATCAATATGCTGATTGGGATAAGACGCCGTTCTCTCCGTCATCTTCATCTATCATTAGCGTTTGTAGGAAATGTTAGGAGAGACGTAATGCATTGCAATAGAAAAAACCCCCTCAGGTCGAGGGGATTTTTGGTGATCCTAAGTTTAGCATACTTTTCGCATTAATAATTCAATCGGTCCGCGGGGCATTCGTTTTCTCCACCCATGAGAGAAGATAACGGCTAATATAAAATATAGGATTCCGTACCCCATGGGAAGGCAAGAATTGAAGATGCTAATGACTAGTCTGAATTAATTTTATTGGAACTGATTCCAACATAATCTCTGAAATGACAGGGCTTACTGTTCACACATTGCGCTATTACGAGAAAATCGGATTGCTTTACGGGATCCATTGAGATACAAGTGGGTATCGCCAGTATTCAGAGACTGATATCTCGTGGATCCATTTTTTACTCCGATTGCGGGTAACAGGAATGAAAGTCAGTGATATGAAGCGTTTTTCTGATCTGCGAAGTCAAGGAGAGGCTACAATAAGTGCAAGACGACAGCTGTTGGAAACCCATCAAAAAAACGTTCTTGCGCAAATTAATGAACTGAAGAACAACCTGAAGATGATTGATGAAAAGATAGAATCTTATAAATGGATGGAGGGGCAAGACAGTAAAGAACAATGTCTATTCGTTCCTGATAATTGATAGACCGCCCTTTGCTCATAGCTTTCGCTTCCCCTTCTTCACCCAATCTGAGAGTTGTGTTCGTTCTTTTTAGACAAAGGAAAACTCCCTTCAAGTAGCGGTTTATTTATTAAACCTGTCTAATTGAAGGGGAGCATATCAAAATCGATAGCCCGTTCCGTGATTATAATGGCGAGGTTACGAACTTCACCTCCGGAAAGCGGCTATCCGGTCCTTTCATTAAGATTCCGCCTTGATTTTTCAGATACATATCGAAGAAATCCAGCATATAGGTATTGATAAGGGAGTTCGCTCTTTCGGGCGCAATCTTTCCTGTAATGCCCAGCATTTTGAAAATCGGAGAAACGAACTGTGCGTCGGTAAAATTCAAATGCTCCGTATTGTCGATATAGAGGACTTGTCCCCCTTTGTCGGCCGCTTCGCGCATCCGTTCAAGCTCCAACTTTTTGTCTTCCGTTACTTGATCCTCCCACTCTCTTGTTGAGCCCATACGTTTAAGCTCTGCATCCGTGTAGACCCGGTTATCCATCACCATTTTTAATTTTTCGAAATAGCTTTCCGAGGTGATGAACAAAAACGGCTTTCGCAGACCCTCTCGGTCACGCAGACGATAAAGCCCTCCATCAAGGTCTATTCCAACCGCGATTCGCGGATCGTAAGAAGCGTCATAGGCTGTCGCTCCGCCGATGGAATGACCGAACACCCCGACATGACCGAGATCAATCCTCCCTTTTAGATGACTTGGAATCTGCCCCGATTGGATGAGCTCGAATTGGTCCAGCGCAAACGCCACATCACCGGTCAAAACATTTCCCAACTTGTCGCGAATTTTTCTTCCTGTCCGGTAATCATGGTCGGGCGAGAATAAGTCGTTGGTTGTGCTGGTCGTGATTCGCCCGTCCGGAAACTCGGTTGCAAATGTATTGTAGGTGTGGTCGATCACTGCCACGATATATCCGTGACTCGCGAGATGTTCGGCTTGTGACGTGTGGAGGAACCTGGAAGAGCCGTTTCCTGGATTCGCAAGGATCAGCGGGTATGAAGTTTGTGCCGAAGAGACTTCGGCCCCCGAATAAGCATGACTGGATACGTACTTCAGGTGTTGAAACGTAAACCCGGGAAGGCCATAGTTCGCGGCCATATAACGTAAAATCTGGGGATCGGGAATAAAGGGAGCGTACTTGCCGTTGCCAGCTTGAGCCGGATACCATACCTGAACCATCAATTCTCTCTTACCATCTCTGGCTTCGTCGAAAATCTCTTCCCTATTTGTATCCACGAAATGAAAAGTTTGCGTTCCCACCTTAAATTCGCCTGTCGGTTCAGGTAGTTTATATACAGGAAAAGCATACATGAGACCCGCTGTTACGACCAGCATTATCGCTATAGCGGTATAAGCTGAACCCAACATGAATCGTGGGATTTTTTTTTGGCCGGTTTTTTTAAAATAGCTATAACCTGAAATGGCTAAAAAAATGATCGTTATGCAATATGGGGGAAATAGCTGAACTCTGTATCCTTCCACCGTCCAATGAATGACCAGCAGAAGTGTGGCGATCCCGCTTGCAACGAATACTGGAATTCTACGCCGTCCTTTTTTTATTAGGACTGTTAATGCAAACAAGCCGATGTTTGACAAAAAAAGCAACAGTTCAAACAGCCTCATCTCGATTCTCCTTTTTAAAAATTTCTATTTTCGTTTGTTCCAATCTTATCCTGCCAGGCTGGCCTAAGCTATCGATTTGCCTTACATCTACCTTACAAGTTTGAAATTCGATCTTGCGGTATTGGAGGACTCGTAAAACGGTTTCTTTTCAGCTTGAAGGAGTGCCGCTTAAGGTTATAATAGATTCCAACGGAACCTAATCCAGCCTATTCAAACCATAGAAACACAGTAAGTTCCAATCACTCTTCGGCGAAGGCATGCTGTTCGCCAAGCTATTCATGATGATTGGAGCCGATGTGATGCAGATGAGCCCGCTGCCATACTACATGCCAAGCAAAGCAATTCTGCTCACTCTGTTTCTTGGGCATACCGAAGTTTTGGATTTATGAATGGATTATATGTAAAAACCATCATGGCTTTTTAATCTGTTCGGGAGGGCTACTTGTCAAGAAAATGCAGCGTATAGATACACGATTATGAAGCTAACTGAGGACGTTTAACGACTGCAAATCTCAAATAGGTGCTGATAATATGAAGAAAAGCACAAGGGAAATCAATGTTCGAGATAAAAAATACGTTTATGTTATTAACCAAAAGTACCACCAAGGTGCATGCGAAATCACTCTTTCTATATCATTAAAGGGACTGAAGAACATAACATGTTCCTTCCAATTTTGTACATGGGATGACCCGATTTCGGGAAGCCCTCTGTTAGTTGGTGTTCACTTAAAGAAAATAACCTCGGGTGATATTGAAGGTTTTAATTTACATTACCCAGGAATAGTTAAGCAGTTTGTTTTGTATGGTTTGGAGAATGGGTGGAATGGATCAAACAGAATTGAGTTTAATGATGGGCTAGAAATACTCAGTAATATGGGATATGACGTGTTATGGCTTAAACCGGGACACATTCAGCATTAATTAATTGAGGATACCATTACGCTAACAGGGCCCGATAGCTCAATAAGAATTTAAGGACGAGAAGACATTCTAGGGGATGTAGCGATGCTTGGTCTATCTAACCAAACTGACAAAGTTACGTATTCCCATGCCAAAACAGATTTAATAAACTCGATTATGGAAAAGTTAGGGGTAAA
>NZ_JBOFBG010000014.1:0-152593 GCF_051594305.1 Paenibacillus sp. IHBB 3054 | reverse complement strand
TTCGTTTACCCCCAGCACCTCTGCGAACAACTCCGCCAATTGCGTCTCCAGCGCATCCCGCGGCGCTTCATAGCCTTCGCTGTAAGCCTCCCGGTCCGGCGCCGGCAGCGCCTTCCGGTCGACTTTGCCGTTAGGGGTCAGCGGCAGCTTCTCCAGCTCCACAAAGTAGGACGGGATCATGTAATCTGGCAGCTGTGTTGCCAGTTGCGCCCGCAGCTCCGGTACCGGAACCGCTTCATCACTTACGAGATACGCGCACAAGTACGCCTGTCCTTGCTCATCCTCGCGGGCCATGACCACCGCTTCGCGGATATGCGCATGCGCCATAAGCTGTGCTTCGATCTCCCCGCACTCGATCCGGTAGCCGCGGATCTTCACTTGGTGGTCGATCCGGCCCAGGTACTCCACGTTGCCGTCCGGCAGCCATCTCGCCAAATCCCCGGTCCGGTACATCCGCGTCCCCGGCTCGAACGGGTTGTCCACGAATTTCTCCGCCGTCAGGTCCGGCCGGTTGAAGTAACCCCGCGCCAGACCGTCCCCCGCGATGTACAGCTCACCAGCGATGCCCATCGGCTTCAGCTGCAAGTCGTCACCTACAATGTACAGCTGCGTATTTGCAAGCGGCTTGCCGATCGGCACCGCCGCTTCCGCGATGAGTGGCATGCAATCAAAATAGGAAACCTCAGCTGCTTCCGTCGGCCCGTACAGGTTGTGAAGCGTGGCTCCGCTCCCTTCCATTAACTTGTAGAACCCGGCCACATGCTGCGGCTTCAACGCTTCTCCGCTGGCAAATACCCGGCGCAAGCTGCCGAGCTTCTCCGGGCTAAGTACTTGCCCGGCGTGCTCCAGGAAGACGCTCAGCATCGACGGCACAAAATGCATCACCGTGACCCCGTGACGCTCGATGGTTTCGGCCAGCACCGCTGGATCTTTCTCTCCCTGCGGCGAAAGCATGCAGACCCGGGACCCGGTCATGCCCCACCAGAACAGCTCCGACACCGAAACGTCGAACGTTATCGGCGTCTTCTGCAGAATGACATCCTCTTCTCCGATGCGGTACCAATTCTGCATCCACTGCAGGCGGTTAATGACCGCGCGATGCTCCATCATGACCCCTTTGGGGTTGCCTGTGGTCCCCGAGGTATACATCACATACGCCAAATGCCGGGAATCCAGCTCTAGCGGCGGGTTGGCCACGGATTGTGCCTGCCTTCTGGAAGTCAACTCGATGACCGCGCCCTCAAATCCGCATGGATCAAGGCCAGCGTCAATCAGCAGCGCTTCCGCGCCGCTGTCCCCGAGCATGTATTGGATGCGCTCTTTCGGGTATGCCGGATCGACCGGCAAGTACGCCCCGCCGGCCTTCAGGATGCCATAGATCCCTACAATCAGTTCCAGCGAGCGTTCCGCCATGATCGCCACAATACGGTCCGGCCCCACACCTTGCCCGCGCAGTGTCCACGCCAGCTGGTTGGCCCGTGCGTTCAGCTCCGCGTAGGTCAGCTGCTGATCCCCGTACACTACCGCTACCGCATCCGGCGTCTTCTCCACCTGCTCCTCGAACAGACCGTGAATCGTTGCTTCCCGCTGATACTCCGCAGCCGTATCATTGAATCCAACTGTAAGTTGACGGGTCACCTCTTCATCCAATAGACGGATATCTTGGATCATAGGACTAGGCTCCCCAAGGATATCCTGAAGCATGACAGTAAAAGAGCTAAATATCTGTTCTACAATTCCATCCGAATGGTCAGCTTTGTAATCAAAAGCCAATTCGAGTTCACCAGTCAGAGACCAGTCTTTAATCATAAGCTGAAATGGATAAAATTGATGCCCATTGTAAACCTCGTTCGCTTTTACAGTCAGGTTTGCCAAATTCGTCACAAGTCTGGTGCCAAGATTATTTACAACAACAGAAAATAGCTGATCTATTCCCCTTTTGCGCAGTTCTAATTCTTGCACCAGATTATCGTAAGGATATTTTTGATGAAAGTAACATGACATCAATTCCTGCTGTACTTCCCTGCTAAACGAGTCGAAGCTCTGCATAGCATTGACTTGAACCCGAAGCGGCATCGTACTGGCAAACATACCAATTACAGATTTTTCTTTCGCTCCGGAACGGTTTAAGACCGGAGTCCCAATGACTAAGTCACTTTGCCCTGTCGTCCGATTCAAATAGGCGAGCATTAACGAGACAAACCAGGCGTTTAGTGAAACCCGGTTCTCATCAAGTCTTTCTCTGATCCGGTCAGAGAGCTCTTTGTTCAGCTGGAATGATTTCCGTGTTCCGGCCGAATCGCTGGTGACAACTCTGGAAGTTCCCATAATCGTGGGGGACTCATAGTTCTGATAACGGTTTAACCAAAACTGCTTGTCTTTTATGTACCGGTTAGACCTTAAATAATTTTCTTCATGATCTGCAAAATCAAGAAAATTGCTGGACCTGCCAACCGGATTGTTTTCGCCTTTCGCCAGCTTTTCATAAATTGCCAGTGTATCTTGAAGCCATGCTTGCCCTGACCATCCATCAGCAATGATGTGATGTGCCTTGATTAAATATCCGCACTCATCGTCGCTGATTTTGAAGAGGGCTACGTAATATAAAGGGTTATTCTCGAATTGGAAGGGGATTGCCGCTTGCTGCTGCGTCCAAAGCTCAAGCGCCTCATTTGGGTTATTTGAAGTACTGAAATTGATTAGTGGGAACGGGGTTTTATGATGGGGCACATAATATTGATAGGGCTCACCGTCCTGGTTGCGGGAGATTCGCAATCCAAAGCCTGCGTGGTTACTGAGATTATAGTGGATGGCTGCTTCAATCCACTCTAAATTCGCTTCTCCTTTAAAAATAAAATACAGCGTTATATTATTGAGCGAAGTGTCGGGATAATGCTGCTCCATCATCCAAATTCTCTTCTGTGCGTGCGTTAATGGAAATGCAGATTCGCTCCCGCTTAACGGTCTCATACAAGTAAGTCCCCCTCATTAATTATGCTGACTCTGAATGAACTGCATGCTTCTGAAGGCAACCGCAAACCAATCTGAGAAAGTGAGGTCGAATTAGGCAGTATGATGATTGGCCTGGATTATAGGTTCTTGTTGTAAAAACACATCTTGCTGTGATTAGCGGAAATTGAGAGCCTTCATAAGAGCCTCTATAACCAATTGCGAATGACTATGAATAAAAAAATGATCTCCATCAAAACCAACATACTTGCAAGCGCTATCAGATACTTGGTCCCACTCTTCTATATCTCCTGACAGAGTGTCATCCTTGTAACCGAAGAATATGTAGACGTCACACCCAAGTTTACTGTTTCTCTCTTTGAACATATGAGTCTCTGACAACCGGAAATCCGACCTGATAATAGGCAAAAAAAGATCCATCAATTCCGTATTATCAAAAAACTGCGGCGGCGTTCCGCCTAATTCCATTAAGTGCCGCTTAAACTCTTCAGCCGGGAGCGTGTGAACGATGGTTTCATCCTTGTCTGGTACATGCGGAGCAGATCTTCCTGAGAAAAAAACGACATCAGGCTCCTTATACCCCCTACTTTTCAGTTGATGAATCGTTTCAAAGGCAAGAATTGCCCCCAAGCTATGCCCGAAAATCCCATAGGGCTCTCCACTTAATTGCGGCACAATAATCGATGTAATATCTTCAACTGCTTCTTCAAAAGATCGATAAAACGGCTCGTGCACTCTCCTGCCTCTGCCAGCTAACTCCACAGGAATAATCTCAGCGATTCCGTTTAAATGGCTTGACCATTGACTGTAGAAGAAGGCCGAACCACCTGCATAAGGTATACAGAATAATTTCATAGTCCATCTCTTTCATGTTTTTTTAATAATTGAAAGAAAATCCCAATTAACTGATTAGAATAAAATAACCAGGGTAGTTCGAAGTAATACTTACTAAACTTAGAATGAGGATATCCAGACTAGACCCCTCCAGCCCGCATCAGCGGGGTTGGAGGAATCTTGATGTGAGGCAACATGCTGAAATTCCGCTATCCGCTGCCTGCCTGGAAAGATACACAACTAATTTTGAGGTTCTTCGGAACAACTCTACTGCAATTGTTCCGGACTGTCCGCTTCCGGATTTTCAGCTTGCCCGTGAAAAGATATCAGCGATTGCTTCAAGCTCTCTGCCAGTTCCTCCAGTTGCTTGGACAGCGCCACCAGTTCGCCGCTTACCGTCAATTGCCGGGAAGACATCGCCGCCACTTCTTCCGTAGATGCACTGGTCTGCTGCACCACGGAACGGACACTGCCCATCGACTCGCCAAGGCGTGCCTGGAAAATGGTCAACTCAGAAACCGCAGCCGAGGATTGACCCAGGTATTCAATGAAGTCTTCCATTTCCTTGCGTACAGCCGCGAAAATCTGGGACGACTCCCGCACCGAGCCGATCTGCTCGCTGAACAGCGGCACGGCCTCGCCCACCACCTTGACGGTGTCCTTGATACTCCGCCCGATCTCCTCTGTAATTTGCGAGACGGAGGCAATCGATTGGCTGGACTGGCCGGCCAGGGCGCGGATCTCGTCGGCGATAACAATAAAGCCTCTGCCGGCCGCTCCGGCACGGACTGCTTCAATGGAAGCATTAAGCGCCAGAATATTGGTCTGCTTGTTCATGGCAATCATTGGCGCCAGAATATTGCGGATCAGATGAGTGCTTTCCTGCAGCTTGGCCGAATTCTCTTCAATCAGCCGCATCATCTCCACCGTCGACTCACTTTGCGCAACCAGTGTCTTCATCAGCGCCGCTCCCTGCTCGCTGACCGCGATCACTTTCTCCGCTGCCGCATCCATCACCCGGTTAATCTGGTCCACCTCATGCATCTTGCCGCCCATCAGCTCCACATCATGGTTGCTGCTCTCGGCTTCCGCCGCCAGACTGGCAGCACCTTGGGCGATTTCATCCGTGGCTACCGCCAGCTCACGGGCGTGGTCCGAGATCGTTGCCGAAGCATGAACCAGCTGTTCGGATGTCGCCAGAACCTCTGTCGCCGAAGCGCCGCTTTGGCCAGCCAGCCGGGAAATCTGCTCCATCATCCGGTTGAAGCTATGTCCAAGCCGGCCGATTTCATCGCGGCCCTTGAAGTTGGTACGAACATTAAGGTTGCCTTGCTCCCCTTCCTCCATCAGCCGGGCCAGCTTACCGAGCGGCCGGCCAATCAGACGAACCAGCACATAGCCGATCAAGAGAGCAATCAGCGCCGCCGCGAATACTACGAGCAGTGTAATGTACAACAGGCGGTCGGCCGACTTGGTGAAATCACTGACCGGCGCATAGCCAAGCAGTGTCCAACCACCTGTGGTCAACGGCTGGTACACCGCCAGTTGCTCCGTTCCGGCTTCATCGTCTGCCATAAAGGAACGATCCAATTCTTGGCCCGGCTGCGGCTCGACCTCTGCCCTCGACGGCTTGATGAATGAAGGCTGCTCCAGCAGAGCATCATCCTTCGCATACACAACCTTTCGGTCAGCATCAAGGATGCGCAGCTCACCGTCTTCTCCGATGCGCAGATTCGCTAACATGTCGTTGAGAGAGCTTCGCTTGATCTCAATCAGCATATAATATTCCGCTTGCGGATTTTGCATATTGCGCAGAAGCCGCCCCATCGTGAGAGAAGCTTCCGAGTATGTATCGAAGAAACCCGTCGGCCGGACCGGGAACCACACTGGATTGCCCTTGGCCTCGTCAATCTGCTTGAATCTCGCCAGAATCCCCTCATCGGTGCGGATCCCCGTAACGCCCGAGGTTTTATAAGATTCAACTTCGGCGAGGCTACGAGAAACAAGCCGGATGCCCAATAGACGCTCATCGGAGCCTTTGACTGCATCCAGCTTGCTGCGGATACGCTCTTCGGCGGCAACCTTAGCTACGATCCCGATACTGGGATTATTTACCGCCTCCAGATCTGCCTTAAGCGCCTGATCCACGGCAAATTGCCGCGAAAGCGCTTCATACTCGACAAAGAGGAAATCCAGTTTATCAGCGGCCTGGACAATCGCTTGCGATGAAGCAGCAGCTACTTCATCGGTAATAATACCTTTGGCTGCGTAAAAGGAAGTCAAACCAAGCACGGAGGACAACAACAGAATGGTACTGAACAGGATTACAAATAATTTGACGCCAACCGATTGCAGATGCAGGCTTCGCTGCCGTTTCATAAGTCTACTCTCCCATAGAATAAAATAACGCCACATTAGTGGGTTTTATCCTTGAAGCCTAATCAGGTGCCCAGCTGAAGTCCCTGAATAACTCCACAAAGTGGTGATTTGCCTCGATGCCGGTTCAGATCCTTTGCAAGGGCCCCGCTATTAAACCCCATAAATTAAATAAAAATACATAAGACAAGGTACACCCTTCGCAGTCAAATGAAGGCTGTACCTTGTTTTCGTTAAATCGCGCAAAGTGGCAAAGGGCCTGATTAACCCTTGCTCGCCCCAGCCGTCAACCCTTCGACGAGCAATTTTTGCAGGAAGCCAAAGAGAATCATGATCGGAATAGAGATCAGTACAGCGCCTGCCGCAAAAGTCGTGAAATTGGAGTTCTGATTCGAATCCACCATGTCCCACATACCGACGGCAACGGTCCATTTATCCTTGGTCCGCAGAATGAGTCTTGCAAAGATAAAGTCAACCCACGGTCCGACAAATTGGGTAAGCGCCATGTAGGTAATCATCGGTCTCGACAAAGGCAGAATAATTCTCCAGAAGATTCCAAAGTTACTTGTTCCGTCAATGCGGGCAGCTTCGTCCAGCGAACGCGGTATCGTATCGAGGAACCCTTTCGCGATTAGTGTCCCGCCTAGCGGAGCACCGGCTGCATATACGATAATCAGAGCCAGATGTTTATCCAGCAGATCAAACTCTTTCAGCAGCAAATAGATGGCAATCATACTCATGAAGCCTGGAAACATTCCAAGCACCAGCAGTCCGGACATGGTGGTCTTCCGCGCCTTGAATCTGAACCGGGAAACTGCATAGCTTGTAAGCAATGTCAAGAAAACGCCCAGGATCATTGAGAACAAGGCAATCTTAAACGTATTAAGCCACCAGGTAGGGAACAGCAGGGTGTTATCATAGAATAGCGCCCGGTAATGTTCAAGCGTAAACGTTTCAGGAATCAGTGTTTTACTGTAAAGGGATTTGCCCGGCCGCAGCGACGATAACAGAATCCAAATGGCAGGATAGAGTGCTGCAACAGACAGAATCAGCAACATCAAATAACTTAATCCGAGCCGTATTTTTGTTTTAATTTTTGCTCCGCTCATTGGATCATGTCCTCCTCCTGGAATGATTTCGACCGCCGGTAATTGTAAAGCGAGAAGCTGGCTACGATCAAGAAGATAATGATTCCGACCGCAGATGCCATGTTATATTTGTTCTGGTCAAGCGTGAGCTTGTAAAGCCACGTCACGAGCAAGTCGGTGGAACCGGCGTACTGATAATCCCCGTTTGGGGGACTACCGCCTGTTAACAGGAAGATCGCATTAAAGTTATTGATGTTGCCTGCAAACTGGGCAATCAGTGTAGGCGCCGTCGAGAACAGCACCATAGGCAATGTTATGATGCGGAATTTCTGGTAGTTGGTCGCCCCATCCACTTCGGCCGCTTCATACATATCGCGCGGAATCGTTGTCAGAACCCCCATAATCAGCAGCATGGATACCGGAATACCGACCCACAAGTTAACCACGATAACCGTTACTTTGGCCCAGAATGGATCCGTTAGCCAAGGAAGGCCACCGAGCCCGAAAAATTTTAGATATTGGTTAACTGGACCAAACTGGCCGTTGAACAGGTTGCGCATGAGCAGAAGGGAGATCATCTGCGGAATAGCATATGGAACAATCAGAATGGCTCTCCAGAAGCCCTTGAAACGAATGCCTTGCTGGCTGACTAGCATCGCGACCAGCATGCCGCCGAAATAGGTAGTAACCGTGGACAAGATCGCCCAGATAATAGTCCAAGTAAGTACCCCGTAAAAGGTCTGGCTCCATGATTTAAGTACCACCAGATTACGGAATGTTTCAAAGCCAACCCAATCTACAAGCTTGGCCGGAGGCATATGGTTAGGCGCAGCATAGTTCGTAAATGCCAGCATGATCATGAAGATGATCGGCATTACTGTAAATAGCAGAATACCTACAGACGGCAGAATAAGAAATGTCTGCGCAAACTTGTAATCGAGGATATAACGGATGCTCTGTTTAAATGTAGCCGGAGTTTGGCCTGCGTCTCGCGCAGCTCCAGTCTTTCGGGCATCTTTAATGTTCATATACCACGCAAGCAGAAACAGAACAAAGAATATAATTGTAATCAAACTCTGAATTAGAATAAATATAGAATGATCACCTTTGACCAACTTGGCAATCCCTTTGACCTTCTCAAAATGTTGGGAGGTTGTACCCAAGGTAACGATACCCCAGAACGCCCGTCCAAGCTTCTCAATAAAGTAAGTTAAGCTTAATGCCTCTACAATCAAAAAAATAAAACCTTTGATAAATTGGCGGTTATATATTTGTCCCAATCCCATAAACAATGTAGACAGTATCGTTGCTGTTCTAGTATGGTGTCGCTGCATTTCCCTTCCGTTCTCCTCTCCTGGGAAATCAGAGAATCGCCCGCCGCTACCAGGCGGCGGGTGATTTGATTTCATAAATATACTGTTGGAATAGATCTGCAGATGTTTACTTCGAAGAGCCGTTGTTCAGATCTTTGATCTGTTGGGCTGCTTTGTCCATTGCAGTCTTAGGGTCTACGCCTTTGTCCCAGATTTCCGGCAGGGCAGCATTTACAGGACTCCACACATTTCCCATTTCAGGAATAGATGGCATTGGTTGGGAGTTATTAGCCTGTTCAGCAAAGACGGATACATAAGCATCATCCTTGATTTGCGGGTCTTCCAGAGCCTCCAAGTTGGTTGGAATCGATCCGACCAGTTTGTTCAGCTTAAGCTGGGCATCCTTGCTGGAAGCGAACTCAGCATAGAGCTTAGCGGCATTTGGATATTGCGTATACGCGTTAACCGCGAAGATCTTGAAGCCGGCCAAGGAGATGGCAGTCTTTCCACCGACAGTCGGCAGCGGTGTCAGTCCCAGATTGTCGCCCAGAGCCTTTTTGTATCCGGCCAGTTCCCAAGGTCCGTTGATATCCATTGCGACATCGCCGGAGTTGAAGAGACTGCGCTTAATATCCGGGTTAATATCGCCACTGTTGATTGGCAGAATTTCTTTCAGTTTCTTAAATTCACTCAAGCCTTGGATTGCGCCGTCGGTATTGATCCCGATATCGTCTTTGTTCGTGCCGTTATCCCCGAAGAGATAACCGCCGTTGGAAGCGATGAACGGATAGTCGAAATACATGTTCCCGACTTCCCACATGATTCCATACCGGTTTTTGGATTTGTCGGTGAAGGTTTTGCCGAAGGTGAGTACATCATCAAAACTCTTAGGCGCTTCAGTAACAAGAGACTTATTGTAGTACAAAGCATAAGTTTCAGCTGCACGCGGGTAGCCGTACAGGAGACCGTCATAGCTGGCACCGGTAATCGAGGATTCTGTATTGTTCTTTACTGTTTCTTGCTCGAACACATCGTTTGGAAGCAAAAGTTGTGCGCTTGCTGCTCTGCCCAGGTTGTCATGCGGAATCAAAACAACGTCGGCAGCCAAACCGGAAGGACCGTCTTGGGACAGTTTGGTAACTTGCTGTACCGGTGACAACTCTTCAATTTTTACCGGAACATTGTATTTTTCAGTGAATTCCTTCGCGATTGCGTCTGTAAAGGCTCTTTCTTCCTTACTCTCCCATACGGTCAGGGTTGCGCCATCTTCTGGGGTGATTTGTGCGGTTTCGGCGCCAGTGTTGTCTGTGCCTGCGTTTCCGGCCGGAGCCGTGCTTTCTGATGGTGCGTTCGTTGCGGTTGAGTTGCTGCCCCCGTTATTTCCGTTGTTGTTAGATCCGCAGGCAGTAACAGAAAGTGCCATAGACGCTGCGGCGGTAAGAACCATAAGCTTTTTCAACTTCATGCTTTAACCCCTCCTAATTTGTGTACGCTTGCCAACAATGATACTGCAGAACTTGCGCAAACGATTTCAGAAGATCCAAAAAAAATGTCTGTTTTATTCTTTCAACCTTCTGTATCCGCTTTAGTCAAGTTCTAGAAAGCGCTTCATTACTTAATTTATAATACAACAGGAATCTTAATTGTTAAAACGTTTGCACATGGTATATTCGTCCATTTTCGGCTAATTATCCATGATAACAATACAATATATCCCTTATTCGCAAGATTACTCTTATTTACTTTTATTTTCGTCAATCTCGACTCAATTATTTGTTTTCATTAACAATTTATAGCCGCACTTATCTTCTGTAATGAATCTTTTGAAAATTAGGTCACCGTAAAAGCGCCTGATCGCAAGTGAATAATTGTGCAATGGTTTGAACAATAGTATTGAACGGCTATTTATTCCGTGCTATAATCCAAACCATTATGAGCAGCTTGATCTGTTGGAAGCAGCAGAAGCATCCGCCCTTTGTTCTTTTATAACTAAAAGGCAATGTTACTTGACACAGGTACAACCTCGGAACTATCTCTTCGGCGGCGGTTGTGCCTCTTTGCTATGGGCGAATGTAAGGGCGATATTGTGCAATCGTGGCACAATGTTTGCGCACTGCGGGCACATGTCCGTATATCACCCCTTAAGTTCCTTATATATCCACTTCATGCAAATTGCGCATAATGCATCGTCTTAGTTCTGCATTGGGATTCCACAACACAAACCAACTTTTTAGGAGGAATTATCATGTTATTGGAAGCTGTATACCACCGTCCGCGCTTGAATTGGTCTTATGCCTATGACCGCCAAACCATCCATCTTCGTCTACGTGCCAAAAAGGGAGATTTGACAGAGGTGTTCGCCTGGGCGGGCGATAAATATGCCTGGGATGCTACTAAAGAATTGATTCCGATGAAGCTTTTCACTTCGGATGCGATGTTTGATTATTGGGAATGCGAGTCGGTTCCCCTGTACCGCAGGCTGAAATACGGTTTCCTGCTGCAAAAAGGTCATGAGCGGATCTGGATGACGGAAAGCGACTTTCAGACAGAACGTCCGGCGAATCCGAACAGGCTGTTTGAATTTCCGTACATAAACCCTGTAGATGTGTTCGCACCACCGGCATGGGTGAAGGACGCTGTCTTCTATCAGATCTTTCCGGAGCGCTTTGCGAACGGTGATCCCAGTCTGAATCCCGAGAATGTGCAGCCATGGGGCGGTACGCCTACACCGGAAAATTTCTTCGGCGGAGATCTTCAAGGAGTCATTGACCATCTGGATCATTTGACCGAGCTTGGCATTACCGGCATCTATTTCACTCCCATCTTCGCGGCTACTACCAACCATAAGTATGATACAGAGGACTATATGAAGGTTGATCCGCATTTCGGTGATGTGAAGACACTCAAAAAACTCGTCGATGCCTGCCATGAACGCGGCATTCGCGTGCTGCTGGACGCCGTGTTCAATCATTCGGGCAGAACCTTTGCCCCATTCGTTGATGTGCTGGAGAACGGAGAAAACTCCCGCTACAAGGACTGGTTCCATGTCCGTGAATTCCCGCTGCAAGTGGTGGACAACATCCCGAATTATGATTCCTTTGCCTTCGAACCGCTGATGCCAAAGCTGAATACAGAGAATCCTGAAGTTAAAGAATATTTGCTGAATGTAGCTGAATACTGGATTCGTGAGGTAGGCCTTGACGGCTGGCGTCTGGACGTTGCCAATGAGGTCGATCATGAATTCTGGCGCGACTTCCGCAAAGTAGTAAAACGCGCAAATCCCGAAGCTTATATTTTGGGTGAAATCTGGCATGAATCTGCCCCTTGGCTGGAAGGTGATAAATTCGACGCGGTAATGAACTATCCGTTCACCGATGCCGTAATTGATTTCTTCGTCTCCGGCACGCTTGACGCCGAAGGTTTTGCCAATGCCATCGGCAAGCAGCTGTCGCGTTATCCGCTGCAGGCCAGTGAAGTGGCCTTCAATCTGCTGGACAGCCATGATACACCGCGCCTCTTGACCTTGGCCGGAGGAGACAAGAACAAGCTGAAACTGGCCACATTGTTCCAGTTCACCTTTATGGGCACGCCGTGCATCTACTACGGCGCTGAAATTGGCATGGATGGCGAAGGCGATCCGGGATGCCGCAAATGCATGGAGTGGGATCCCGAGAAGCAGGACCGCGAGCTGTTCAGCTTTTTCCGCAAGCTGATTGAGATCCGCGGCAGCCATCCTGCACTCCGCACCGGCGCTCTCACCTTCCTGGAGGCGGCCCCGCAGGGCAGCAAGCTGGCTTATGAACGCAGTCTTGGCGATGATATTATCATCGTACTGATGAACACAGAAGGGACAGGCCAGACTTTCCACATTGGTGTAGAAGAACGTCAATGGGAGAACCTGTTCACCGGCGAATCCTTGCGCGCTGAGCGCGGCAAGCTGTCCGTTAAGCTGCCAGCATACGGCTATACCGTCATTAAGGCGGTAGTATAACAAGCTCCATCAATTCAATCCAGACCAGATATCATTCATCAAGTGGAAACGGCTTCGCCGTCCTCAAAAGGACGGTATCCGTTTCAGCCAGAAATAGAAGGATAATTTAAAGCGTGAAACATGTAAATTCTTATCTTTAAATAAAAAACGGCACTCTTCGCGATGAAGAGTGCCGTTTTCGTTATATGGCTATTTATTTGCCAAGCAGATTGTAGATCACTTGTGCGCTTTCAGAGCGGGTCATCAGCTCTTTGGGAGCAAACTTATGATCGGCTTTTCCTTGCACTAGCCCCAGCTCTGCAGCGGCATTTACATAAGAGCCCGCCCAGGCACTGATGCCGGAAGCATCTGCAAACCGGGTTGTCCCGGAGGCCACCTCAACCTTCTTACCTTGTTTGACTTCCAGCGCACGAATAACCATAACGGCCATTTCCTCGCGGCTGATGGCAGCATTTGGCGCAAAGCTTTCTTGGCTTCGTCCCGTCACAATTCCCTGACTGGCCGCTGTTGCCACGTACGAAGAGTACCAGGCATCAGGCTTCACATCAACGAATGCAGCCTGACCTTCCGCAGTCACACCAAGCGCACGAACCAGCAGTGCGGTAAATTCCGCGCGGCTGACATTGCTCTTTGGTTTGAATTCGGAAGAGGTAACACCCGTAACGATTTGTTTGGCGCTAAGCGATTTAATCGCCGCTGCCGCCCAATAGGCTGCTGGAACATCCTTAAAGGTCTTGTCGAGCTCAAGTGCCGCATATTTGCTGAAATGCGTAACTTGTGCCGTAATGACATTCCCGTTCAAGGTTCCATCCGCATATGCCACACTTCCGCTATCGCCCAGAACATAGATACCGAGCAGATCTTTATCCGGATTGCCGGTAATCTTGAAAGCAAGCGTAACCGGCGCTTTAAAGGTCGTAACCGGAATACGGGTGCCGTCTTTTTTGACAATATGCAGTGTAAACTCATATACATCCGATGCAGCAGTCACTCTGGTATCCTGAAGCTTCAGCCCGGCCAGGAAGGTGTCTGCCGCATTGCCTTGAAGCGGACTGGTTGCGAACAGAATGTGCGCACCCTCCCCCTCAGTCCCGGACAAGCTTCCTTGAATCCCGCTCAGAACTGCACTAGGCAGGGTTACAGAAATGCCGCCCATATGAAGCACCAAATCATTTGTTCCGAGGACGCCCGCTGCCTGAATCGGTATGAGCACTGATTGCTTGCCTGCAGCAACCTGCACTTCCACCTTGCCATCCTTGCCATTTTTCAAACTGTCTACCCCAATGCTTTGCGGATCTGCAGTTGTTGTTGGTGCTGGTGTCGGTGTCGGAGTGGGTGCGGGTCCCGGCGTACCCTCAGATACCACCGCCAGAATAACTGTTCCTCCCTCATCTCTTCCCGGGAGCTCAAGCGTTACTTTCCGGTCGGCCGATACGGCATATGTTCTGCCGCTATACTCATCCTGGACAGAAGCAAATGCTGTGAACGGCACCGGAATACTTGCAGTTACAGCCTTGGTGCTGGTGTTGATGAGCGTCACAACATTCTGGGAACCATACTGCTTGTCAAAAGCCAAATATCCCAGTTCATCCGAACCTGCCAGCTTCGTACGTGTACCTTTGGAATATACCGCAGAGTATTTGGCACGGATATTCAGCAGCTTCTGATAGTGATCGTGAAGACCCTGCTCAGCAGTAAGCTGATCCCACGGCATATCCGAACGGTTCTCGCTGAATTCTCCCTTCGACATATCTCCGGCATTTCTGCCCGAACGTCCAAGTTCTTCCCCGTAATAAATGACAGGCTGTCCTTTAGCCGTGATCTGCAGGGCGGCAGCGATCTTCAGCTTGCCTTTGTCCCCGCCTACATAGTCGGACAGGAAGCCGTTCTCATCATGGCTGCTCAGGAACTGAGCCATCATCCGGGTATTGTCAATCTTCGATTCACGGTCCTGCAGGTAAGCATCCACATCACTGATTTTGCCGTTCGTGAAATCTCTTGCCGCATTCTTGAAGCCGAAATCCAGCAAGCCGTCCATTTGCCCGGTTTGCAGCATCCCGCCATCGCTGTCAATGGTGCCTCCGTAGTATTCACCGACCAGTTTGAAGTCGGGATCAATCGCCGTCAGCGCATTTTTGAATACTTTCCATGTCGTATCTTCCACATGCTTAACGGTATCCACACGGAAATAGTCGATGGTATCGCCACGCGCTGTCCGTGCGTTGTCCAGCCAGCCCGTTTGCCACTCAATAATTTTCGCACGAACTGCAGGATCTTCCGTTTTGAAGTCCGGCAAGCCGGCAAGCTCTCCCTTGATCGGGTCAGTATCGGCCGATACACCGTCCGTACGGAGCATGCCGTCAAAGCGCGCTTTATCCTCTGCGGTAACGGTCGGATAGTTATCCTCTGCTTCCAAACCGTAGCCTGCATGATTCAGCACAACGTCAACCATGATTTTGATACCCTTGTCATGTGCCTTCTCAATCAGTTCGCGGAAGGTCGCCATATCGCCAAGATGTTCATCCAGCTGGGTGAAATCCTTGGCCCAGTATCCATGGTAAGCATGCTGGGTACCGCCGAAATCAACCCCCTTATTGAAATCAATGTTGTCGACAATCGGCGTGATCCAGAGCGTGTTGATCCCCAGCTGTTGAAGGTAATCCAGACTGTTGATCATCCCGCGGAAGTCTCCGCCGTGGTAGGCTTCAAGATGTGTTTTATCGACGTTCTCATTGTTGGTGAGGTCACCATCCTTGAAGCGGTCAGTCAGGGCAAAATAGATCCGTGCCTCATCCCAATCGAAATCCAGCTTGGCTCCCGTATAGGTTCTGGCTTTCACTTCAATGGAGGTGCTGCCTTTATGCGTATTTCCGTACTGGTCAATAAGCGTGACCGGAATGGTTTTGATGCCCGCGGCTACGGTATCCTTCACCGCAATGGTCTGTTTCATGAGCCCGGTATCGAGCTTCACTTCGCTTGGACCCCCAATGGCAGTCAGATCCATGAATCCATGCGTATAGGTTACAGCTTCTTCGGAGGCTGCACTGACCGTCACAATTGCATTTTCACTCGATGTGACAGCTTCCGGTTGAACTTTTGCACTGACTGTAACGTCTGGACGATGATATACGGCAACCGATTCACCGTTCAACGTATTTTTCGGATCGGTGAGTTCTTCAGTAACTCCATCCTTAGTGATCAGGAAGGTGTACTTATACGTCCCTTCCTCCACGCCAGTCAGCTGATAACTGAACCACTCACTCGACGGATCATACACCATCGGGTATTCCTTGCCGTTTACTTTCACTTTGGCCTCGCTGATAGATTCCAGGTTGCCGCTGCGGAAAAGCTCGTCATCACGGTACTTGAAGGTAATCGTTCCGTCTTTCATGACCGGACCGCTAATAACCGGCTTGATGTCAAGCTCCTTCACCATGCTGGTCACAATGACCTTGGTGAAATTTTCACCCGGGGTAAGCGGAATGACACGGTCATCCGGGTAGTCTTGTTTGCCCGTATTCCAGTCCGTTCCTTTGCGCAGTACGAAACCCACGCTTGTGGCATTTGGCGCCACCTCAATCAGAACACTGGCTTTGCCGTCCTTAAACGTTGTGAAATCAATTTGATCATTTTTAACTCCAGTGTTCCATATCCAGAGATTCCAATCCGTATAATCCTTGTCGTCACGGACATAAGTCAATTGGACATAACGTTTGCTATCCACCGGCTCTTTCGTTACCTTAACGGTTACATTCGTTGTTTTTCCGCCATAGGTAATGGTAAGGTTGGCTGTTCCAGCCTTGATCCCCTTTACGAGACCTTTGCTTGTAACGGTAGCCACTTCCGGTTTATCGGAAACATAAGCGGCAGTATTCGTAACCGACCGTTTGCTGCCATCATCATATTTAGCATATACAGCCGATTGATGTGTGCTGCCAATTTGCAGCGAGTAGCTGCTGCTGTCCGTTTCCAGAGAACTCAGCACAGCTGCTGCGGCATCCCTCTTGATAATTACAGCTGTCAACGGCTGCAGTTCAATAGATGTAGCTGTTAATGCAAAACCGGACTGGGCTGCAGCAGGGATAGCTTCAGTACCCGCTTCGTCATCGTCGACCAGTACGCTACCGCCTGTTAAATCCTCGGAAAGTGTCAGCGTTCGGGATATATTGTCGCCATTCATGAACACATAATAGATGCCTGTGCCATCAGTGGCCTTGTTCTTATACCCGATCACAAGATCGGTCGCCTTCATTTCCGGCGCCGGAATCAAACTGACATTAGAATCCACCAGACTCATGTCGCCCAGACGGAATGCATCTGTAGACTTTCTCAGCTTAATGAGGCCTGAGGTATAATCTTTGGTCATGTTCTGCACCGGGAAGTTCAACTCATCGGTTACCTTGGACCAATCGAACATGTTGACCGCATCCGATGAATCGTAGGAATCATGAACGAAATACCCGAATGAATTATTGTTTGCGTCCTTTAGCTCTGTAGCTTTTTGCTCAGGAATGGTATCTGCCTTCCACTCCTTAGTGCGTCCATATTCCTGGCCTGCCTGCAGGAAGGAGGTACCCTGGGAAGTGAATATCAGCATGTTGCCGAGCCTGATCCGCTTCTGTATTTCCAGCTCGTTCTCGGGAATTGCCGGATCCTTCTTGATGGACTGCGCAATTACATCATGCAGTGTCAGATTGTCATGAGCTTCGATGTATGGCACGATATCCCCCGGATCATCCGCCGGGATATTGGACGGCTGGCCTTTAATATTGTCCAGAATCGTCTCAATCGAACGTACTCCGCCCGTAATAAACCTCGGTTCACCTTCTGAACCATAACCTGATTTCAATTCATTGCGGAATTCATCGGAGAATACGCCGACGCTGTCCGTCTTATCCATCCAATCCTGATCTGCGCCTTTGCCTGCAAGAGAAGGATCGGAAGCGGCCCCGCCGAACGTTTTCCAGCCCTCGCCGATGAATAGCGCCTGCGGGTTAATGGCTGCGGCGGCATCATAGGCAGCCTGCACAGCATCTGCCGTGGCATCGCCCATCATGTCCCAGCGCATGCCGTCGATTTTGTATTCACTGAACCAGTACTTGACGGAATCCACCATCAGCTTCTCCGCCATCTTATGGTTTGTCGCCAGGTTGTTGCCGAAACCGCCGATAAAGTTGCCGTTTGCATCCTGGAACGCATAATAATTAGGCACGATATCGTTCAAGAATTCCTTCTTCGCCATATGGGTGTAGACAACATCCAGAATGACGCCCATCCCGGCTTCATGCACTGCGTCGATAAGCCCTTTAAGCTCCTTAATCCGCAGTTCTGGATCGGCAGCATTCTGTGAATATGCGCCATCCGGGGAGAAGTAGCTATGAGGATCATATCCCCAGTTGTATTGATTATTTTGTGCTGAATATTCACTTTCTCTTTGCCCCATCTTCGTTTCGTCGCCGTAATACCAAGCCATTACAGGCATCAGCTGAATATGGGTTACGCCCAAAGATTTAATATAATCCAGCTTCTGCTCAAAAGCGGCATAAGAGCCCCAACGTTCGCCGCCCAGACTGCTTTCGATTGAAATATCCGACGTGAAATCACGGACATGGACTTCATAAATGACGGCATCCTCGCGTTGTTCATAGCCAGCGATATCCGGCTCATGGAAGTTAGCCGGATTGGTCCGGCTAAGGTCAACGATAGCCGCTTTACCCACTGTATCTCCGCCATCGCCCGCAGTACCTGTGGTATCCACAGTGAATACGGCCATGGACTTGGCGTACGGATCAAGCACCTGCTTCATAACCCCGTCATTGGTAACTTCATATTGATAATAGTATCCGCTTACATCAGACTCCCCGGCAACGCCGGTTAAATCAGACGCCTTCAGCTTCGCAGACCACACGCCTTGTTCGCCCTTAGTCAAGCTGATATGGCCGACAAGCTTGGTAGCATCACTCTTATCGTACACATTTGCCACAACAGAACTGGCCACAGGAGCCCATAACTTGAGCGTAGCCGACTTCTCAGCCGCATTATACTCAGCCCCAAGGTCGTCCCCTGTGTAATTGTACATTTCATCGATCATTCTCCAGCCGCCGGAAGCGGATACCGTTTTGCCGGAATAAGATACACTCAGCGGCGTTTTGCCCAGATCAAAAGCTGCCGTATCCACCTCAATGGAAGTCGGGCTCTTAATGGTTACTGCAGTGACCGGGACAGCCGTGCCTTCTTTGTCCTTGATGGTAATTCCAGCTTTTAATGCTGCGGCATCCAGTCCATCAGTTAAAGTGAAGCCCAGAAGGATTTTGCTGGTCGACAGTACTTCAGCCGACACGAGTCCTACCGGTTGTTCCCCGAACGGAGAAACATAGACATTGTTATCCCCTTCTTTTACCCACAGCTGATTGTAACGGTCCAGCAGGCTGAAAGCTTTATCGCCGCCGTCCTTGTTCTCATTTGTCGGGTTAACGATAAGGAAGCCAATTTTCCTGGCATTTTCTTTCAGTGGAATATCGATATACGCGCCGAAGCGGTCCACATTCTCAGGGCGAAACAGAGCAGCATCTGACGGCCAGTTAACCGGTGCTGTTGCCACATCATCCCACAGCCATAAACCGTACTGGCTTTGATGATTGTCGCCTCTCATGTAATGAATCCGGACGGTATTCGCAGGAATTACTGCCGGCTCATACGGTGTCACCTGATCCGAACCTTCCTTGATCCAGATTTCATTGGTTTGCGGAGTATTGATTGTGAACAGCTTGTCGCCGCCGTCTTTGGCCTGATTGTTGCGGTTGACGACTACGAACGAGATTTTTTTGGCTCCCTCCTTAAGCGGTACGTCGGTATAAGCCCCGTAAGAATCAGTTTGACCTTCAGGGAACGGCGTGGCACCCGCAGGCCATCCGGAGGAAGGTGCGGCTACATCATCCCAGAGCCATAAACCCTGATCCGCATAATCACCGGCTGTACGTTGGTAGTGAACCCGCATATGCCCATCCGGTACAGGGGCATTGTTACCCGGAACAACCGGAGCCGTAAATGTGGCACTGACGACATGATCCGCCGCGTTGTATTTGAAGGTGACCGGCAGATCCGCCGGCAGATTCAAGGCCTGTTCATGCTCGGGATAAGACTTATCCTCCTGCGGGGTTGCTCCCGGCACAAAGACGCTGTACGAATAGTCGCCTTTGGGAAGATCAGCCGTCCGCTCATACACATTGTCAAAGTTCGGATCCGATAATGTCGTCTTCGCGTCGGCTGGCGAGGAATCGCCCGCATCGCCAAGCTCACTTTGCAGAGTACCCACCAGCCGCGGCAGTCTGTTGTCTGCGATTGGCGAGTAATACGTCGAGTCGGCAATTTTTTTGGTAATCTCGTTGAAATAGAAGGTAACCGTTGTTTCAGCAGCCAACGTAATCACGATGTTGCCGCCGTCATCGGTTCCTTCAGTATGGGTATAACTGCTGTATCCATAGCTTTCGTCCCAGGTGCCGTTAAGGGCAACCTTGTACTTATAGGTCCCTGCCGGCAGCGTGCCTGTAAAGACATAAGTACCATTGTTTGTATAGGTCATCTGAGTGACTGTTGCATCTGGTGACCAGTCATCCACTTGCCCTGAACCTGCAGACAATTCTGACTGGAGGTCACCCACAAGCACAACTTTGGATGTGGCTGCATCCACTTTTGCCGTGTACCCTGTAAAGTAAGAGCACACAAGAATAAGGATCATACTAATGGCAAAAGCCTTTTTACCCCATAAAGCCAATCTCATTCCTTCAATCCCCCCATATTTGCATTCGATTCCTGAACAGAGAAAACACTGATTTCATATTCCTTTATCCAACATTTCATGCTTCTAAAGCCTGATGGAATGACACCCCCTTATAGATTTCAGTTTTGAAGTCATTGCGCAAACGTTTGCAAAAATAACGAACCTACACATTCCCTGCAAACTTTATTTTGTGCAGCAGACATGTTGCACAAAATAAGCTCTTGTAAGCGCTTTTATACCTTGTTTAACATACTAATCTTAGTCTCAACTTGTTGTCAACCAAAAAAATAAATTGCTAAACCACCCGTCAGCCGGGACAGAGAGTTCATACTAATAGGCCTGCAGTAATGCCATGTATTGCACAGATTTGCATGATCAATAAAATAAACATATGTAGCGTAAGAGTTTTAAAGAAAAACCGTTTGCGCATTTTATCTCTATACATTTCAGATCATCCGGCAGCATTTTTACATCAAAATACAAATATTTCTTATATTTTGCCATTTCATTTGTGAAAATGTGCAAATTTTAAGCGAAGGTTCTAGCCCTTATTCCCAAATCGGCTCTAAAGGGCCTGTAGAAAGACTTTGTCTATTTACAATTTACAGCACTTCGATTAATATTACTTTGTAAAGCAAACGGTTCCATGAGGAGGTTTCTATGACAGTTACCATCAAGGACGTGGCTAAGAAAGCGGGAGTTTCTCCCTCCACTGTATCCCGGGTGTTGTCAGGTCATCCCAGAATCAGCCTAGAAACTTCCCGCAAGGTCAAAGTGATTATGGAGGAAATGGGCTACACTCCGAATATGATGGCTAAAAGCCTCGTTTCGAAGACCACTAACAGCATTTGCATCATCTTACCGAAACCAGCTGAGGAGCTGTTCTCCAATCTGTTTTTTATGGAATTAATCAGAGGGATTGTGACTCAATCGAGCCGATCCGGTTATGATGTGTTGATTAGCTCCGGAGCGAACGAAAAGGAAGAGCTTGAAGCTGTTTCCCGCCTGCTGAAGGGCCGCCGTGTTGATGGCGTTATTCTGCTGTATTCACGCAAAGATGATGCGGTTATTGATTTTCTGGAATCAGGCGGCTACCCCTTCGTGCTTGTTGGGCGAAGCGACCGCTATGAGGATATTTTATCCGTGGATAATGATAATGTCATGGCCGCTTACGACGCTACAAACCACCTAATCTCCATGGGACATGAACGCATTGGTTTTGTCAGCGGACCGCCTAACCTCATCGTTTCACGCGACCGCCTCGAAGGATACCGCAAAGCCATGCTGAACAGTGTCCTAGAGATGCGTACAGAGTGGATTGTAGAGGGCGAGTTTCTGCAGGACAGCGGATATAGGGCGATGTCATTTTTCATGAATCTCCCGAACCGTCCAACGGCACTTGTTGCAGTGGACGATATGGTCTCTTTCGGAGTATTGCGCGGACTGAATGAACTGAAATACAAGGTTCCGGAAGATTTGGCGATTGTCAGCTTTAACAACATCCCACTATCGGAACTGTCCAGCCCGCCGATCAGCAGCATCGACATCGGAATTTATCATCTTGGCTATACGGCCTCCCAAGTGCTGATCCAAAGCATCAAGAAGCCGGATATTCAGGCAGGATATACGAACCGTTTTGTCATTCCCCACCGCTTGATCGTTAGAGAGTCATCTATGTATGCTCCAGGGAAGAAATGACCAAGTCACAAGAATAAATGAAGCGAAAGTGCTTCATTTATTTTTTCGAACTTTGTTCAAACGTTTGCGCTACTTATAAACCGCAATATATCCGTCAAAATAGCTAGTCGATTCAAGGAAGCTATGCTTACAAAACTTTTAGGAGGATCAACATGTCAGAAATTAAAGCCTGCCTGTTCGATTTGGACGGTGTGATCGTCGACACTGCCAAATATCATTTTATCGCCTGGAGAGAACTCGCGGAAACCCTTGGGTTTGAATTCACCGAACAGGATAACGAACGCCTTAAGGGTGTCAGCCGCGCCGCTTCACTGGATATTCTGCTGGAAATCGGCGGACTTTCGCTGGACGAGGCGGAAAAAGCCCGGCTGGCCGAGCAAAAAAACAACCGCTATGTCGAATACATCGCCAAGATGGACAGCTCGGAGATTCTGCCCGGTGCCCTTGACTTTCTGAAGGAATGCCGGGAATCCAGTATCAAAGTCGCCCTTGGCTCCGCCAGCAAAAACGCGATGACCATCTTGAATAACACCGGTCTGACACCGTATTTCGATGCAATCATCGACGGCACACATACCAGCGCGGCCAAACCTGATCCTGAAGTGTTCCTGCTGGGGGCCCAGGCACTCGCCGTATCCCCTGAGCACTGCGTGGTCTTTGAGGACGCCGAGGCCGGAATCCTCGCTGCCACCCGCGCCGGTATGCGCAGCGTAGGCATCGGTTCTCCTGCAACACTGGGGGCAGCGAACATCGTTGTGCCTTCTCTCCAGCAGATCGCGCTAGCGGAATTGCGGGAATCTTTTGCAACGGTTTGACGAACATTAACATCTATCAGCAACCCTGTGAATTTTCTTTTGCCCTACTCTATTTACCTGAACTATATGTGAGAACAAAGTTACGCTGAGCAGCAGTGAAGGCGGACGGACCTTCGAAGAAGACCCTGCGTTCGTCTTTGTCCCCGGATGCTTGCCCAATACCCCCATTTCCGAGCATCCGGGGACAACAGCGATCGTAACATCCATTCGCCCGAGGGGCAGCCAGCACGTAACCTGTATAGTCGAACTCATAGTTCAATTTATATCATCCCCACCTAAAAAGGAGCCGGTAATAATGAAGCAATATCTAAAAATTGATGAATGGTCAATCATTGAAGAATCCTTCGATCCCCAGACCCAAGAAATTTCTGAGAGCGTATTTAGCATCGGAAACGGATATATGGGCGGAAGAGCCAACTTTGAAGAGCAATACAGCGGACACAGCCTGCAAGGCAGCTACATGGCCGGTGTGTATTATCCGGACAAAACCCGGGTCGGCTGGTGGAAAAACGGCTATCCGGAGTATTTTGCCAAAGTGCTGAACAGTACCAACTGGATTGGCATTAACATCGACATCGACGGCACACCGCTGGATCTGGCTACCTGTACCGTTACCGAGTTCCGCCGGGTGCTCAACATGAAGGAAGGTACACTTTCCCGCAGCTTCACCGCCACTCTTGAGGACGGCAAGGAAGTTAAGGTGGAAAGTATCCGCATCGTCAGCATGGCCCGCCGTGAGATCGGCGCGATCCGCTATTCGATCATTCCGGTGAATTTTGCCGGAAAGCTTACCGTTACCCCTTACCTTGACGGCGACATCAAGAACAAGGATGCCAACTATGACGAGAAATTCTGGAACGAAGTGGAGAAGAAAGGCGAGCCGGACGGCGGATACCTCACCCTGAAGACGAAAAAGCTCGATTTTCACGTCACCTCGGCATTTGTCTTTGATATTCTGGTCAATGGCGAAAAGCTTACTGCAGAAGCTGAAGTCACCGAGCAGGAGAAATATGTGGGCAGTACGGTAACTATCCCCGTGCAAACCGGCGATCAGGTTGTCATCTATAAATATGCTGCCAATGTCACTTCCCGCAATTACGGCCTGGGACAGCTGGTTGATGCTGCGCAGACGGCACTGCAAAGCGCACAGGAAGCCGGATTCGTCGCACTTTTGACCGAACAGGCTACTGCGTGGGGAGATAAATGGAAGGAAAGCGACATTATCATTGAAGGTGATGTGTCGGCACAGCAGGCGATCCGCTTTAACATTTTCCAGCTTAACCAGACCTACACTGGTGAAGATGACCGTCTGAACATCGGACCCAAAGGCTTTACCGGGGAAAAATACGGCGGCAGCACCTATTGGGATACAGAAGCTTACTGTGTGCCGTTCTACTTAAGTACAGCGGATTCCTCAATCGCCCGTAACCTGCTGATTTACCGTTATAAACATCTGGAAAAAGCCAAAGAAAATGCGCTTAAGCTTGGTTATAAAAAAGGTGCACTGTACCCGATGGTAACGATGAACGGTGAAGAATGCCACAATGAGTGGGAAATCACGTTCGAAGAAATTCACCGTAACGGCGCGATTGCCTATGCGATTTACAACTACGTTAATTACACCGGGGACAAAGCTTATCTCGGCCAATATGGTCTTGAAGTGCTTGTGGAAATCTCCCGCTTCTGGGAGGAACGCGTTCACTACGTGGCGCACAAGGACAAATATGTGATGCTCGGCGTAACCGGACCCAATGAATACGAGAATAACGTCAACAACAACTGGTATACGAACCGGATTGCTGCCTGGACGATGGAATACACGCTGGAAGCACTGGCATATCTGCAGGAGAACGAAGCTTCCCGGTACGCAGAGCTTGCCGATAAGCTGGAACTGCTGGACAGCGAAACCACACAATGGAATGAAATCATCGCCAAAATGTACTATCCGGCCGATGAAGAACGCGGCATCTTCCTGCAGCAGGACGGCTTCCTCGATAAAGAGATCATTCAGGTGAAGGATGTTCTGCCAGAGAATCTGCCGCTGAATCAAAAATGGTCCTGGGACCGCATTCTGCGTTCCTGCTTCATTAAACAGGCCGATGTGCTGCAAGGTTTATATTTCCTTGGCGACCGTTACGATCTGGACACCAAGAAACGGAATTTCGACTTCTACGAGCCGATTACCGTTCATGAATCCTCCCTCTCCCCATGTATCCATGCAATTCTTGCCTGTGAGCTGGGGTATAAGGATAAGGCTTATGAAATGTACCTGCGGACTTCGAGACTGGATCTCGACAATTATAACAATGACACGGAAGACGGCTGCCATACTACAAGCATGGCGGGAACCTGGATGTCGATTGTACATGGCTTCGGCGGACTGCGCGTTCAGGAAGACCGCTTGATCCTTAAGCCTTCCAACCCGGGACACTGGACTTCGTATTCCTTCAAGATCATGTTCCGCGGTTCGCGGCTTAAAGTCATTGTTACTGATGTACAGGTTACGGTTGTTAATGAAACCGATATTCCGGCGTCCATCACGATTCACGGCAAGGAGTATACTGTGAACGGACTCAGCAGCGTCACTGCTGAAGGCTCCACCGTCACGGCATAATTCCGGCTAATTGGCCCCGGAGGCTTCAATCTCCTTCGGGGTTGTTTTTTATATATGATGAACCTCGAAAATCAATTAAGCAGTAGTCACGGTTCCGTGGAAGATTTGGAGTTCCGGCCGCTGTTGTTTTCAGATTTCTATATTGAATACCCAATTTTGCGGATGAAATCTGAAAACAAAGGCGGACGCTAGCGCTCCTACACTTCCAAACTTCCCCTCCACCTTACTTGCTAATTAGGTTACAAGTTCATCTTATATAGTTTTATGGTTTCATTATAAAATCACTCAAAGGAGTCGTTTAGAATGAAAAGAGCCTTTTGGAAAGAAGCCGTAGTCTATCAAATCTACCCTCGCAGCTTCCAGGACAGCAACGGAGACGGAATCGGGGATCTGCAAGGGATTATCTCCCGCCTCGATTATTTGCAGAAGCTCGGTGTCGATGTCGTCTGGCTGTCCCCGGTCTATAAATCTCCCAACGACGACAATGGTTATGACATTAGCGATTACGAGGATATTATGGATGAGTTCGGCACTTTGAAGGACTGGGAGGAGCTTCTGGCCGGACTTCATGAACGCGGCATCAAGCTGATGATGGACCTTGTGATCAACCATTCCTCGGATGAACACGCATGGTTTGCCGAATCCCGTTCCTCCCTCGACAACCCTTACCGCGATTATTATATTTGGCGGCCCGGCGGACCGAACGGCGAACGGCCCAACAATTGGAGCTCCGTCTTCAGCGGTCCGGCCTGGGAGCTGGATGAAGCTACAGGAGAATATTATCTTCATCTGTTCTCCCGCAAGCAGCCGGATCTCAACTGGGAGAATCCGCAGCTTCGCGAAGCCCTCTACAAAATGATCGCTTTCTGGCTCGACAAAGGCGTCGATGGCTTACGGATGGACGTCATCAATATGATCTCCAAGGTGGAAGGCCTGCCTTCCGCTCACAGAGAGGGGCTGGCTCCGGGAGAGCTGGCCGGTGGCGGCGAATATTTTATGAACGGCCCGCGGGTCCATGAATATTTGCAGGAAATGAACCGTGAGGTTCTCTCCAAATATGAGGTGATGACGGTTGGCGAAACTCCGGGGGCCAGTGTAGAGGATGCAATTCTGTACACTGCCGAAGACCGGCAGGAGCTGCAGATGGTGTTCCAATTTGAACATATGGATGTGGACTCCGGTCCCGGCGGCAAATGGGATGTCACCCCTTGGAGCCTCAAAGGCTTGCGCGACATTCTGCATAAATGGCAGGTTGGCTTAGCCGAACGCGGCTGGAACAGTCTGTACCTGAATAATCATGACCAGCCGCGGATGGTCTCCCGGTTCGGCAATGATGGTGAATACCGTGTTCTGTCGGCCAAAATGCTGGCTACACTGCTGCATACGCTGAAAGGCACGCCCTACATCTATCAAGGCGAAGAAATCGGCATGACGAATGTGAAATTCCCTGTGCTGGAAGATTATAAGGATATCGAGATCCTGAATATGTACCGGGAAAAGGTCACGGAAGGCGGCGCGGAGCATGAGACGATTCTACAGGCCATCCACACGAAAGGCCGGGACAATGCCCGTACTCCAATGCAGTGGGATGCCTCCGCAAATGCAGGTTTCACTCAAGGCGCGCCATGGCTGAAGCTTAACCCGAACTACCAAGATATCAATGTAGAGCAGGCACTGGCTGATCCGGATTCCGTGTTTTATTATTATCAGAAGCTGATTAGCTTGCGTAAAGAACATCAGATTATGGCTTACGGCGAATATAAGCTGCTGCTGACGGAGCATGAATACATTTATGCCTATACCCGGACGTTAGACGATGAACAGTGGCTTATTCTGCTGAATTTCAGCGCTGACCCGCAGCCGGTTGATCTCCCTGCTGAGCTGGCGGCTGTAACCAGCATCATTATCGGCAACTATCCGGGAGAGCCGGATGCTGCCAGCCTTGCAACCTTGCGGCCTTATGAAGCCCGGGTCTATCAAATTCGTCTATAGCATACACCCGATTTGTGTTAACCTGTCATTAATGAGCAGAGAATAACAGGCTTGGTTGACTGGCTCATGATAGTATAAATGCAAAAGGGAGATGGCAAACGTGGAATGGCTGATCCGAATGAAAAATGCCTTGGATTATATGGAGAGCAAGATGACCGAACCCCTGCGCATAGAAGAAGTGGCTAAGGTGGCTCATGTCTCCCCTTTTCATTTCCAGCGCATGTTCGGCATGCTGACAGGGGTAACGGTGGCAGACTATATCCGCAAGCGCAGATTGACCCTGGCCGCCCAGGAGCTGGCCATTTCCAAAATCAAGGTGCTGGATGTAGCGCTGAAATATGGATATGACTCCCCGGAAGCCTTCGCCAAAGCGTTCCGCAAAGCGCATGGACTGACCCCCTCCGCCGCGCGTGAACCGGGTGTACAGCTCAAAGCATTCCCCCGCCTCTCCTTCCATCTATCATTGAAGGGAGATCAGGAAATGGAATACAGAATTGTGGAGAAAGACGCGTTTACCGTCATTGGCAAATCAATGGAGGTTACGACCAGGGAGGGGGAGAATTTCCGCAGAATCCCTGAGTTTTGGAATGAATGCAATGCGGACGGCACTTCGGAGAAGCTGATTGACATCGGCACAGGCAAAGATTGGCTCGGCATCTGTATGAGTATGGACATGGAGAAAGAGCTGCTGTCCTACTGGATCGGAGTGGAAGGTACGCCGGAGACGGATCCCCAAGGCTATGAAACCGCGGTGGTTCCAGCTGCAAGCTGGGCCGTATTCACCTCAGTCGGCCCCATGCCGCATGCGATTCAAAATGTGTGGCAGCGGATTTTCCAGGAGTGGTTCCCGGGTACCGGCTATGAGCATGCAGGTGGTCCGGAATTTGAGCTTTATCTACCAGGCGACCCGGATGCAGAGGATTATGTCTGTGAAGTGTGGATTCCGGTGATGAAGAAATAAGCAACTGGGCTACCCGATTAGGGTAGTCCTTTTTGTTTAAACCTTGCCGGAAGCAGCCGTGTAAAGAGATTGGCATATTTTCCAGCTCCTTCTCTATTAATTTTCATTTTGAGAATTGGCAATAGCTTGGTATAATAAACAGATTATATGGCTTATTCTATTATGTCATATTGTCATCCGAGATTCGGTGAAGGAGAATTTCATGTCTATCGTAAAAATCTTTTCAGACAGCACTTCCGATTTGCCGCAAGGCTGGAAGGATACGTATGATATTGGCATCGTCCCGCTGTATGTAGTATTTCAAGACGGTACCTACAGGGATGGTGTAGACATTACACCTGAGGAAGTGTATCGTCGTGTCGCCGCAAATGGAGCACTGCCGAAGACCGCTGCACCTTCGCCCGCCGACTTCATGGCCGCTTTTGGGCCAGTCATCAGCAGCGGAGGAGACGTCGTCTATATCAGTCTTTCCTCTTCTTTATCCTCTACATATCAGAATGCCCTGCTGGCTGCAGGGGAGTTTCCTGAAGGACGCGTACAAGTGGTCGACTCCCAGACGTTATGCGGAGGGATTGCGCTCCTAGTGATGAAAGCGGTTCGCGCCGCAGCCAAAGGCCACAGCAGCAGGGAAATTGCCGCTATGCTGAAGCAATGCCGCGACCGAGTGGAGACAGAATTTGTTGTGGATACACTGGATTACTTATATATGGGTGGACGTTGTTCAGGTATGCAGAATTTTATCGGCAGCCTGTTGAAGATCCGGCCTGTGCTGCGGCTGATTGACGGTGCGATTGTACCGGTGAGCAAAGTTCGCGGCAAGAAAGAGAAAGCTGTGGAACAGATGCTCCAGCATGCCCTTGCCAATGCCGGGGAAATGGATAAGGAGCTGCTCATCGTGGCCCACACACTGGGTGAAGAGGATGCCAACTTTTTGGTGGCGGCGCTGCGTGAACAGACCGATGTTGAAGAGATTGCCGTCATTCATGCCGGCTGTGTCATTGGCAGCCACTGCGGACCCGCTACAGTAGGCCTCATGTATATGCACTAACTGTTGAACAGCCAAGTGGAAACGGATACCGTCCTCAAAAGGGCGGTATCCGTTTCAGCGAGAAATAGAAGGATAATTTATAGCGCGAAGCATATAAATTCTTATATTTTCAACAAAACCAGCAATGCCCCGATAACCGGAGCTTGCTGGTTTTTGTTATGCCTATGTTTAATTCAGTTCGAAGATTCAATACAAAGAAGGCTTGTTCACAGGTAGGGCGTGATTCCCGCTTCTGCTTCTGATTCAGCTTCTTCATGGACGAATGGCAGCATAAAGCGGAAGGTCGAGCCCCGTTCTTCTTCACTCTCCACAAAAATCGTTCCGCCCATCAGCTCGACGAGTTGCTTGCAGATGGCCAGCCCCAGTCCCGTTCCGCCATATTTGCGGTTAATGAACGGATGTAGCTGCGAGAAGGATTGAAAGAGCAGATTCAGCTTGCTGTCGGCAATTCCCACTCCTGTATCACGAACAGAAAATTCCAGCAGGTATTCCGGTGAACCCGGCAGCGGAATGTTCTTCACCGACAAGGTTACGCTTCCACGTTCCGTGAATTTAAGCGCATTACCGACCAAATTGACGATGATTTGGCGCAGGCGGCTGGGATCGGTCTTCACTATGGCCGGAACGCTTGTATCCGCCCACCAGCGCAGCGCCAGATTTTTCTCTTCAGCTTTGGGGGTAAATAAATCAATGATGCTCTCCAGCATTTCGCGCAGATCAAATTTCTCCGACAGCAGCGGCATTTTGCCGGCTTCCATTTTGCTGAAATCGAGAATGTCATTTAGAATTTGCAGCAGACTGTAGCTGCTGCTGCGCAGAATCTCGGCGTAGCCGCGCTGCTCCTCTTCCAGCTCTGTTTCCAGCAGCAGGTCGGCCATGCCAATCATCCCGTTCATCGGGGTACGGATCTCATGGCTCATCATCGCCAGGAAATCGGACTTAGCCTGAGCCGCCTGCTCTGCCGATTCCTTGGCCCGGAGAATCTCCCGTTCATTGGTAATATCACTGAAAGAGCCCACTACACCGCAGATAATTCCTTTATGCAGAAGCGGCGCAATCCGGTAGCTGACAAAAAAGCTGGTGCCATCCTTCCGCCAGAAGATTTCATCCCCTCTACTGCGGGTGACACCGTCCTGCAGGGTCTGCCAGATCGGACATTCATGCTGCTGGTACCTTGACCCGTCTCCACGGATGTGATGGATCACATCCATCAACGGCAGCCCCCTCAGCTCGTAGGGCTCATAACCCAGCATATCTGCTCCTTCACGGTTGATAAAGAAGGTCCGGCCCAACGTGTCGAGTCCGAAGATTCCGGCTGCAATAGAGTTGAATATTAGGCTAAGATGCCTATCCTCCGACATCTCCAGCACCAGCTCTGCCTTCTGCTGCTCCTCCACCATAGCCAGTTCTATAAGCTCCTCTTCACGCCCCGGTGTCCGCTCATCCGTCCATTCCATGGGAGCAACTTCCCCGGTCAGGAGCCTGCCGAACCATTCCTGAAGCAGAAGAGGAAGAACACGGCTCTGGTCATATCGGATAATGGCGAATACGCCTGCGATCCCTTCTTCAGCTTTTACCGGCACATACGTAACCGCAGCCGGGCTGCTTCCGCGGCTCTCATCCGCCTCCAGCTCAAAGCCGGAGCCGATACCCCCAAGCGCTGCAGCAAAATGCTCTTCTCCGGGAGGTTGTGGCCGGAAACCAGACAATGGCTCATGAAGTTCCGGATCTGCGCCAGCGGCAACTTCAAAAGCACGGTTGCTGTCCACGTAGTATCCCTGCCTGTCCAGCACAATTATCAGGTCGGGGTGATGATCGTATAACGCTTTATAAGCACCTTCTTCCGAAAGCACCCTATCCAGAATAAAAGACCATTGTTTAGTCATAGCCCACCTCCTCCGCTGCTTCAATCCTTATCCTCTTCTATTCATAAACTGCGGATAAACTATAGATGTAACTGCAATCTGTACTCCGCTCGAAAATTGCTGAATTAAGAACTATTATAGCAAAAAAACCGCAGTTGGTCGCCATCTAAAACATTGGTGCCAAGCGGTTTTGCAGCAAAAAAGTCCCTCCGGCAGATGAGCAAGAACAGTTGGACCATCCTTAACCTCACCGCAGAGGAACTTAGGAAATGAAAACACTCAAAGCTGTACCTCCGGTTACCTTCAGGCAATATCCTTCTCTTCAATATTTCGGATCGACAGGTAAGCGATGGCTATACCAACCAGACTGAGGAAGATGGAGAGCCATACCAGATTACCCGGCGGGAAATCACCAAAATTGGAGGCAATCACGCTGACAAGCAACACTGCAGTAACTATGGTGGCTGGTACGGATTTCTTGCGCATTCCGATATATAAAGGAATTAGTCCAATCCCTGCCGCATATACCGCATCTGCACCTATCCGGATGATTTCTCCAGGAATCACAGCCAAATCCAGCTGTCCCGGAATCGCATGGGTGAAAGAGTTAAGTCCGATCAGAAGAGCGCTAATCAGAACATCCGATACAAAAATACTGATCAGTGTAAAGAGGAAAACGATGATAATTTTGGCACCTAAGAGCTTTTTACGGGAGATAGGGTACATAAAGAGCAAAGTAATGGTATTGTTCTTATATTCATCAATAACCAGCTTGCTCAGTACAACCGAAGCAAACACTACAAAGGTCGCCTTGACCAAAACATACAGGCCGGAGAACATCTCTGCATAAGTCTTGAATTCCCCGCTGCCGCTGCCGCCGCCTTCAGAATCAACGTAAGTAAGCAGCAGCATAAAGGCAAAAATTGCGAGGTTGGCAATTGCAATGCCTTTGAGCATGCCAGCCAGTTTGTTTTTGCGGATTTCCAGTTGTATCAGCTTAAGCAATGCCCTCACCCCCCATCAGTTCCACAAAATGATCTTCCAGCGAATGATTCTTTTTACTCAGGCTTTCCAGCTCCACACCCGCTTCTACCAGTGCTTTATTCAGTTCAAGCTGCTGTACGGCATCATAAATGCGGATCGTCCGCGGGTCGAGCACCTTGAAGTTGGTGAGTCCCAGCTTGTGCTCCAGAACATACACCGCTTTGCTGCTCTCTCCGGTAATCAGTTCGATGTATTGCGTGTTCTGGCTGCGAATCGTATCCATTGCCACTTCCTCCAGCAGAATTCCGTCACGGATCATGCCGATGGTGTCGGCGACCTGTTCAACCTCACCCAGAATATGGCTGGAGATCAGCAGCGTCATTCCGTACTCACGGCTCAGCATGCGGAACACCTCACGCAGCTCCTTGATGCCCATGGGGTCCAGCCCGTTGATCGGCTCATCCAGAATGAGCAGCTCCGGTTTTGTCATGACCGCCCGGGCAATGCCCAGCCGCTGCTTCATCCCCAAAGAGAATTGCTTAACTGGCTTTTTGTCCACGCCCTTCAGCTTGACCAGCTCCAGCGCTTCTTCCATGGCCTTGGCATCGTAGTAACCCATATATTCCCCGTGCAGCTGGAGATTTTCTCTCGCTGTCAGCTTGTCGTAGAATACCGGATATTCAATAATGCAGCCCATACGTTTCAGCATTTCATAGGAACGGTTTGTCATGAACTCGCCAAAAAATTCAATCTCCCCCGCCGTCGGCTTCACCAGATTGGTGATCATTTTCATCACCGTAGTTTTGCCCGCACCGTTAGGTCCCAAGAAACCGTAGATTTCGCCTTGCTTGATGTTCATATTCACGCCTTTGACAGCTTCTTTGCCTTGATACTCCTTGGTTAAATCCCAAGTACGCAGTATGGTGGTCATTTCCGTTATCCCCTTTGGCTTCTTCGTTTGTCTTCCTGGTTCTTATTGTACACAGCGGAATTTTCTTTTTTATTACCTGATTCTTACGAAAATCTTAAGCTGCAGCCGTAAGTGCAGGTTAAGCCGCCGGACCAGTATAGTTTTTAGAAGGTCAGCCTGCGAAAAGAAAGCGTAAATACCGTTTTGACGTAAGGTTTGCTGCGCAAGGTAATGCTGCCGTTCATCTGTTCGGTCAACCGTTTGGTGATGGTCAGCCCAAGGCCGCTCCCCTGATAGTCGCGGTTGCGGGAATCCTCCAGCGTATAGAGCCGTTCGAAGACTTTATCCTGATGCCCTTCGGTGACGCCTTTGCCCCGGTCCCATACGTCTATGCACACCTGGTCCCCATCGCTATAGAGGGTGAGTCCAAGCACACCTCCGGCATCCCCGTAATTGATCGCATTGGACAGCAGATTGGACAGCACCCGGTCCAGCGCCTCCTCGTTGCCCATCATGTACATCGCCTCATCCGGAATCCCGATCTCCACCTCACTGCCCTTGGCATTCAGGATATCGTAAAAGGAAAGAATGTTCCGCCGGCAGACCTCGCCCAGCTCCACCCGCGACAGCGCGATCTGCTTATCCCCGGACTCCAGCTTGGCCAGATCAAAAAAGCTGTTCATCAGCCGGATCACCTCTTCTGCCTTGGCATGGATCATCCGCAGAATATGCGCCTGCTCCTCTTCCGTTATATTCCCATCATGGAGAATCGTTTCAATGTAGCCGAGCACCACCGTCAGCGGAGTCTTCAGATCATGAGAGATGTTCGCCAGCATGCTGCGCATAGACTTCTCCAGCTTAGCCAGTTCGACCGCTCCCTTGTGATTGACGTCCAGCAGCCGGTTGAGATCAGTCAGCAGCGTTTGCAGATGAGGGTTGCTATTGAACAGAAGCAGCCTTTCGTGCGAGCCCCGTTCGACAATACTCGTAAGCTTGGTGTGGATATAATCGAGCTGGCGGGAATGCTCCCGCAGACGCAGGTACTGCCAGAGGATCACGATCAGCAGCAGCAGGATAGCCACACTCAAAAAAGCGATCATTCCAGCACATCCCCCAGCTTGTAGCCAATGCCCCATAACGTTTTGATGTATTCCGGCTTTGACGGGTCATCTTCAATTTTCTCACGCAGTCTGCGCATATGTACATTAATGACATTCTCATCCCCGTAATAATCGTCTTCCCAGACGACGCTGTAAATCTGCGCTTTGGTGTACACCCGGCCGGGGCTGCTCACGAACAGCTTAAGAATCTGGAACTCCTTGGCCGTCAGCTTGACCTCTTCCCCGTTCTTCAGCGCCGAGAAATTATCGAGATCGACGGTGAGTCCACGCAGTGCTATCGTGTTGGCCTGCTCCTGAACGGCAGCTGTTTCCTGAACAGGACTTCCGGCAGCGGCATATCCTGCCCGCCGGATCGCCGCCTTCACCCGTGCCGCCAGCTCGATCATCGAGAACGGCTTCGTAATATAATCATCCGCGCCGAATCCAAGGCCCAGCGCCTTGTCCACATCACTGTCCTTAGCCGACATGATCAGCACAGGTACAAGACTGTCCCGGCGAATCGTCTGCAGCACATCGTTGCCGCTTCGTTTCGGAAGCATCAGATCCAGCAGAACCAGATCATAGGTGCCGCCGCGATGAAAAAGCTTTTCCGCTGCCTCACCATCAAATGCAGTCTCCACCTCATAGCCCTCTTTTACCAAATAAGAAAATACCATTCTACTAATATCTTCATCGTCCTCAACCAACAGTATACGATGCGTCATGACTGAACCTCCCAGCAGCTCTAATAACCGTCTTTTTGTTAAAGTATAGCAATAGATTCCTTGATACAAAAGCTAAAATCAGCGGTTCTCTTGATCCATCATCGTTTATTCATAACCGCCTTTAGCCTTTGGCAAGCCTTTATATCTCTCTCCGGACTCTACAATCTCAATAATGAACTTTGCGAGTGCGGTCATTTCTGTGCCATCCCTGCTATTATCGCATTCACTCCAAATGTAATGCTGTTCCCGGGCGTTGATTGTCGTCTCCAGTTCATAGCTTACATAAGGCTTCATGTTACATTCTTCGGACACCTCTTTGTCGCGCAGGTAATTGGCAAGCACCATCTCCCGGTAGATCCGCTGCTGATCCTGCTGTGAGAGCAGGAAATCCAATACCTCAAGGACAGAACCATTCTGCAGATCCAGATTCAACTTTCCGTCCCGTATATTAATCTCATTCCTGCGGTTCACCCCATACTTCAGCACAAATTCAAAGCGGTCCTCCTGTTGCAGATCAAAATCCACCTGCAGCACAACCCGCTGCGCCGCTTCCCCCTCGCAGCCTATGAGTGTGTACTTCAGTGCGGTATCCGTCTCACTGCGCTCAAGCGTTGAGCAGGCATACGTAAGAATTTCATGTGGTCCGTACTCATCCTGCGTTGTGTCATCTGTAATCCACAGCTTGCCCTTTTTAAATTGCAGGTCTTTAAATATCGGGTCCCCCTCCATGGTGTACTGCACCACCCGCTGACGTCCGCTCTGCCGTTCTATAAAGTCATCCAGCCTGTAGAGATTCCTGATAGTGAATCCATGGTTAAGAACAACATCTTCCTGCTCGTTCAGCTCATGGCTGATCTTCGGGCGGTTTGCCGTATTCTCCTTCCAATGCAGCAGGGAGAAGCCTGCAAATATTAACAGCGCTAGAAAGGCGGTTAGCAGGAGCCACTTTAAGAAACGGACTGGATTCATAGCCTTTACCCTCCTTATCATTGCTGGAAATGGCGGGATCTCTGTTAAAGTATACCAATTGTCCGTTGCGGTTACTATTTCAGTTTCACTAAAGGTAGCCCCGGTATGATGACCTTAACAACTTACATGATGAGGTGATGGTTCAATGATGAACATGCGAAAAAAACAACCCTGGAGTTTCAAACGCAAACTTCTGATCGTGATGATCGTGGTCCTCCTGAGTCTCGGCACAGTGATCTATAGCCTGGCGGACCGTTACTTGATCAACATGTCGAAGTCGTCGTAACGGATGACACAGCCACAGCCGGCGTAAGCACAGCAGCAACCACAGTTGCAGCCGAGGTTAACGCGACTTCTGACGACTGGAGTTATTCCAGCGACGATATCCAGATCCAGATCGACCAGGTACAGACCGGATCCGGTTCAGACCAGATCACTTATTTTGTCGCCGATGTCGTGCTGAAGGAGGCAAGCAGCCTGCGCTCTGCTTTTGCCGACAGCAGCTTTGGCACGAACATCATAGAGGACACCTCAGCGATTGCCTCCAGCAACAATGCGGTCTTTGCAATCAACGGCGATTACTATGGCTTCCGCGAGGATGGGGTCATTATTCGCAATGGAACGGTGTACCGGGATGATCCGGTGCGGGATGCGATGGCGCTGTTCGATGACGGGACCATGAAGACGTATGACGAGGAAGAGATTTCTTCGTCCGATCTGCTGGCGCAGGGAGCCACCAATACCCTCTCCTTCGGGCCGATTTTGATTCAGGACGGCAACATCGTCAGTGATTTCAGCAGTGTCAAAATCGACAGCAATTTCGGCAACCGCTCCATCCAGAATGCGAATCCCCGGACCGCGATTGGCATGATCGCACCGAACCATTATGTGTTCGTTGTTGTGGACGGGCGCAGCGAAGGCTACAGCCGGGGCATGACCCTTGCCGAGCTTGCTGATGTGATGTCGGATCTCGGAGCTACCGAAGCTTATAATCTGGACGGCGGCGGTTCATCCACGATGTATTTCATGGGACGGGTCGTAAATAATCCGCTGGGCAAAAATCAGGAGCGCGGCGTCAGCGACATTCTTTATATCAAGGAGGGCGTAACCTCATGACGATCCTTATTCCGGCCTATGAGCCAGATAAACGACTGCTGGAATTAATTGTGAAGCTGCAAGAGTATCAGCTTGGACCGATCGTCCTTGTAGATGACGGGAGCGGACCGGCTTACCGCGGAATCTTCGACATGGCCGAAGCCTTCGGCTGCACCGTCCTGACGCATGAGACCAACCTTGGAAAAGGACGCGCTCTAAAGACCGGCTTCCGGTATATCCAGGAGACCGGACTGTCCGGCTATGTAGTCTGCGCGGATAGTGACGGCCAGCATCTGCCTCATGATATTAAGCGGATTGTCGAGGTGCTCCAGAACCAGACCACACCCGGAATTGTGCTGGGCAGCCGCCGGTTCAGCGGCACCATTCCCCTGCGCAGCCGTTTCGGCAACTCGGTGACACGGGCAGTCTTTTCCCTCACTACAGGCACCAAGATCTATGATACACAAACCGGCCTGCGCGGCTTCTCCTTCCCGATGCTTGACTGGCTGTGCCAGATTCCCGGAGAACGGTTTGAGTATGAAATGAACATGCTGCTGACTGCCCATAGGGAGGGGTATACCCTTACCGAGAAATATATTGATACTGTGTATCTGGAAGATAATAAATCGTCCCATTTCCGGCCTCTGGTAGATTCCTTCCAGATTTATCTGCCGATTCTTATGTTCAGCACTTCATCGCTGCTGTCGGCCCTGCTCGACTTCACGCTGTTGTTCCTGTTCCAGACTCTCAGCCACAACCTGTTCCTGTCAGTCGCGGCCGCGAGATTGTGCAGCTCCATCTTCAACTATTCCATGAACCGGAAATATGTGTTCACCGGCGGCAAGGCGTCCAGGCTCCAGGAGTCGCTGCCCAAATACTTCGCGCTGGTCATTCTCGTGCTGTTGTTTAATTACGGGCTGCTCTATTTCTATAATGAAAAGCTGATCATCCCGCTTGTCGCCGCCAAGCTGCTGACTGAGGTCTCGATCTTCCTGTTCAGCTACTGGGCGCAGAGGAGGTTTGTGTACTGAGGCATGAAGCATTAAGAGGCTGTAAGACTGTAAGACTGCAAGACTGCAAGACTATAAGACTGTAAGACTGTAAGACTGTAAGACTGCAAGACTGCAAGACTATAAGACTGTAAGACTATACCTTTCGGGTTTGGTCGTGACTGCGGGGAATGTTTGGACTTCCGGCCGCTGTTATGGACCAATTTCCTGATTTCAAACCGCTGATCGCGGTAGAAATTGGTCCATAAAGGCGGACGCGTTCGCTCCTCCAGTTCCAAACTTCCCCTCCGTCACTTTCCCTTTTGGTTGGGTTTCAGACTAAATCAAAATCAAAACTAAAATTCAAGTTCAAGCTCAAAGTGCACCAAGTCCTTTCAACGAGGAATGGAATCTGAATCAGACTCCAGCGGGTCACAGGCAGCGGAAACCGCAGGAAAACGGGCCTTCCCGCCTGAGCCGGAGAAGGATATCGTCTGGTTCAACCAGCAGTATTCGACCGTGCTGGGGGACTGGCAACGCGACATTATGATAAGGCCTGTGGGTACCTACTCGAACGATCCGACTCTTCGATTACCATACTCCAATTTACACGAAGTCTATTTATCCAACTCCCGATTCACGGCATCATACTCACTCCCCTCCTCCCATATACATTAAGAAGAACAGAACCGATCTAACGGAACCTCTGCGGTCTAGCCGGAATAGGTTGCAGCAAACACAGCAAGCTGGAAGGAGCGATGGATTCATGCCCGGGGATGAGATTAAAGCGCTGGAGCGGGCGATTGCCGAGATCACGGAGATTGCGACCGGATTTGGGCTGGATTTTTACCCGATGCGTTATGAAATATGTCCTGCCGATATTATTTACACGTTCGGGGCCTATGGAATGCCTACCCGATTTGGACACTGGAGCTTCGGAAAAACGTTTCACAAAATGAAATCGCAATACGATTTCGGACTAAGCAAAATCTATGAGCTCGTCATTAACTCCAATCCCTGTTATGCCTTCCTGCTGGACGGAAACTCGCTGATCCAGAACAAGCTGATTGTCGCGCATGTGCTGGCGCATTGCGATTTCTTCAAGAACAACATGCGCTTCTCCATGTCCAACCGGGATATGGTCGAGAGCATGTCAGCCACAGCCGACCGGATTGCCGGCTATTCGGTGACCTACGGAAGGGATACTGTGGAGAGCTTCATTGACTCCGTGCTGGCCATTCAGGAGCATATCGATCCCAGCCTGATCCAGCCGCGCAAGCTGGGCAAAACCCATCTGCTGGAAGCCAAGATGAAGGAACGCAAGGATGCCCCAGCCGGCGGTAACGCTACGCCAAGTCCTTATAGCGAGCTATGGAATCTGGATCCGGCTTCAGCAGAGCCACAGGCAGCGGAAACCGCAGGAAAACGGGCCTTCCCGCCTGAGCCGGAGAAGGATATCGTCTGGTTCATCCAGCAGTATTCGACCGTGCTGGAGGACTGGCAGCGCGATATTATGACGATGCTGCGTGACGAAATGCTCTATTTCTGGCCGCAGATGGAGACCAAAATCATGAACGAAGGCTGGGCCTCCTATTGGCATCAGCGGATCATGCGCGAGCTGGACCTGACTCCTGAGGAGACAATTGAATACTCGAAGCTCAATTCCTCAGTCGTGCAGCCTTCGCGCCAGAGCCTGAACCCTTACTATCTGGGGCTCAAAATCTTTGAAGACATCGAACGCCGCTGGGACCGCGACAAAATGTTTGAGGTACGTGAACTGGATTCCGACATTTCATTTATCCGTAGCTACCTGTCCAAAGAGCTGGTTAATGACCTCGACCTCTATGTCTTTGAGAAAAAAGGTCCGGAATGGAAAATCACCGACAAAGCCTGGGAAAATGTACGCGATCAGCTCGTGCTCGCCCGGGTCAACGGCGGCTCTCCCTACCTTGTTGTTCAGGATGCCGATTACGAGCGCAATGGCGAGCTGCTGATCGCCCACCGCTACGAGAGTATTGAGCTTGACCTGAAATATCTGGAACGCACGCTCCCGCACATCTATGCCCTCTGGGGCAGGACCGTGCACCTCCAAACCGTAGTAGAAGACAAAAAAGCCCTTTTTACCTATGACGGTAAAAAGGTGCAGCGGAAGTTTGTGTAATAGATTGGTAGTAGCACATACTTTGTGCGAGCGGGCTATTGTTAAGGTCGCTACCCACAGCGACCTTAACAATAGGAATAAACAGGCAAAGGCTATGGAGGTGAGCGTAACGGAGAGAATTTTGGAACTGTAGGAGCGATAGCGGCCGGAAGTCCAAACATTCGCGCAGTGAAGCCCATTCACCGATCAGCCTTTGCCCCCTTTCAAATTTTACAGTCGCGCCCTCACCGGAACATAAATCTCCATCACCGTATCCACCCTGGAATGGCAGCGTTCGTCGTAGAACTCGTAATCTAGCTTGCCTTCGTCATAGACATACCCGCTATCCTTGAACCATTCCTCAAAGATATACTTCCAGGTGCACTTGATCACCTGAGCAAAATCCTTCTGCTCCTCATCCTTCGATGTATCCACGGGCGGTGTGGTGAATACCGCATAGACTGCCTCAGGCACTTCAACTGTCAGCATCTCATCGGTCACCCCGCTATAATCGTCAACGATCACGCCAAGCAGGTAAGTGGCGTTTCCGCTCTCAGCGGCTGGAACACATAAGCCGACTTCTCCGTGCCTTGGGGGTGCGAGAATTTCATACATATTGGATTCCAGATTCTCTCCATCATAATGGCTCCAGAAAGAAGCGATGTCCTTGGTATAATTGCCTTCGGCCACATTGGTTTCAATACCGTAACCAGCGACCTTAAAGGCCGGTTTATGCATATTAAATAACCTCCGATTTTGACAACAGAACCGCCCTGAAGATAACCGTCCATACGCGACGCATACTGTGATGGGCTATAGCCATAGGCCTTGCGAAACGCCTTAGTAAAACCGCTTGGCGTCTCAAAGCCATACTCCAGCGCAATATCAATAATTCTCCGCCCGCTGAACAATTCGACCGCTGCCAGTGACAGCTTCCGGCTCCGTACATATTCCATTACAGACATCTCCTTGCACAGACTGAATACCCGGCTAAAATGATATAGCGAATATCCGGCCTCGGCGGCAATCTTCTCAGCAGTCAGATTGTCTTTAATATTTTCCTCAATATAATCGATACATCTCTCAATATCCTTGCTGTAATTCAATGAGTCACCCAGCCTTTCCCCGTACGGTGATTTCATTATAACAAGCAGTTTGCAAGCGGGCTGTTCCTCGTTTGCTGTTCGGAAGCACACGCTAAAAAAACAGGCAAGCCCCGTATACCGGAGGCTTGCCTGTTGTATATATGATGCTTGTAAGCATATTGTGTTGCTGTGCAGGAGATCTGCTTAAGGAATCGTAATGGTCAGAGAATCCCCTGGATCTACGACTCCGGCTGAGGCTTTGAACTTCAGATTGAGCGTATAATCCTTGAAGTTATTCATGTCATTGACTCTATCGAGCTGGTAGTTTCCGTCAGGCAAGAGTACGGTGAATTTCCCGTCTTTTATTTGTCCTGAATACGAGTTGTTGTTGTCAGTGTCATGCAAGTATAGAACAACGCCAGTCATAGGTTTACCGCCTTTAGTAACTGTACCGGAATACTCCACAGGCACGGTAATCACAAGCGGATTTGGCACTGACTGTCCAGCTGCAACACTAAAGGAATAGTAGATTTTAATGTCCTTCTGACTGGCTTCATCAGTAAATTTATCCACTGTGTAGTCAGCCTCCGGGAGATACAAGGAGAACTGTCCGTCCTTGATTACAGCAGAGTATGCCTTGTATTCGCTGCCCCCGACACTGTGGAGAAAGATTGTTCCATTGGCAACTGGTGTTCCATCTGCACTAATGATTAAGCCCGAAACTTTTGGAGGAAGCTTCAGAATATACGGCTGCGGGTTAAGATGTCCATCAGTTACAGTGATGCCAGTATATAATGGAATATTCTCCCGGGTAACATTGTCGGTTACACTATGTATCTTATACTTTCCATCGGGAAGATAAAGACTGAATACGCCATTTTGTGAAGATGTACCATAGCTCGTATATGTCCCTCCATCAGTGCTAATATTTAAGTAGCTCCTACCAAGTGCTGTATCATCAGCATAGGTTACCTTGATCTCGCTCTTGAAAGGGATGGTAATATCCAGGATTTTCATTTGCTTATCAACAATTTCGAATGAGTAGAGCGGAATCGCTGAATTGTTATAGTCATAGGCTTCATACTTTCCCGGGGCCATGGCAAGCGTGAATTGTCCGTTAGTAACAGCAGTACTTGCTCCGATAGTCAAGCCTTTGAATGATAATTTGCCATCAGGAACCGCCGATCCGTCCGGATATTTAAGTGTACCCGTTACATTATTATTGGGGATCCTAATATCCAGCATGGCCGGGACCGGTTTCCCTCCGGCTACCGTAAAGTTGTAGGTGAGATAAATATTCTCCTGTGAGCCTGTGACGTTGTATCTGTGCACTTTATACTTGCCGTCAGGCAAGTAAGAGCTAAACTTCCCGTCCTTCACTTGAATCGTTATATAGGCTTGGGTGGTCTCTTCTGTAATGGACAGAAATCCATCCTTTATTGTTGAACCATCCTCGAATTGCAACGTCCCCGTTACATTCTTGAGTTGCACGATAACAGACAACGGAGCAGGTAAGCTTTTCTTATTCACTACTTTGAACTTATAGGAGATCTGTAACGATTCCTTGTTGTTTTTACTATAATGACTGACGATCTCATAATCTCCATCCTCAAGATAGAGCCTGAAAGATCCTTTTTCCACTTGGGCATCGATAGAAATAGGATTTGAAATATTTCGCTTAGTAATGTGCAGCGTACCATCCTCAATATCTCTGCCATCCGAATACTTTACAGTCCCTGCGACATTTTCCGAAGGAACGACAATGTATAGAGTGCTTGGAACAGTACGTCCTTCCGTTACTGTGAATGAATAGCTGAGTGGGGTCCTCTTGTTTTGTGCGTCGTAGAACATTTCTGCCTGATAAGTACCGTCCGGCAGAAAGAGCGCGAACCTGCTGTCTTTGATATCCGCATTATACTGGACTTTGGGACTGGTCGTACTGTACACATACAGTTTGCCTGAATCAATCGGATGGTTGTCTCCATCTACAATGGTTCCCGTAAGCTTCTTGGGAACGACAATCTTGATTGGATTAGGAGTAGATTGACCGCCCGCAATGGTCAAGCTGTAGTCCAGTGATATTCTCTCAGAATTATCTGTATTATGGAATTCACTCAACTGGTACGTGCCGTCAGGCAGGTAGACCTTAAATTGCCCATCAATCACCTGGGAAGAGTAGCTAGGATTGCTGTCACCTGTTGCAGTGTTCAGCACGAACACGGAACCATCGCCTAGAGGACTTCCATCTGAATAACTTAACGTTCCCTTGAACAGCTTCGGCAGCGTAATTTCAAGCGGACTCGGATTAGTCTGGCCGCCGGTCACACTGAACGTCTGGTTGACGCCCATCATCACCGTATTATCCGAAGAAAACAGATTATTGATACGATAATCCCCATCCGGCAAGTAGAGAGTGAACTGTCCTTCCTTTATTCCGGCAAAATAGCTTGAATTATTGCCGGAATCCGTCCGGCTCACATTCATCGTTCCGGAAGCAACCGGTGTTCCGTCGAAATTTTTGAACTTTCCCGTAACAGCTGCAGGTATTATAAAGCTTAGGGGACTCGGTGTGGAGTGTCCTCCTGTAATGGTGAACGTATAGTTCACTGCTATATTCTCTTGGATATCGGAACTATATAAACTATGGACCTGATAATTGCCGTCAGGCAAATACAGACTGAAGGCTCCGTTCCGGAGATCAACACTGTAATTGGAAGAAGGATTGGTATTGGAACTGCTGATACTCAGGCTTCCATTGCTGATGGTGCTGCCATCCGAAAATTGAATGGTTCCTGTCGATTTAGGAGACAACTTGAGTTCCAGCATCCCTGAATCCAGCTTCCCATCTGCAACCTTAAATGGATGGAACAAAGCGATAGTTTCTTGATTCTCCTGGATATAAAGCTTGTTTAAGTAGTACTGACCGTCCGGCAGCTCTATACTAAACCGTCCGTCCTCCAGCTCCACTTTATAAGAAGTTCCGACTCTATTCTCCATCCTGTAAAGATACAGGTATCCATCCCCAAGCATTGATCCGTCTGCATACGTAAAACTTCCCTTAACATTGCCGCCCAATACTGGCGGTGTTCCAGTTGGCTCCGGCGTTGCTGTCGCTACCGGTGTGGCTGTCACCACAGGTGTTGCTGTCGCTACCGGTGTGGCTGTCACCACAGGTGTTGCTGTCGCTACTGGCGTTGCTGTCACCACAGGTGTTGCTGTCGCGGCTGGCGTTGCTGTCGCCACTGGTGTTGTTGTCGCGGCAGGTGTTGCTGTCGCGGCTGGTGTTGCTGTCGCCGCTGGTGTTGCTGTCGCCACTGGTGTTGTTGTCGCGGCTGGTGTTGCTGTCGCCGCTGGTGTCGGGGTTGCCGTTGTCGACGGTACAGCCGGATTAGTGTTTCCCACCGCTGTTGGTGATGGCGTCGTAGCCGACTTGTCAACACCTCCAATCTTGACCTTAACATCGGAGCCGCTGTCTTTACCAGCTTCCAGCTTGACTGGCGAAGTTTCCATCGTAATGCCTACGGCATTGATGACCGCAGTGTCAATTTTACCTTTGCCTGTAACATCCAGGCCAGTATTGATATTCATCGTTGTGATGCTGGCTTCATTCATCAGTTTATTGCCTGTGGCTTCTTTAGCCACGTTTAGACTCTGAATCGTGCCTTCAGGAATATCTACAGCAATATTATGTGCTTGAATATTGACTTCCTTAAAGCTGCCTTTCAAGCTTATCTTGGCATTTGCCGGCAGCTCTTTCGATAAGGTTACTGCACTTACAGCTGCCCCCGTGATCGATTCAATCGCCGCTTCCGATTGAACCTGCAGATTGGCAACCGTTGTCGTTCCTTCTGCCACAATTCTTACACTGCCATTCTTTTTGTCGATGATGACCGTACCAAGAATGCTCTTGTCAAAATGAATGCTGTGAGCACCGCCGCCGGAGACGGTAGTCGTTCCCTTGACGGTCACATTCTCAAGGACCGCTTCGCCTTCTGCGATACCTTCTCCCAAGAGTAAATTACCGCTGATGGTCGTATTTCGGAGTTTGATATCCGGCGAGTTGATGATAACATTCTGAAGGGTTGCGGCATTCCCTGCTACAGGGCCATAGGTACCTGGTGTACTGTATGTTACGCTTACTGCAGAATTATGTATGTCCAGAGTTCTATCCAAAATAACTACAGCCTCGGCGCGGGTCGCCGGATCACCCGGATGAAAGCTGTTGTCTGCAAAGCCCTGCATGATCCCCTTCTCCTGCACTGCACTGATGGCGTCTTTGCACCATGCCGGACTGTCCGCTGTATCGCTGAAGTTGGCATCTGCTGTTGCAGTTAATCCGAGCAGTTTACTGACAATGACCGCTAATTCCTGACGGGTTACCTTCTTGCCCGGTCCAAAAGAGCCGTTGCCATATCCGCTAATGTATCCAGCAGCATTTGCTTTTAACAACTCCGGATACACCCAGCTTGAAGCTGCCACATCCTTGAACTCCACGGACTTGGTCTCCACAAATCCAAAGGATTTGTTGACTAATGAAACCAGTTCGGCTCTGGTGATGGGAGTGGCCGGTTTAAAGCGGCCACCTGGATATCCAGAGATGAAGCCTTTTTCCATCCACTTGCTAATTTGCGGTTCGGCCCAATTCCCGGAAATATCCGAAGCCGTCCCGGCGAATACGGAGGTATACGGAGATAGCGTGAAACAAATCACAAGTAATAAGGCAAAACCTTTCTTCAAAATATTCCTCTTCGACAAAATTCTTCCCCCCAATGATAAAAAAAATGAATCCGCTATTAAATTACACGATCTCCTAAATTTCGACTATAAGAAAAAATTGATTTCCTATGAAAATGTCGACTTTTGTATGTATTTTTGGTGTCTTTCAGATAGATTTGCACTTCTCGCGGACTGGGATGCAGCTTTTTCTCCATATTCGCTATATTTAACGGCATTTGCAGCATCATAAGGACTATACGGTCCGCGAATCTGGGGATATGTGCTCAAAGTACATAAATAAGTGCTGTTGCCCCCTGGACAAGTTCAGCATATGTCGTGCATCAGCTTTCTGCTTCAGCGTTTTGCATTCGCGTTCAGAAGTACATTTCACTTAAAAAACACCACAAAAAGGACCGCCTTATGGCAGTCCGCAGTGTTGCAGTTACATATAAAAGTATGCAGCTTGCAGATTTCTTGTTCGGAGAATGTGCCTAATGAATGCGGTCACCGGTTCAGCAAACTTCCGACATATTTCAGCAGCTCGTTGGCGCAGATCGGGCAGTAGTTATGCTCGTCAATCAGGCGTCTGGATACCTCGTTGATCCGTTTGAGCTGGCTTTCATCCGGCGTTTTGGAGGAGGTGGTAATCTTGACGATATCCTTGAGATCGGTAAACAGCTTCTTCTCGATCGCTTCCCGCAGCCTGTCGTGGTTGTTGTACTCAAACTTTTTGCCTTTGCGGGAATAGGCGGAAATACGGATCAGGATTTCTTCACGGAAAGCTTTTTTCGCATTTTCGGAAATGCCAATCTGCTCTTCAATGGAGCGCATCAGCCGCTCATCCGGCTCCATCTCCTCATCTGTCAGCGGATCACGAATTTTGGCCCAGTTGCAGAAGGCTTCGATGTTATCGAGATAATTCTCAAACAGCGTTTTGGCGGACTCTTCAAAAGAGTAAACGAACGCCTTCTGCACTTCGCTTTTGGCCAGAATATCGTATTCCTTGCGGGCGATGGATATGAAATTCAGATACCGTTCCCGTTCCTCCTTAGTAATCGAAGGGTGCTGATCCAAGCCATCCTTGATCGCCCGCAGCACATCCAGTGCGTTCATGCACTGCAGATCGCCTTTGATCAGGGCGCTGGAAATCCGGTTGATGACATAACGCGGGTCTATGCCTGACATGCCTTCATCCAAATATTCGGTTTGCATCTCCTTGAGGTCGGCTTCCTTGTAGCCTTCAACCTCTTCACCGTCATACATGCGCAGCTTTTTGATCAGGTCCATCCCCTGCTTCTTGCTCTCCTTCAGGCGGGTCAGGATTGAGAAAATCGCAGCGGCGCGCAGCGCGTGGGGCGCAATATGCACATGCTTCATGTCGCTTTGGGCGATCAGCTTGGCGTAGATTTTTTCCTCTTCCGACACTCTCAGGTTGTACGGCACAGGCATGACGATCATGCGGGACTGGAGCGCTTCATTCTTTTTGTTGGAGATAAAAGATTTGTACTCCGTTTCATTCGTGTGGGCAATGATCATCTCGTCCGCCGAAATCAATGCGAAGCGCCCGGCCTTAAAGTTGCCTTCCTGGGTCAGCGACAGCAGGTTCCACAAAAACTTTTCATCGCATTTGAGCATTTCCTGGAACTCCATCACTCCGCGGTTCGCTTTGTTCAGTTCCCCGTCGAAGCGGTAGGCGCGCGGATCGGATTCCGAACCGAATTCGGTAATCGTGGAAAAGTCGATGCTGCCTGTAAGGTCAGCGATATCCTGCGACTTCGGATCGGACGGACTGAAGGTCCCGATGCCCACCCGCTCCTCCTCCGACAGCAACACCCGTACAACCTTCACCTGCTCGATGTCGCCGTGGTATTCATTCTTCAGCCGCATTTGGCAGGAAGGGCAGAGATTGCCCTCGATCCGCACACCCAGTTCTCTCTCGATCTCAGGGCGAAGCTCCAGCGGAATCAAATGAAGCGGGTCCTCATGCATCGGGCAGCCTTCAATGGCATACACCGCTCCTGCATCCGTACGCGAATACTGCTCAAGGCCACGTTTCAGCAGAGTAACCAATGTCGATTTCCCTCCACTGACCGGTCCCATAAGCAGCAATATCCGTTTGCGTACGTCTAGACGCCGGGCTGCGGAATGAAAATATTCCTCCACCAGCTTCTCCACCGCCCGGTCGAGTCCAAAAATCTCCTGCTCAAAAAATTTATACCGCTTGCGTCCATTAATGTCCTCTACGCCGTGTGACTTGATCATGTCGTATACGCGGGAATGAGCTGTTTTAGCGGGAGAGGGGTCTTTTCTCAGCAGTTCTATATAGTCCTTGAAGGTGCCGCTCCACGCCAAACGGTCGTTCTCAGCCCGATACGAAGCTATACGCTCAAAAATATCCATTGCTCGCTACCTCCTCTTGCGCTCCTACTTGCTCCACAGCTTTAAAAGTGTATTACATACCTATGCGGCGAGCCCGGAATAGTTTACCTCTTTTTTGCTGTGCTATAATAGAGAATCATGATTTCCCTTATAAAATACCGGCACAAAGTGCGGGCTTGTCCTCCAAGCTTATTCAGACACTTTGCCATTCAACCGTAAACCTATAGATTCAGCTGGGGACGCAACATTAGGACACAGGAGTGACAAATATGGCCGTAAAGCATGAAACGGAGCTATATGCTCCTTTGAAGAGTTTTTTTGAGAGACAAGGCTATGACATCAAAGGCGAGGTGCGGACCTGTGATTTGGTAGGCCTGCGTGAGGGTGAGGAGCAGCCGCTGATCGTGGAGATGAAAAAATCGTTCAACCTCGCCCTGCTGCTGCAGGGGGTTGAACGATTGCGGTTAAGTCCCAACGTTTATCTCGCCGTGGAGCGCGTGCGTGACAAAAAAGGCGCGGTGAACCAGCGCTGGGGCGAGCTCAGCGGGCTATGCCTCCGCCTTGGCCTTGGGCTGATCACTGTGGTCTTTTACAAGACCAAGGCACCGCTGGTCGAGGTGCTCGCGGAGCCGGGCGACGCGCCGCCCCAGCCCCGCAGCCGCACACGGCGGCGCGAGCAGCTGCTCTACGAGTTCCGCGAGCGCAGCGGCGACTACAACACCGGCGGCAGCACGCGCGTCAAGCTCGTGACGGCCTACCGCGAGAAGGCGCTGCGCGTGGCACTCGCGCTGCAGGCCGCCGAGGCCGAAGCCGCCCTTGCGGCGGCCGGCCTCGCCGGGAAGCGCGCCGGACGCGGCGGCGCGCCAGGGGCAGACGCAGCAGCGGACGCCGCTGCGTCTGCCCTTAGCCCGGCGGCTGCGGACAGCCGGGCGAAAGCTCCGCTCGGCGTCACACCCGCCGAGCTGCGCAAGAGAAGCGGCGTACCGGGCGCCGCCGCATTCCTGCAGAAGAACTACTATGGGTGGTTCTTCCGGGTGGGGCGCGGCCGCTACACGCTCACTGCCGCCGGAACAGCGGCGCTGATCGAATATGCGAATATCACCGGAAGCCGAGCCTAAGCTTTATTTTCCATACAGCTCATATTTCCGTCCGTTCAGCAGAAGGGCTGCCCCACTGCCTGCAACACAGGCGACCAGCAGATTCATGCCAATAGACTGCCAACTGATCGTATCGTTAATATTGGCCGCCTGCTCCTGATTGATGGGACTGACCGTCAGCAGATTGGCGTATTGCTTGAAGGACTCATTAGCCGACGTTCCTATGCTCCAGTGCGAGCTGTCTTGGATAACCAGAGCGAACTGGACAGTAACAACCGCACCAATCAGGACAGCAATGCAGAGATGGCTTAACAACGGTTTGCGTTGTCTTTTGCCTGCAGCCAGCGCCAGTCCTATTAAGGCCAGTCCGGCAGGAATACTGCACAGCTTGGACAACAACAGATACAGGATTCCTAGCGCCGGACTGGCCGAATCAGCAATCCTCGCCTGATATAAGCCATCAGGATTTAAAAACACCTCCAGCAATGTCGTCGACCATACCGCCGTGGTGCCAAGCATAAAAACAGCCGATTTTACCAGAAACAGCGATGAAGTCTTGACGGGCAGCATATGATTAACCGGCATCGTACCCGTGAAGAATTCCCTGTAATAATCCACATAGATGTACACCGGGATCAGAATGCCGATGACCATGTTTACGGTGAGAATCAGAAATGCCAGATCTTGGCCTGAGCTGAACAGGAAATACAGGTTGATTAAGCAGCTTAATCCGGTTAACGAGGCGAACATTGCAAAATGTCTTTTGCACTCCAGTTTAAATTGATGGACTAGAATCACGTAACTACTCCCCTTCTCAAATGGTTAAACGATGCTTTTAAACAAATCCTCAATGGGCAGGCCATACTCTCGTTTCAATTCCTCCACGCTCCCCTGCAGCTGCACTTTTCCTTCGTCCACAATCGCTATATGCGTAAACAAGCTCTCGACATCACGAATCAGGTGGGTACTGATCAGAATGGAGCTGTCAGAGTCAAAATTATCCAGGATAATCTGCATGATTTTATCACGCGTTGATGGATCGACAGCCGCTAATGGTTCATCTAGTACGAATAATTGGGCCCGGCGTGCAAACGTAAGCGATAAGCTCACACGCTCCTGCATTCCTTTGGACAGGGACTTCACCTTATCTTTAAGATTCAATCCGAGCATCTCTATCATTCCGCAGGCCTTGTCCCGCTGGAAATCGGCAAAAGCGTGATGATAAAAATCAATGCACTCCTCAATACTCATCCATGAATACAGAAATTCTCTGTCCGGCAGATAGGATACAATCTTTTTAGTTTCCACACCGGGATGTTGTCCACCGACTGTAATCGTCCCTTTATAATTCCGCAGCAAAGACGCGATCAGCTTCATAAGCGTCGTTTTTCCCGCCCCGTTCGGCCCCAACAGCCCTACTATACTTCCCTTGGGAACTGTCAGATTCAGTCCGTTTAAAGCAGCCTTTTTCCCATACATTTTCGTCAGGTTCGTACATTCCAGTATATTTCCCAAAATGCCCCTCCTCTTCATTCGATCTTTCTTATATCCATATATATACATTCAAAATCATTAGACTCCTGTACTCGAAACATCCCTGCATGCTGCGCTGAAATGCCATATAGTTACATAAACAAAAAGCAAGCCCCCCATACCGGAAGACTTGCCTTTTCACCAATACTAGCCTGCACACTGCCAATACCCAACTATTTATTATAAATCGACTATTACATACTGAACTAATTCCTTAAGATCTTCAAATATTACATCCGCCTCTACATCCGTAGAAAACTGTGTACTTTGTTACCATGCTGCTCTGAGGCCTGCGGCGCGGCTCGCCCGGATATCATTGTCCGGATGGTCGCCGACAAACAGCGTTTCCTCCGCCTTAACCCCTAGCTTAGTCAATGCCCGAAGGAAAATCGCCGGATCCGGCTTGCGCAGACCTTCCCACTCTGAAATCAACACCTCATCGAACAAAGGGCTGATCCCCAGAGCTTGAAAATTATCATATTGGAATTGTCCAAAGCCGTTGGATACCAGCGCGAGTTTGATTCCGTTTGCCTTTAATGTCGTAAGCATACTCAACATATTTGGAAATCCGATACAATGTCCTTGAAAACCATGCAAATAATCATTCAGAAGTTCTGCCCAGCTTAGCTCCCGGATAGAAAACTCCTCAAGAAGCTGCTGATACACTCTATCTTTCCAGACATAACCGTGCTGATCCAGCTCGACAAACCGCTGCAGAAATTTTTCTTTGGGAACAGACTGAAATTGTGGATATCGTTCATACTGATCGCGGACAAAAGAGACTAGAGAGGACTCGCGGTCCAATAACGTTCCATCCAGATCGAAGAGCACCGCTTTAATTTCCATCTTCCTGCCCTTCCACACGTAAGCGCGTTGATTATTGAGTTATCTGCTGCTGACTCCCGCCAACCTCTTGATTGTTGTTTGCTGCGGATGAACTCTGGTTTAGGTTGCTTGCTCCGAGTTCAGATAAGTGTATTTGGTGCAGCTATTCGGGAGCAATATAGTTGTTTCAAAGATATAATTGTATGCTCTGCAATTAAAAATGGCGAATCCTTTCGTTTTGCCCGAATGACATCTATTTAGTTGTACGAAGTGCAGCTATCTCCTCATTCGCCCATCCATATGGAGTTTTAGATGTATAAAGTGCAATTATCGCGTAATTCGCTCATAGGGTAGAGATCACGCCCCCATGTTCACCCAAAAAGCCCATTCTCGCCCAATTCTCCTGCACAGAATGCAACAGAATCCTATCAGACTGCCAAAAAAGGGAAATCTATTGTACTAAATACAGCAGACGCTACTCATAGCCTCTCATATGTCACAAACTACAACCTCTAACTTCTAAACTCTAACCAATCAACCCAGCTGTAATCAATAACCCCATTCCCCTCAGCTCCGGGCCGTAAACTCCGTCACGGCCTCGCTCATCAGGTTCATGCCCAGTAGCAGCTCATCCCGGCCGGGATGGCTGAAGTTGAGGCGGATGCGGTTGCCGCCGCCGCTGACACAACACAGCGGGCCGGGCAGGAAAGCTACGCCTTTAACCAGCGAGGCCTTAAGCAGTGCCATAGCGTCCAGCCCAGCCGGCAGCGATACCCACAGGAACATGCCGCCTTCCGGCAGACTATAGGTGCTGCTCTTCCAGGCCGGACGCTTCAGCAGTTCAGCCATTAGCTTGAGGCGGGTATTGTATTCCCGGTTCAAGAGGGCAATATGCTCGCGCAGATCAAAAGAGGTGACATCCAGCAGATGATGCAGCAGCCGCTGATTCAGGGAGCTGGACTGCCAGTCGGCCATCTGCTTTGCGGCAGCCATCATGCCGATAAGCTCCCGGCTGCCTGCCGCCCAGCCCGTCCGCAGAGCGGGCGCGACCGTTTTGCTGAAAGAACCGATGTAGAGCACATGTCCACCCTCGCTTACATTCTCCAGCGCATATAGCGACGGATATTTTACGGACGGATGCTGGCCATAACGCTGAAAATGCAGATCACCATAGGAATCGTCTTCGACAATCAGCACGCTATGGCCGATACACAGTTCTAGCACCTCCTTGCGTCTTGCCAGGCTCCAGAGAATACCGCTTGGATTCGTAAAGCTCGGTGTTGCAAACAGCATCTTCGGCCGGTGCTGCCGGATTTGGGCACGCAGATGCTCCGGCAGCAGTCCGTCTCTGTCTCCCTGCACGGGAATAATCACCGCGCCCTGCATACGAAGCGCCTGCAGAATGCCTGGTGAGGTGGGATTCTCTACAAGAACCCGGTCTCCGGGATCTATGTATACCCTGGACAGCAAATCTATGGCTTGTTGACTTCCCGTTGTCAGAAGAACTCCGCCCTCGGCAACAGCCACACCTTTGGCTTTCAGCCAATCTCCGGTAAGCCACTCCCGCAGCGGGCCGTACCCTTCCGGATCACCGTACTGCAGTGCCCCGGCATCTGCGGAGATGACTGTGGACGCGGTTTCGGCAAGCAAGGACAGCGGGAACAATTCTTCCGCCGGAAGCTCTTCCGCCAGTGAAATCAACGTGCCCCGGCGCGTCTTGGTGCGGATACTCAACAGCGGTGAAGACAGCAAGGTATGTGCGCGGGCAGAAAACTCATATCTCATATGTTCCCCCCTCCCCTGGTACCAAGAATATTCCAGCCCAGCCGGCAATATGTCGTTAGGGTGATCCTATGCGTAGATTTGCTTGTTCTGCCTTGAGAAAAGAGCAAACTTCTCGATAGCCTGCGCTCTCGTCGACACTTCAAGCTTCACATAAATTTTGCGCAAATAATTGTCTATGGAACGCCGGCTTACCTCTATTTCTAGTGCTATTTTGTCATAAGTGATTCCCTGCACAATTCGCTCCATGATGAACATCTCAGTCTGGGTCAGCTGCATGACGGCATCCAGTCCCTGTGACGATGGTGCGAGCCGAAATCCTTTTTCAATCCAGTCAAACGGTATGGAGAGGAAACCTTCCCGCAATCCGTCAATCATCAGCAGCAACTGGCGGGGAGAAGCTCCCTTGGAGAGTATTCCGCTTGCCCCAAGCTCAAGCAGCGGCTGAAATAAAGTCTTGTCCTCTTCTTCCGTCATGATGATGAAATGAGAATTTGGCGAACTGCTCTTCATCTCCGGCAGAATGCTCTCCACATTTCCTTCCGGCATCTGATAATCCGCCAGCACCAGGTCCGGCTGACTTTCACGCACATTGTAAACGCCTTCGTTCCAAGTCGAATACATCCCCAGAATTTCCAGCTCTCCCCCTTCCTCCAAAATCAATTTTGTTCCAAGCATACTTGTGGGATGACATCCCACGATGATCCCCCGCCACACCTTCATCATTAACTCCCTTACCTCCTGCTATCTATATAATTTACCCGGAGTGGAAAACGCCTCGGGGTTTTACGGTTATTACGCATGCAAGGATGGTTGCATTTTTATCCTTTCTTCCTTCTTTTACCTTGTATACGCCCATCAGATATTCCAATCTATAGAAATTGTATCGCAGTAGTTTAATAGGATGCAATTACTTTTTCACGTTTTCAGACTCTCTTTCACTTTTGCGAAAACTCAAAAAGTCTGATAGAATGAGGACTTGAAAAAAAACAGCCTGAGGTGATGTAATGCAACCGCTAGCGGAATCGACCCCGGTACACTCGCGCCGTACTGCAGCGAGAAGCGGCCCTTCCGTAAAATGGTTTTTACTGTTCTGGATTTTGATGATCGGGCTCGGCTTCTATGCCGTGTACAGCTATACCAACCATCTAAAGCAGCAGGTGCTGAGCGAACTTGGCACTCAAAGCCAGCAGCAGCTTACCGTTTTGAAGACCGATTATGAATCGCGAATCGCCGTTCTCTCTGAAGAGGTGAAGGAATTGCAGAGCACTGTTCAGAGCTTTAATGAACTGCTCACCTTTACCAAAGACAATGCAAGCAGCAAGACAGACAACAGCAACAAGCTGTATACCCAATTAAACGAGGTCCGCAAGCAACTCGATGCCCTGAAGAAAGAGATGGATCTGCTTAAATGAGAACCCCTGTCCAACGAGTCAACCGGTTCTTTATGCTGCTGACTGCTCCCTTCTTCGGGTTATTGCTCTGTCTGTGGTGGTATCAGCCGCCGCTTAACCTGAAGCTGAACACAGAACAGTTCGCTGCAGCCCCGGGGCCGCTTGAATTAACAACCTCTTTGAAGAATGATTTGAAGCTGGCCGAGGCCTCTGCTTCCTATACCATAGATTCAATAGGTGCCAGTGCACAGCTCTACAAACAAACAACAAACGCGATGAATGCCATTGTTAATACCGCCAAAGCCCAGGCATCCCGCCCGGAGCAAATCTATAACCGGAGAATTTCAGCCAGGCTGGGAATTCCTGCCGATATTGTGAACAGCGACCGCATTACCATCGAACTTTACCGCTTAAATCCCGGTAACTATAAAGCCTATGCCCTAAAAATTAAGCTGAAGGATGCTTCCGCCATGAAAATGAGCCTGGCCGGAGACGGCTCCGGCGGAGCTGAAACTACCATGCGCGCCGTCAACCGTTACGGTGCAACAGCCGGCATCAATGCCGGAGGGTTTGCCGATAAGGGCGGTAAACGTTATCCCTTGTCCACAACCGTTGTAGACGGCCAATATTTGTACGGATTCGAGCCGAGTTACAAGGATCTCAGCTTCGTTGGCCTGAATAAATCAGCACAGCTGATCGGCGGTAAATTCTTCAGCCGGACACAACTCGACCAGTTGGAGCCGGTGTTCGGCGCCACCTTTGTCCCGGTCCTGCTGAAGAACAACACCAAGATGGTGATCCCGGATAAGTGGAAGACGAGTCCCAAACGTGCCCCACGCACCGTAATCGGCAAGTACAAGGATGATCAGCTTCTCGTGCTCGTGGCCGACGGCTACAACGAAAACGGCAACTCCGGAGCTACGCTGGAGGAAATCCAGAACAAGCTGTACAACATGGGTGTGATTGATGCCTACAATCTGGATGGCGGTGGATCTTCGTCCCTAATCTTTAGAGGAAAGGTTATTAACAATCCATCAGACGGAAATCTACGCCAGGTGCCGACCAGCTTCCTGTTTTTCAAATAACTTTTTTCAGTTGTCTATGCGGCATCTCACATTTTTCTTTTGTTTTTGATATAGACCAGGTTATAATCAGGATAACGAATACAGATCCTTATGGAGGTGTCCAGCATGTCGTTTTCCTTGACCTTTTGGATAATAACCCTGGTATTTTTGCTGTTCCTGACCGGCATTTTAACCTCCTCCTACAACGACGATAAGACCAAGGGCTTATAAAAGCCTGGATGGACCAAAGCATTCGCTGCTTCAAAAAAAGAGCACCGCACATCTGTGCGGTGCTTTTTTTAGTAATGGAGGCGGCAGACACCCTCTGCGGCCATACTATGTACAATTAAATTTGCTTGCTTTCAGCAGGAGAAAGCGTAATTTCTAGGCGTGTCTTGAAAGCTGAGTCATTTCCCCAAGACATTCAGCACAAATATAACGATCTTTATATTCACTTACACCTTCAACTGATCCGCAGAATACACATTTGGGGCGGTAACGCTCCAGAATGATATGGTCGCCCTGTACCAGAATTTCTACCGGGTCGCCTTCATTCATTTGATACCTTTTACGCAGGGACTTAGGCAGAACAATTCTACCCAGCTGATCTACTTTCCGAACAACGCCAGCAGGTTTCATATCTAACTTACACCTCTCCTGTTCAACTAATAATTAGTAACTACTACTTTTTTCGGCACTATTCAACTATTTCGTTAATCAATTGTCGAATCCTGCTGAAATAAATAGAAATTCATGTCCGTTTTTAGAAAAGTTGCGGGAAGTCCAGCTGGCGCAGCGCCTCATAGACAATAATGGCCGCCGAGTTTGACAAATTAAGCGATCTGACAGCCTCGCTCATTGGCATGCGCATTCTCGTTTCTTTCCCGGCTTCCAGAATATCGGCTGGCAGACCCTTGGTTTCCTTGCCGAAAACGAAGAAATCCCCATCCTGAAAGGCAAAATCGGTATAGCGCTTTTCGGCCTTGGTTGTAGCATAGAAAAACCGGCCTTCCTTATACTTCTCCAGCACTTCCCCAAAAGAATCATGATATTCGATATTTACAGCGTGCCAGTAATCGAGTCCTGCCCGTTTCAGCGTAGCGTCGTCTGTACGGAAGCCCAAGGGGCGGACCAGATGAAGATGCGTGCCTGTTGCCGCGCAAGTGCGGGCAATATTGCCGGTATTCGCCGGAATTTCCGGTTCTACCAGCACAATATGAAGTGCCATAGTGTGAATGCTTCCTCTCTGTAGGCTCTAACAGCCCTATAATGTGTTAGTAAGGACAGCCTCTAAGGTGAAGGCAGCGCTTATAGATCATACACGGCGCGTGGTGTGTCACGCAGAAAACCTTCCGCCTGCAGGCGGAAGGTTCAGAAACTTTCATTCATTAGCCCTGAGTTTGCCGGAAATGCTGCATGAAATCGGTAAGCGCCTTAACGCTCTCATAAGGAACCGCGTTATAAATGGATGCACGCAAGCCTCCAACACTACGGTGGCCCTTAAGACCGACAAAACCTTCTTGTTCGGCGGCTTTGACGAATTGCTTCTCAAGCTCTTCCGACTGCATCCGGAATGTAACGTTCATGATGGAGCGGCTGCCTTGTTCCGCAACCCCGCGGTAGAAACCATCACTGCCGTCAATATGATTATAGAGCAGCCCGGCTTTGTCGCGGTTCTTGACTTCGATACCTGCAAGCCCGCCCTGCTCCCCAATCCATTTTAACACTTCATTAACCATATATACAGAAAAGGATGGCGGCGTATTGTAGAGAGAGTTGTTCTTATAATGCGTATCGTAACGCAGAATCGTCGGGATATTGGAAGGCGACTTCGCGATCAGCTCTTCTTTGGCGATAACTACAGTTACGCCTGACGGTCCGAGATTCTTTTGTGCGCCGGCATAAATCAGTCCGAATTTATTCACGTCAAAGGAGCGGCTCAGAATGTCGCTGGACATGTCTGCAATCAGCGGAATGGAGCCGGAATCCGGAAACTCCGCATATTGTGTTCCTTCAATCGTTTCATTCGACGTAACATGCAGATACGCTGCGTTATCCGCTGCCTTGATGCTGCTAAGCTCTGGAATCGCCAGAAACTTCTTGTCCTCTGAGGATGCGGCGACATGGGCGCCACCAACCAATTTGGCTTCCTTGAGGGCTTTATCCGCCCAGCTTCCTGTCATAACATAGCTGCCCACTTGGCCCTCGGAGACTAGGTTCATCGGAAGCATGGCGAACTGGGTGCTTGCTCCGCCTTGGATGAACAATACCTTATAGCCCTGCGGATTGCCAAGGAGTGACAGCAGACGTTCCTGAGCTTCGTTATGAACGGACTCGTATACAGCCCCACGGTGCGACATCTCCATAATGGACATTCCGCTTTCCCGGAATTCGACAAACTCCGCTTGTGCGCGTTCCAATACTGCAAGCGGCAGCGCCGCCGGACCTGCATTAAAATTGTATGCTCTCTTGCTCAAAATTGCCCCCACCCTTTCTCTCCTGCGAATATGGATAGAGATTATGATAGCAGTAATCTAACACACCATCAAGTATAATTATTCACATAGAAGGTATAATCGCCAGGCTTAAATGGTGAAAAACTGATAGCTGCGGCTCCAATCCTTGCTGTGACGCGGTAAAATGCTGATGTCCGCAAAAACTTCCGGCGAAATAACATGCTTCTCGCCCCACAGCGCCATCTGTTCCGGCTGGAAATTTCCGTATTCCCTGATCCCAACTCTGCTTGGCTGATGAGTGATTTCCCAATAAAAGGAATTTAATGCATCTTCCCAGCCTCCCAGCTTACAGTAAAAGGGTCGGTCCGGCTCATTCTTCCAGCTTAGTTTATCTCCGGTTCGGCTGAGCAATTCCTCTGTATAAATGGATTCCGCCTGCTCTACCCTGACATTGTCCGGCAATCTCAGTTCATACCCTGATCCGACATTTTTACCGTTAATTCCAACAAAATTATGATTGTACTCCTCCGTCAGAAGCTCCTTTGACCCTCTGTTCTCCAAGGTGTAAGAGATATTCAGCTTGTCTTCGTCAAGCGAGATCCTCTTGGTCAAAAGCATGCTGTACCCCCGGCATTCCATCGGCTGCACCGAATAAGTAACCGAATCTGTAGTGTGTTCTTCAATCACCTCAAAGGGAATCAGCGGATAACTTCCGGCAAAAAAATAGGGAGCATCTTCCTGCTTCTGCAGCAGCCCTACTCCCGGCTTTGGAAACCATTCTCCAACTTCTGCATCGTCATAGCCAATTGCCCGGGAAATGCCGAATTCATTACATAGCCCAAAACCGCCAGTACCCTGCCCGGGCACGAGGCTTTCCGGAACGCAAAACGTATGTTTACCCTGCTCCAGTGTTACCTGTGTAATAAACCCTGTCCAATCAAATCTAGTGCCGTTATAGGCTCCAGTATCAGCAATCTCCACAGTAAGTATCCCATTAGTGAGAGTGTAAGCCATAAGTTATTCTTCCTCTTTCTTTTGCTTATTATTATTGTTACCAATATTCTCAGAACCTCTTCACCGCTGAAAAAAGCGCCTGCATTCGCATTTCCTGCTAAGCAGGCGCCTTTTCGTATACTTTTATGCAGTTAGGCCAGCTCCACCTGCAGGAGATGCAGCTCTCCTTCCGGCAGCGCACGGAGTACGCTGCGCGGTATCACAGCACCCTCTGAGACGCGCTGAAGCGTCACCTCAGCGCCGTTAAGCAACGCAGAGTGTATTTCATACTCCCCGTATTCTCTGCTTCCTGTGGACGTATAGGAGATCTCCAGCATGCGTTCCGCAAAGATCGTCTTAATCGTTGCCTTCCCCTGCTCATCGAACTGTTCCTTCACCAGTTTGGGCTGAAGCAGCAAATCGCCGAGCCGGCCCTTTACACCAAACACCTCTGTGACCATCGTCAGCAGCAGCCAGCTCGCTGAACCGGTTAAATAGGTGTACATTCCTCTGCCCTGCTCATTGATATATTCGGGAATGCCGGGATACATCCGGCTGAGCTCGAAATTCGCGCTGAGCTTGTACAGTGAATCCAACACTTTGCGTCCTTCCTGAACAAAGCCGCGTTTATACAGCGCGTTCCCGTACATCACAGTCATATGGCTGAACATAGCCCCGTTCTCTTTATGACCAAAGGCAAAACCAAAAGCACGGCCCAGATTCTGCTGGATGCCGCCAAAATTGGTATTCAGCCGGTATCCGATATTGTCATCCAGCAGGTTGCGTTCTACCGCTGCGACGATATGCGGAATCTGCTCTGGCGCTGCTGCATGGCCGAGCAGCGGGAATACCTGGCCTGTCAGCGTCATGCGTACACCTTCGGCATGTTCGCCTTCGACACGGTCTCCGTCGTTATTATAATAACCGTTGAACCAGCCGTCACCATGATCACTTTGCACCCACTCCTTCCGGCGCAAGTGATTAAATATCCATTCTGCCTTTTTCGCCAGATCATCTGCCACTTTCGCTATTGGCAGAGTTACCCTGACTCCGCTTACTTTGTTAGGCGCAGCGGCGTAGTAAAGGTTCAGCTGTTCCCGCTTGGCTATTACAGACTCATAGTTCAGCGATTTCCCCAGTGTATCCAGCAGCAGCGTCATCTCTTCCGCCAGCTCCAGCGACTCTAGCCCGGTACGTTCCTGAAGAGTGCGCAGCAGCACGGACAGATCGTACAGGTTGCTGCCATAGAAGGCGGTGAAGGTCACACTTTCTCCCCGCTGGGCCGCCATATCCAGCCCGTCATTCCAGTCCGCGCCCTCCAGAAGAATATTGTTATGCTCCCCCACATTGAAGAACGGAACTAAATTCTGCAGCAGAATATGCTCCAGAATCGTCCCTTTGTAGGTCTCTCCAGTCGAGGTCCGCAGATGGCTTCCCCCCGCAGCATCCCAGGAGGCGTCGCGTTCCCGGCACCGGCTCATGAAGGAGTCGCGGAAATAGCTTTGCTCCTGCAGCAGAAAATCCAGATCCCCGCTCTGGTCCAGGTACAGCATAGTGGTCAGGAACGGCCAGGCCCCATGATCCATCCAAACCCGGGGAATATTGTTGCGGTCAGCAATAAATTCGCCCGGCTGCTGGCCGATAATGGTCGCGTTGCTGCCATCGATTCGCACACCTGCATAATTATTCAGCAGCAGACTCCGCACATCTGCCGGCTCCATAATAAGCAGCGCCAGGCAATCCTGCCATAGATCGCGCCAGCCTCGCCCGCCTCTTCCGTAGTCATGATAAGGAAGGAAAGAGTTGCCGTACAACCTGCGCAGCACAGGCTGCAGCGTTACCCATTTCATCCACTGGTCAGCAGCATGATCTCCGGTATGAAACTCAACTGTATTCACCTTGTCCGCCCAGAAAGCCTTGTTTTCTTCCAGTAAAACGTCAAAAGCCGCGGTGGATCCGTATTTGGCCATTAACCCCGGAATATCAATTCTTTCACTTTCAATGGCCAGAATCACCACATAGGAACGGCTCTCTCCGGGAAGCAGCGATGCGGTGGAAAAACGCAATCCGCCGAGAGCTTCATAACCTTCTTTATGTACGCCTTCTTCGCCTGTCTGAGGAGCCAAATTCCGTACAACAGCCTCAGGCCAATCCAGACTTCCACCTTCACCGATAAATTCCTCCTGCACCGGGAAGAAGCCCACAGGAGTTCTTCCTTCTCCTTCTACACCGAAGACGCCATAAGAGGTATGGTTCACGCGATGGCCCCGCTCATCAAAGGAAAGCGCCGGCTGAACCTCGACACCATGTGCTGAAGTATAAATCCGGTTGAGCAGAGAGGTCACATGCCGGTGATCGCGCAGATCATCCGCTGAACGGGCATACAGTGGAATAGCCGCAGTCGGAGTTATGGTGATCTCAGCAGCCCCGGTATTCGTAAGCACTACCTGCATCAATTCTACCTTGTCTTGGCCGCAGGGTACAATGCTAGTGATTTGCGCCTTGATACCAAGCTCACGGCTCTCACGCGTTACCCGATGCCATAGGAGCCCTGCTTCCAATTCCGAATCATCAGAGGCAGGCTCATAGGCCTGTGCATGCTGTCTGGCTGAATTCCCCGCTGCCGACCAGGCACCTTTGCCCTCAATATATACCCAGAAATTGCGGGAAGCACGCGAATTATGCAAATCCTCCACCGAAAGCGGCGGAGTAAGAAATGTATTATGACCTGAAGTGGCTTGGCCATGAAGATTCGGAGTGACCGAAGACATCATCCCTCCCTCATTCACCAAAGGAAAATACAAAAAACTGCTTCTTTCGGGGTGCTGAAGTTTAAACTCTCCATTTGTTCCGGTAAATTCCCAACCTGACTTAGACGTTTGTTCCACTGCAATCATCCTCTCCATAGCCTGTTGTTTTGTTACTTTTTTATCCATTTTACAGAAACCGCTTTCGGTTTTTATTATCACATCGTTAGATATCGTTGTAAAGAAATTTCCGTTTGTAAACTCGATTAACAATAAAACATAGAATAAAGTCTGATATATCAAGTGTTATAAGGTTTAACATGTAGGGTGTCACTTTTTATTAATCAATAATAACCACAATAGTTGGACCGAAACTATTTTCGATAATTCATATTTACGATAAAATCCACTCGAACGGACCTCAAAATCTTGAATTCCCTTATCAAAAAACGCCTTAAATCAATCACATTACATATAAAATCTATGCCGAATGTACTCTACTATGTAAAATAATGTTATATTAACGAAACTTTTCGTAATTTTCGTAAATTGTTTTTAATTTTGAGACATTGATAAAGAGATATAGACCACAAAAAAGCCCCCGGGATACCCGGGGGCTTCTTAACAAAAATTAAGCTAACTTATAGATCGAAGTACAAGGAGTATTCATGCGGATGAACACGAATCGCAACTTCTTGAGCTTCAGAACGTTTCAGAGCGATATAGTTATCGATGAAGTCTTTAGTGAATACGCCGCCTTCAGTAAGGAATTCGTAATCAGCTTCCAGAGAATCAAGCGCTTCGCTCAGGCTGCCCGGAACGCTGCGGATTTTTTCTTTGTCTGCATCGGACAGTTCGTAGATGTTCTTGTCCAGAGGACCGTAACCCATTTCTTCCGGGTTGATCTTCTTCTTGATTCCATCCAGACCGGCCATCAGCATAGCTGAAAATGCCAGGTAAGGGTTGGCTGTGGAATCCGGTGTACGGAATTCGATGCGACAGCCTTTAGGTGTCACAGCAGCTACCGGGATACGAACAGCAGCGGAACGGTTGCCTTTGGAGTAAACCAGGTTAACCGGTGCTTCATAACCAGGAACCAGACGTTTGAACGAGTTAGTGCTTGGGTTAGTCAGCGCGATCAGTGCCGGAGCATGATACAGGATACCGCCGATATAGTGCAAGGCCATCTCACTCAGGTTGGCATAAGCGCCTTTTTCGTAGAACAAAGGAGCGTCGCCGTTAAAGATAGATTGGTGAACGTGCATACCGCTACCATTATCGCCAAACAGCGGTTTTGGCATGAATGTTGCCACTTTTCCGTATTGGCGTGCAGTGTTTTGCACAATATATTTGTAAGTCAGCAGATTATCAGCTGTTTTCTTCAAGGTATCAAAACGGAAGTTGATTTCCGCTTGGCCTGCAGTTGCCACTTCATGGTGATGACGTTCAATTTCAAGTCCGGCTTCAGCCAGCAAACGGCACATTTCACTGCGGATATCCTGTTGGGAATCCACCGGCGCTACTGGAACATAACCGCCTTTAACGCCAACTTTGAAGCCCAGGTTCCCGCCTTCGTCTTTACGGTTGGTATTCCATACCGCTTCTTCGGAATCTACAAAGTAGGAAGAGCTGTTCATTCCGCTCTCATAACGCACATCATCGAAGATAAAGAACTCGGATTCTGGTGCGAAGAAAGCTGCTGTACCCACACCGCTTGCTTGCAGGAATTCTTCTGCTTTCACTGCGATACCGCGGGGGTCGCGCTCGTAACGTTCACCATCTGGAGTGAAAATATCGCACATGATGTTCAGCGTCGGATGAGCTGTAAAAGGATCGATATATGTAGTGCTTGGATCAGGCATCATTACCATGTCAGATTCTTCAATACCGCGGAATCCTTTGATGGAAGAGCCGTCAAACGCAACACCATTTTCAAATGTTTCTGCTTCCACTGCGGATGCTGGCAATGAGATATGGTGAGCACGTCCACCCAAATCTACAAAACGAAAATCCACCCACTCGATATTGTTTTCCTTGATTGTCTGCAACACTTTTTCAACCGACATGAATATATTCCTCCCCAATTTCCGAACATTAGGCCGCTCACAGTATCAAATGTTCTTGTTTATAATTTTTTTGCTGTCGTCATTATAAATCTCAAACCTAACATCGTCAATGCTTATGTTAGGTATTTCTGAAGACAATGTAAGATATTCTAACGCTTTAGTGAAAAAAGCAACTTTCTCTATTTCCTATGTCACATTCATTCAATACGATACATAAAAACCGCCCTTCCCTACGCCCGTAAGCGGAGAAGAGGACGGCCTAAAGGCTGATTTCTGCTTCTTGTACTAAAGAATCGGGGCAGGCTCAAGAGACTCCGAGAACTTGCGTCCCACCAGCGGAGCAAGCTTCTCCAGATCTCTCAGCAGGTTATCAAACTGCTCAGGGAACAGAGACTGGACCCCATCGCCTGTCATGGAATTGTCGGGATCGGTATGCATTTCGATAATAAGCCCGTTGGCTCCCGCAGCAACAGAAGCTTTGGCCATCGGTGCAACCAGTTCACGCCGTCCTGTACCATGGCTCGGGTCAGAAATCACCGGAAGATGGCTGAGGTTCTGAAGCACCGGAATTGCTGACAAATCCAGCGTGTTGCGGGTGTAGGTTTCAAAGGTGCGGATTCCGCGCTCACAGAGCATGACATCACGGTTGCCGCCGGCCAGAATGTATTCCGCCGCATTGAGGAGCTCATCGTAAGTAGCACTGAAGCCGCGCTTAAGCAATACCGGACGTCCGCAGGTCCCCAGCTTGCGCAAGAGGTCGAAATTCTGCATATTGCGTGTGCCCACCTGCAGTATATCAGCATGCTCCGCACAAATATCCACATACTCCGGTGTCATTACCTCGGTAATGGTCAGCAGACCATGCCGCTTGCCGGCTTCCGCCATCATTGTCAGTCCTTCTACACCGACACCCTGGAAGCTGTAAGGTCCGGTACGCGGCTTGAACGCACCTCCACGCAATACTTGGCCACCGGAAGCTTTCACCAGCTGGGCGATTTCGTCAATCTGCTCCGGGGATTCAACGGCACAAGGCCCACCCATAATGACAAGATTTTCTCCGCCGATCTTCACGCCGCGGATATCGATAATTGTATCCTCCGGATGGAAATCACGGCTCGCCAACTTATAGGATTTGGAGATTTTCAATACGTTCTCCACGCCTTTCATCTGGCGCAAATGCTCGGCAAGCTTCGGTGTGACACCACCGATCAGGCCGATAACCGTATGATCCGCCCCCCGGGAGAGATGAACCTGCAAACCTTCCTTTTCGATAACAGAAATAATATCATTTACCTGCTCCTGCGGTGTTTGATTGGATGTAATAACGATCATAATATAGCTCCCCTTTTAGGCAATTATTTAGTAAATGTTACCTTATAAAAAAACACGACACTATCACGCTACGACGCGTGTACGCTTTTAAGCACTAAAGTAATTTTACCGCATTTTGTTCTTTTCGTCAACCTTCAATTACAGTCCCAACTGCACTAGTTACCATTTATTAGTATTCATGAAGCTATGTATCTGGTGCACACTGGAACTTCGCTTGGTATAGTATGGAATAATGAAAGGGCTTTCCTTCCAATAATAAATAGCACACAGGTTCCGCAGCCGGAATCTGTGTGCTTCATATTTACCTAATTTATAAGTTCAAATGCCGGGACAAATCTTAGGTAGCGCTCGCAGTCTTGTTCTTCACCGGAGGCAGCAGCTTCGCCATATTCACCGTACGTTTGATTTCCCATGTCTCCGGAAGCGCCGGATCATACTGCTCCAGGTAACTGATAACTTCCTTCGTAATCGGTGTAGGCGTCGAAGCGCCGGACGTTACCCCTACCTTGGACACTCCCTTAAGCCACTCTGTATTCAGTTCCGACACGTCGGAAATACGATGGGCAGACACGCCTGCGATCTCTTCTGACACCTGTGCCAGACGGTTGGAGTTGTTGCTTCTAGGGTCGCCAACGACGATGACCAGATCACATTGACCGGCCTGCTCTGCTACAGCTTCCTGCCGTACCTGGGTAGCCATACAGATCTCGTTATGCACCTCAGCGCCGGGGAACTTCTCCAGCAGCTTTTTCATGATATTTTTAATATCCCACTGGCTCATTGTGGTCTGGTTCGTAATAACGATACGGGAAGAAGGCACAGACAACCCTGCAATCTCCTCTTCCTTCTCAATCAGGTGGACATGCTCCGGGGCAATGCCAACAGCGCCTTCCGGCTCCGGATGGCCCTTCTTGCCAATATAAATAATCTCGTAGCCTTCCTCTGCCTTCTCCTTGATGAGGTCATGCGTTTTGGTCACATCGGGGCAGGTGGCATCTACGGTCGTCAGCCCCTTGGCGCGGGCCATCTTGCGGACCTCCGGCGAAACGCCGTGTGCGGTGAAGATAACGGTACCACTGTCGACTTTATCGAGAATATCCAGACGGTTATGCCCGTCTAGAGTAATAATTCCGTCATCCTCAAAAGAATTGGTAACATGACTATTATGAACAATCATGCCCAGTATATAAATCGGCCGGGGCAGATCAAGATTTTGTGCGGCCTGCCGTGCCATTACCATGGCGTCGACGACACCGTAGCAATAGCCCCGGGGAGATATTTTGATAACTTCCATGAATTCACCGGCTTTCTGCTGTCAATGACGGCTGTAATAGGACCTGCCTAATTATACCCTATTCCAGCGGCGGAGCAAAGAGAAGGGGCAGCCAGATGACAAAAGTAGTCCCCTCGCCCTGGCGGGTAACGACCTCCACTGAACCGCCATGCTCATCAATAATCCACTTGGCGATGGACAGCCCGAGACCAATTCCTTCCGTAATTCCCCGCGACTCATCGGCCCGGTAGAACCGGTCAAAGATATGCGGCACCTCATCCTTGTCCATCCCGATTCCTGTATCCGTGATGCGGATCCCCACCTGGCTCTGATAAAAGACAGCGTCCAGCGTCACTACACCGGAAGGTGTATATTTGAAGGCATTATCGATAAAAATGAATAACATCTGCTGCAGATAATCCTTGTTGCCGACAATATATTTGCCGTTCAGATGCCCCATAGCCCCTACAGACCATTCCGCCTGCCGCGGCAGGAAGGACGCCCGGCGGGCGACCTCAGTCATCATCGGCTCGAGCGCTACCGGCTCCTTATCAAAGGTCCGCCCGGTATCGGAGCGTGCCAGCGAGAGCATATCTGCGACCAGCCGGCTCATGCGCTGCGATTCATCGGCAATATCCTTCACCGACTCAATAGAGAGCTGGCGGATTTCCGCCTCGCTCATTCTGCTCTCGCCCGGCTCCATCTCCCATATTTTTTGCAGCAGGTCGATGTTCCCGCGAATCGTGGTAAGCGGAGTCCGCAGCTCATGCGAGGCATCGGATACAAACCGGCGCTGGGTTGCATACGAATCCTCAAGGTCCTTATAGAAATCCTCCATCCGCCCCAGCATGCTGTTGACCGTTTCAATCAGCCGCCCGATTTCATCCGGCGGACCGTCATATTCAATCCGGGAGCTCAGATCGGTTCCCGTCTGAATTCCGTTCGCAGCTTCAATGACCATGCCGATCGGGCTCATGGATTTACGGGCTAGGAACAGGCCGAAGGTGAAAGCTGCGATCAGCGTGGCAAAGGAGCCGACGAGCAGGATGTTCTTGAGCCGGGTCAGCATTGTCACTTGTTCCCCAATATATACTGCAACCTGAAGTACACCTGCATGATTGCCGCTGCTAGTAGCAACATCAACTGCCTGCTGGTAGATCAGAAAGGGATTCCCGCCATAATAGGACTGAGAGAATCCTTGCTGTTTCTGGACGTTTTCTTTCGCGGGAAATTTGAATTCCAAATTGATCTGTGTCATGTTCGTGCTGAGAATCAGCTTTTCCAGGTCATAAATATACACTTGTGCAAACAAGCTTTGTCCTGCAGGTCCTCTAAGCACTGGCCCCAAAGTACCGTCATTGTTCAAACCCATGTCGGGTTGAACCTGCTGTGCCTGCAGTTTAAGCCGGTCCTTCAAATCACCATAAGTATTAAAATAGACAAAACCGTAAATTGCGGCTGATAAGGCCAGCAGCATAACGGCCAAAATTCCTGAATACCAGGCTGTCAGCCGCAATTTAATAGACATGTTTAATTGTCACCTCTTAGAATGTAACCGGCTCCCCGGATCGTCTGGATCAAACGTTTGCCGCCGTGCTCCTCCGTCTTCTGGCGCAGCATGGCAATATAGACCTCAAGCACATTGGACTCCCCGCTGTAATCATAGCCCCAAATTTTATCCATAATCAGGTCGCGGGACAATACGCGCTTCGGATTCTGCATGAACAAATGCAGCAGTTCAAACTCCTTGGCCGTCAGCTCCAGACGTTTGCCCGCGCGAGTGACTTCGCGCGAGTCCACATCCAGCGTAATATCCTCATACGACACTGCCTGCTCTGAGCCGCCTCCCTGCTCGCTCTTACGGCGAAGCAGTGCGCGCACCCGGGCCAGCAGCTCCTCCAGCGCAAAAGGCTTCACCAGATAATCATCTGCTCCGAGATCCAGCCCTTTGACCCGGTGTTCGATTTCATCCTTGGCTGTCAGCATCAGTACAGGCACACTGCTTCCGCCTTCCCGCAAACGACGGCAGACCTCAAAGCCGTCTACCTGCGGCATCATCACATCGAGTATGACTACATCGGGATCGCTGTTCAGTACAGCACGCAGTCCATCGGCCCCGTTGGCCGCAGTTTTAACATCATAACCCTCAAAGGCAAGACCACGGCGCAGCATGGAAATAATTTTTTCATCGTCATCAATAATTAGAATATTCGGTCGCATCAAGCAGCCCCCATTGTCTAAATCGTTTATCTCTATTGTAGCATGAATGCGCGGCCCAGCGCCCTGTGCAGCAAAAACGGAAGGTTTCCCCCTTCCGCTGTTCACTTTACCGTCCAGTGTATTTACTGCTTCTGAGTTTGGGTGGTGTCAAAATCATTTTTGTTGCCGATGGTAACCGGAAGCTCCAGCGTTTTGCCGTCACGGACCACATTCATTGTGACCTTGTCTCCAACCTTCAAGGATTGAATATAAGTAATCAGATCCTGACTGGTTGCATATTTCGTTCCGTTCACACCTGTAATGATGTCATAAGGACGCAGGTCGGCGGAATAAGCCGGTGATTTAAAGACAATCTCAGCAACTACAGATCCTTCTTTGATGTCAGTGCCCATTTGTTTCGCCACTTCATCTGTAATGGTCATGAGCGAGGCACCGATAAATGGAACAGGTTCTTTCGGAATTTCCTGGTTGGCTTCAAGTTTGTCTACTACCTCTTTAATGGTGTTGACTGCAATGGCAAACCCGATACCTTGAGACTGCGTGCTTACAGCGACGTTCATTCCGATGACCTGGCCGTTCATGTTAAGCAGCGGTCCGCCAGAGTTACCAGGGTTGATCGATGCATCGGTTTGAAGCAGGTTTTTGTAATTGCGTGTCCCGCTGCCGTCTTCTTCGTTAATATCAATGCTGCGGTCCTTAGCACTCAGCACACCAGCAGTGACTGTATGATCGAAGCCTTGCGGGTTGCCGATCGCGACAACTTCAGAGCCTACCTTGATGCTGTCAGAATCTCCAAGAGCCACTGTAGGGAAGTCTGCCCCTTCGATCTTCAGCACTGCCAAATCCAGATCTTTGCTGGCGCCGAGCAGTTTCGCCTCATAAGGTTTGGTGGTTCCATCAACAGTTACTTGAATAACATCTGCATTATCAACAACATGCTGGTTCGTCAGTATATATCCGCTCGAATCATAAATGAAGCCTGTTCCAATACCGTAAGGAGTTAGCTGGGATGAATCCGACTCTGGTTCCGACTGGGAATTCTGGTCCGTCCCGGAGGATCCACTGCCTCCGAATTGATCGCCGAAGAAAAATTGTGAGAACGGATCGCTCGTGTTTGGATTGGTTGAGCTTCTGCCGGAGCCCGTTTTGACCAATGTCTCGATTTTGACGACTGCCGGTCCAACTCCATCTACTACACTCGACACATCACCTGATCCGGTAACAAGTGCGGTGGTGGACGTCGAAGGAGTAATATTGGCATTGCCGACTGCCGTCTTGGCTGCCGGGCTGGCCACTGTAGCTGTTGCCGCCTGATCACCACCTGTGAACCAGTTACCGCGGTCTGCCATGATCATCGAGCCTGACAGCACGACCATCCCGGCGAGGAAAGAAATCAAGGCGGTTTTTATCGGTCTCTGGGGCTTGCGGTTATACTGCCAGCCGTTGCCGCCATCCGCACCGTTGCCGCCATTGCCGCCCCGTCCACCGCCGTCATTTCCGGTAGTGCGAAGTGAAGTGCTGTAAGGGGCCGGTTTGATCGGCTGCGGAGGAGTGACTTCTACCCGCTCCGACTCCATCCGGTTGTAATGCTGTACATCATCCGGATTCATCTCGTCTTTGTTCAAAGATTTAAAAGGTCCATAGGAATAGTAGTATGAGGATCCTGAATCGGTTGATTGGTTATTATTGCTGCTGTCATTGTTCTTAGTATTATCCCATTCCCGATCCGGTGAAGGTTCATTATCACGATTGAAGTTGTTTTTGTTATCGTCCATGTTTACGTTCCTCCCGTGCCTTGCCTGTTCGACAAGGAGTATTGTGTTGTTCTCTTGTTCTTATTTTGTACTTTAAACCTTAAGGTCACATTAAAAACAATTTAAGCGGAGATAAAAGATAATAGGGTTCAGACATCGTAGCAGAGGAATAACAACCAAAGCTGTTGTATCTGTTACTTCGGGATACAAAAAACAAAAAGGCCCGCGCGCACATTGCCGCGCCGGCCCTTAACAACATCTTATTATGATCAAGCTTCACTCTGCCATCCAGTAAATAGTCAGGTCCTATTTACTGATAGATTCCTATAAAGCCATTTGTAATGAATCCATTTCCTTTATCCCTGCGCCCAGCCCTTGCGGTGGGCGTAAATCGCCAGCTGTGTGCGGTCGTCCAGTTCGCATTTCATCAGCAGATTGCTGACATGTGTCTTCACCGTCTTGATGCTGATATGCAGCTCCTCGCCGATGTCCTTGTTGGTTTTGCCTTCGGCAATAAGCAGCAGCACTTCCTTCTCACGCTCGGTTAGGCCGGAGGAATCCCCCTGTACGGTCCGCTGGCGGATACCGCGGGTCAGCGCCTGTGAGACATCGCCGGTCATGACCGGCATCCCGCGGTACGCTCCTTGCAGCGCGTAGATCAACTCCTCGGCCGAGACAGTTTTGAGCACGTAGCTGACAGCTCCGGCTTCAATGGCGTCTACGACCAGATCATCTTCCAGGAAGCTGGTGAGGATGACAATTTTAAGCCCGGGGAATTCGGCTAGGACGGCCCTCGTCGTTTCGGCACCATTCATCACCGGCATCATCAGATCCATCAGCACGAGATCGGGCAGACCGTCCTGTCCGCCGGCTTTCAGCATTTCCAGCGCTTCCTGGCCATTCGCCGCTTCACCGATAACCTCGAAACTGGGTTCCAGCATCAGATACGTTTTGAGCCCCATCCGCACCATATCATGATCATCCACAAGCAGCACTTTTATAAGACTCATGTTTTATTCCCCCTGTTCCTGATAGCCCTGCACAAACTTTGGAATATGTACGCGGATCGTCGTTCCCGCTCCCTTGCGGCTGATAATTTCCACTTGGCCGCCAAGCTTTTCCGCACGCTCGCGCATCGTGGTGAGCCCGTAGGACCCCTGCTTGTGCTGCACATGCTCAAAGCCCTGACCATCATCGCTGATGCTCAGTACGACCTGCCTCGGCACTTCGCGCAACGACAGGCTGACCACCCTTGCTCCTGCATGTTTGACGATATTGGCCATCGACTCCTGAATAATCAGGAACAGCTGATGCTCGATCGCTTCCGACAATTCGCCCTGCAGTTCAAGCTCCTTCACACCTTTAAGCCCATTCTGGCGGCAATAGTCCGGAAACCATTTCTCCAGCGCTTCAAACAGATTATGGCCTTCCAGTTCCACCGGACGCAGCTGTGCAATCAGCGCTCTCATCTGCTTTTGCGCCATTTGGGACATCGTAATTAACTGGTTCATCACTATCTGGCCCTGCTCTTCATTGCGTTCCAGAACTTTAGGCAGCGAAGAAGCGGACATATGAATCGCAAAAAGCTGCTGGCTCACCGTATCATGCAGATCCCGGGCCATTCGCCTCCGCTCTTCCAGTACCGCGCTCTCCGCCGCCTTTTCTTTTTCAATCACTTCCTGTTCCCCAAGCCGCTGCAGCAATTGCATCTTGTTCTCCACGGTGTCCATCATAATGTTGAATTCATGGTAGACCCGCGCAAAGGACTGATCATCACTTTCAGGCATCCGTACAGACAAATTGCCTTTGGCCACCTGCAGCATGTTCAGATCCAGATGATCGATCCGGCGCTGAATCCGCTGTCCCGCCACATAGCCGATAACCACGGTGAACAATACAATCCCAACACACAGGTACACCCACATGCGGTAATCCACAACTTCGATATAGCCCAAGCATGTTCCGGCATACACAAGTCCGGCAGCCAAACCTCCGCTGAGCAGGAAGTAAACAAGCAGCATCCATTTGGTATTGCTAAAGATCGTCCCCATCCTTAACCTACCGTTTTGACTTTAATGTCGCCGATGAAAGCACTCACGTTAATACGAACCTTTTTGCCTGCTTCCTTGTAATAAGGTGTCTTGCACTGCACATTGCTCATAAACCCGCTGCGCGACTGTTCCAGCACCTGCATGTCACCGATAAAGGAACTGCTGGTCACAGATACCCCAAGATTCATATCATCGGGAATATACACTTTGATGTCGCCGACAAACGCGGAAATATTAATCTTCGTCTCCCCGTAAGGAATTTGCGCATTGGTCAGGTCCAGCACCGTGTCACCGATAAATTGCGAAACGTTGGTATGCTTCAATTGAAAATGCTCACGTCCCATATGGACATCTCCGATAAAAGCAGAACGGTTCGTCGTTTCCTTATGATCGTCTGTCTGATGAAACTCCTCATGCCACTCGCCGTGTCTGCGGGCATGCCGGTCCTGGCGCTCCTGCCGTCTGCGTTCATGACGTTCCCGGTTCTCCTGCCAGCGCGATTCCGCAGCCGATTGAAAACGGCCATCCTTAGGGTCAATCTCTTCTTCATTAGTGTCTTTATTTAAATATTCATTCCAGTCACGCTCTCCGGCAGGTTTGCCGAACTTCTGCTCAAACTGCTCATCCAGCGTCGATTCCAGCGGCTTTGGAGGCGGGGCATCCGGTGAACCCTGGCCCGGCGGGTAGAAGCTTGGCGGCGCTGGCGGTGCTGGCGGTACGGGAGGTACCGGTGGTGTAGCATTGCGCGGCTTGAAGATCACAAACAGTCCTCCGCCGATCAGCATGACGGGTATCAGCAATTTAAAGAAGTCGCCTGCTGAAACATCGAACCAGTCCAAGTTGCGCCCCAGAAAAAAGAACCCGAGCGCCAGAAAGAAAAATCCGCCAAGCGCTGATGAAAATTTAGATTGATGGTCGTCCGTGGATAGTAAACGCTGCACACCCATATAAATGAGAATAACCGGCCAGTAGTCAGAAATTAGTGATCCTATGCTGAAATCGGTGTAACCCATCTGCCTCAGCAGGAACACCGCGCCGAGTCCAATCAGGATCAGACCGCCAAGTACCTGGCTTGTGAACCTTCTTTTCATAATCCATTTCCCCTTTAGTTGTTATAGCAATCATGTGATCCGTTTCTTATAGCCTTAGTCTACAGGAATACTGGTGCGGGGAACAGCGGCGCGAGAAGTAAATAAGCCTCAGTCTCTGGACCGAGTCCATTGGTATTAATAGTAAGAAATTTCATCGATTATTTCAATGGCTACTGTTTAAAGCCGCAAAAAAAGCTGCCCCTCAGCTCAATATGAGCGTGATCAGGACAGCCTGTTTCAATGCTTTTAGATGTATTCCGAGCCCTTCACCGCATTACTGCTGCGGTTTTTGGACCGGTTTGGAGATCGTGTTGCTTTGCGTTGTTGCGCCTTCATTCTCAACAGCAAACTCAGCATTGTATTTTTCATTCGGTGTTTTGTAGTTTTCTTGCACCTTTGGTTTTTTAGCCACGGAATTCACCTCCCTTTTCGGAAGAGGCAAGTGTTTTGCCCCAGTCCGTATTATGGGAAGTGAAGGGCTGTATTATGCATACCCAAGTGAAAAAAACTTCAAGCTGGCTAACGTCCGTAATTGCTTTTAAACGATTTCCTCCAGCAAGTCTTGAGGAACGGTCTTGTAAGTCTGGATCGCCCGGCTGAGACTCTTCAGCATGCTCTCCGTGCACTTTCCATTACCGCGTTTGATGAGCTGAACCACAACTGACTTTTTGCCCCACTCCTTATACACCTGCTTGGTAGTGGAAAAATACAAGTCGATCTTCCGTCCTTTAATCGCCGATCCGGTATCTGCGACAACAGCGTAGCCATATCCCGGAATATAAAGGATACTTCCCAGCGGCAGAATCTTCGGGTCCGCTGCTATGGTGGAGACGGCATTTTTGTCCCTGCGTACTTTGACACCTGAATACGTGATCCCGTATTCCGGATGCTTCGAGGTTTTGCCTGTAGACTCAAATCCGGCCGTATAGCCGGTTGCCATGACCTTCAGCGAAGTGATGATCTGCTCCGGCGCCGGTGCGGCTACAGGCACGGTGGCCGGCAGCTTGGAAGCAGCATTGGTCTTCTTGCGGCTCCCCGTTCCTTCCGCTGGCTGAGGCGCCTGTGTTGCGGCAGGGCGCGTTGATCTTGAGGCGCCGCCGAGTGAGGATGCTCCGCTGGAGATCGTCTCCTGGGAATGCAGGATCACGCGGCCGGTAGCCAGCACCTCTGACGGCTTGGTATTGCGAACACTTGTAAAAACAGCTGAATCCTTTGTATTTTGAGAAGCCTCTGACTCCGTTGTACGGACGTTTAGCGGATTGGCAGTGTCTCCCGTCCCGCTCGCCTCAACCGACTTGCGTCCATAATCCGGATAGATATCCGCAGCAGCCAGCATAAGCACGATGGTAACGAATAGACACCAAAACCTCTGACATAAGCCCATTTTGTTCATTTGTTAAACCTCCCCCTATTAGCGAAGGTTTCCCGTTTCACAAAATTTTATACATGAAGCACCAGGTTCCGGCTTCATGGGGCCTATGACAGAGGTTCATATCAGGTGACTAAATTACACGCTCAGCGATCTCTTTGGCAAGGGAATCAATAACTTCCTGCAGCGGCTGGGCACCGATATCGCCTTCCCCGCGCTTGCGGATAGAGACGGATCCCGCGTTCATCTCGTTCTCTCCCACGACGAACATATAAGGAAGTTTTTCCAGTTGGGCTTCACGGATCTTATAGCCCATCTTCTCGTTGCGCAGATCCACTTCAGCACGGATGCCGCTCTTCAACAGCTTCGCTTCCACTTCTTTGGCATATTCGTCAAAAGCAGAGGATACCGGAATAATCTTCACCTGCTGCGGAGAAAGCCACAGCGGCAGCGAGCCGGCAAAATTCTCCAGAAGGAATGCTACGAAACGCTCCATGGTGCCGAGAATTCCGCGGTGAAGCACGACCGGACGATGTTTCTGACCATCATCGCCTACATATTCAAGCTCAAAGCGCTCCGGCAGCAGGAAGTCGATTTGCACAGTGGACAATGTTTCTTCCTTTCCCAGAACTGTTTTGATCTGAACGTCCAGCTTCGGACCGTAGAAGGCGGCTTCGCCCTCTGCTTCGAAGAACGGCAGGCCCGCTTCTTCAACAACCTCGCGCAGCATCCGCTGTGCAGTTTCCCACATTTCATCATTAGGGAAATATTTCTCGGTATCCTTAGGATCACGGTAGGACAACCGGAACCTGTAATCGGAAATCCCGAAATCGCTGTACACCTGCTTGATCAGCTCAAGCACGCGTGTGAACTCGCTCTTGATCTGGTCCAGGCGGCAGAAAATATGGGAGTCATTCAAGGTCATGGAGCGTACACGGTGCAGACCGGTCAATGCGCCGGACATTTCGTAACGGTGCTGAATGCCAAGCTCGGCAATACGGATCGGCAGATCACGATAGCTGTGCATCGAGCTCTTGTAGATCATCATGTGATGCGGGCAGTTCATCGGACGAAGCACGAATTCTTCGTTGTCAATTGTCATCTTAGGGAACATATCTTCCTGATAATGCTCCCAGTGGCCGGAAGTTTTGTAGAGTTCTACGTTGCCCAGCACCGGAGTGTACACATGCTGATAGCCAAGGCTTGCTTCCAGATCCACAATATAACGCTCCAGAATGCTGCGCAGCTTGGCGCCCTTCGGCAGCCAGATCGGCAAACCTTGTCCAACCAGCTGGTTGAATGTAAAGATCTCCAGCTCCTTGCCCAGCTTGCGGTGGTCACGTTTCTTAGCTTCCTCGAGAAGGTGCAGATGCTCGTCCAGCTGTGCTTTCTTAAGCCAGGCTGTGCCGTACACGCGCTGAAGCATTTTGTTCTTGCTGTCGCCGCGCCAGTAGGCACCGGCCACATTCATCAGCTTGAACACTTTGATCTTGGCAGTTGACGGCAGATGCGGGCCGCGGCACAGGTCAAAGAATTCGCCCTGTTCATAAATAGTAATCACGCTATCCTCAGGCAGCGCTTCGATCAGCTCCAGCTTGTAAGGATCGCCCAGCTCGCCAAAGCGATCCAGCGCTTCCTTGCGGCTAACCTCTTTGCGTACAATCGGCAGGTTCTCGGAAACGATGCGATCCATTTCCTTCTCGATCTTCAGCAGATCCTCGGGATTCAGCGGATGCTCCAGATCCATATCATAATAGAAGCCATCCTCAATTACCGGACCTACTCCCAGCTTGACTTCCTTTGTGCCGAATAGACGTCTTACCGCCTGGGCCATCAAGTGGGCTGTACTGTGGCGCATAACTTCAAGGCCTTCCGGCGAATCCAGCGTTACAATTTCCACCAGCGCGTCTTCCTGCAGTGGAGTCGACAAATCTACGACAATCCCGTTCATTTTGCCCGCTGCGGCATTCTTGCGGAGTCCGCTGCTAATGGAGGCGGCCACATCATCGATGCTGCTGCCATCGGCGTATTCCCGGACCGAGCCGTCCGGTAGCTTGATACTTACTGACATTGTTGTTCCTCCTAAAAGTTTTGTTAGCATTTGCTTCTTGAGTTTTCTTCGTACAAAACTACTTCGGAAGCATACGCTTAAGTTTTGTTAGCATTTGCTTCGGAGCGGAATGATCCACGCACACAAAAAACACCCGTCCCGCAAAGGGACGAGTGATTGCACCCGTGGTTCCACCCAAATTCGATTCCTCCCGGCTAGCTGGCCATAAATTAAAAGCAGCCATTTACGGGATTACATCCTTCGTCAGCATGGGAATAACGGCCATGAACCGGCGGTTCTTACTGTCCCGCAGCGGCTGTCTTCAACAAGCAGCATTCGGGAGTTCATAACCGCAGCTACAAAGGGGTAAATCGGAAGCCGGATACCGGAGGAACTTGCAGCCTTGTTTCCTCTCTCTGAAGCGGTCCTGAGCTAACGGTCCATGTCTTTGTCGGAGCTGATAACGTGAATTATGGAGTAATTATAAATCTGTCCTCACCTTCCGTCAAGCCTGCAGCCTGCCCGAAATTCCGTAAGCTGTATTATTCTTCCCGGCGTTTACTTCCCGGCAAGCGGCCCGAACGCTTCAAAGACTCACGCAGCAGGTACTCAATATGTCCGTTTACGCTGCGGAATTCCTCTGCCGCCCAACGTTCCAGTGCCTCATGGAGCTCAGGATCGATCCGCAGCGGAAAGCTTTTTTTGGCCGCCATGATGAACCGCCTCTAGTACAACGAGCCGGCGTTAATGACCGGACTCGCTCCGCGCTCCGACACAATCGCTACCATCAGATTGTTGATCATCGCCGCTTTGCGCTCTTCATCAAGCTCAACGACTCCGCTCTCTTTAAGCTGGCGGATGGCCAAATCCACCATTCCAACTGCGCCTTCCACTATAATCTGGCGGGCAGACAGAATAGCGGATGCCTGTTGGCGCTGGAGCATCGTGCTGGCAATCTCCGTAGAATAGGCCAGATGAGTCAGCCGGGCTTCAATGACCTCTACACCGGATAAGGACAATCTCTCCTGCAATTCGGTTGCCAGCTCCTTGGCAATTTCATCCGCATTGGCACGCAATGACATTCCTGATTCGTTGAAATTGTCATAGGGATACTTGCTTGCTACATGCCGCAGAGCCGTCTCACTCTGGATTTCCACAAAAGCCATATATTTATCTACATCAAACAAAGCCTTGGCCGAATTGATCACTTTAAACACAATGACAGCGGCAATCTCGATCGGATTGCCTTCCACATCATTGACCTTCAGCTTGACGCTGTTGAAGTTCCGTACACGAAGCGATACCGTCTTGCGAATGCTGAACGGAATAACCGCCCATAAACCGCTTCTTGAAATGGTTCCGACATATTGTCCGAAGAAGGTCACTACCACTGACTTGTTAGGCTGAACTACTGTAATACTCGTACACAGTACAGCAGCTAGAGCGAACAAGATGAGCGGTACTGCCACATACTCCTGAGATGCACCGTAAATGCCTCCGCCTAAACAAATGACAATTAAAGCGACAACCCAGAAACCGCTGACCGGGCGCAGTGTTTTCTCTTTCATAAAGACACCTCCATAAGATATGTATTTGATATTATTATGATATCACTTTTGGTTGTATATGTAAATCCCTTTCTCGCCTACTTTTTTTATTCCCCCAAAAATATCACTGCGTTATTGCTCGTGTTTTCCTATACTACTAATCTAGCAAAGCTAATGTGATACACAAAAATCAAACGAGGAAGTGGAAAACATGAGTGTTAAAGAAGAGGTATTGGATATTATCAAAGCTTCGCCGAACCCGCTTAGCGCAGGAGAAGTGGAAAAGCTGTCGGGACTGGAACGCAAAGCCATTGACAAAGCCTTCACCGAGCTGAAGAAAGAAAATGCGATTGTTTCCCCCATCCGCTGCAAGTGGGAAGCTGCAGCGAAGTAATCCCTGAGCAGCCGCAGCAGTCACAGGTTGCAGAGATCAACTTTCTGCCGGATAATCCTCTTAATAAACAATGGAAGGCCCATGCGCATAACCGCATGGGCCTTTTTTACAAAGCAAATAAACATTCTTGGCACAAGTGGAAACGACTTCGCCGTCCTCAAAAGGACGGTATCCGTTTCAGCGAGAAATAGAAGGATAATTTATAACGTGAAGCATATAAATTCTATATTTTAAAAAAAGATGTTCCGCTGCCCTCTAAGAGAGCCGGCGGAACATCCGGGTAAAAGCTGAAATTAAGATGCTTTATTCTCCAGCATGCGGTAGATGATCACCGCTGCCTGAGCACGGTTCGCATTTGATTTCGGCGCAAACTTGGCGTCATCCATCCCATTCAGAATTCCAAGCTCTGTCAGCTGTGCAACAGCTTCCTGGGCATAGGAGGCAATGGAGGATTTGTCGGCGAACTTTGCCAAAACCGCAGTCTTGTCTACGGAAGGCAGCTGCTCTTTAAGCGCACTCGCAATCATAATCGCCATTTCCTGGCGGGTAATTACACGTCCCGGCTCAAAGCGGTTATCTCCGGAGCCTTTTACAAGACCGGCATTCACTGCAATGGAGATCGGCTCAGAATACCAGGTTCCTTGCTTGACATCCTTGAACGTTGCATTTCCTGGCGTGCTAAGGTTCAGTGAACGAACAAGCATGGTTACAAATTCTGCTCTGGTTACAGTTTTCGCCGGAGCAAAAGTATTACCGTCCAGGCCTTTGACTATGCCTTTGGCGGCCAAAGCACTGATCGCTTCCTGTGCCCAGGCTACCTTGCCCAGATCCTTAAATACAGGAACCGCTGTTGCACTCGGCACCGGCGTTGCGTTAGGCGCTGAAGTTCCCGCCGGCGCAGGTGTTGCGCTAGGCGACGGGCTTGGTGATGTTGTTGGAGAAGGTTTTGGTGTTGCTGTCGGTAATGTACCGCCTCCCCCTGTGCTAGGAGCCGTAAGATTATTGACGATACGTCCTTCAAGCGCCGCAGTAATGGCACCGCCCTTGAATGTCTTCACAACGTAGTCATAGAACACGTCGAGGTCAATAGGTCCCGGCAAAGTTGCGCTTGCCTTCGTCAATACGCTGTAATTGTCACCGCCTGCAGCCATGAAATTGTTGACTACTGCCGTATAGCTCTGAGTCATGCTGATCGCGGTTCCGTCAGCCTTGGTAAGGTTGGCCACACGGTCAGCAACCGGCAGGTACATGTTGGCCGTATATTTCAGACCGGAAATCTGCAGTGTTTTTGTATCTACCGTTCCATCGGCTTTAACGTTCCACTGCTGCTGAAGCAGCGTTTTGATTTGTTCGCCGGTCAGGGTCAGCTTCACCAGCGTGTTGCCGAACGGCTGGATTTTGGCCAAATCGCCAAATGCCACATTTCCCTTTGGAAGGTCAGCGCGGATGCCGCCCGGATTCATAAAGGCGAAATCAGCAGTCCCTTTGCCGTCACCGAAATTGGCTTGGCGCATCGCATCGGCAATCAGGTTGCCGAGATTGGATTCCTTGGTGTAGGCATCGTTGCGGTTAATCGTTCCGTCTGTAGTGCCTACAGGCTGAGTCAGCTCTGGATGAAGCGCCAGATACTTATTCACCAGTGCCTCAGTCTCGGCATCAGGTGTGATATTTTCCTGGAATGTGGTCGTAACTACAGCCGTTTTGCTCTTCACATCACGGGTAATAGGATCAATAACAAGCTTGATGTCTTCAAAAGCGGTGCCGTAAGAGTAAGCCTGAACAACCAGCTTGCCGTTCACAACCCCATTGGCCAGCGCATGGTTATCTCCGGCTACGATAACGTCTACCGGCGAGTTGGCCGGAAGCGCGTTGGCCAGATCGGCAGCTTCGCCTGTGGTCACATCATTTTTAGTTGTAGCGGGATCATGGGCAAGTACAATGATCGTTTCCACGCCTTTTTGCTGCAATTCCTTGGCGTATTTCTCAATCGCCGCAACTTCTTCCTCAGCCGACAGGAATTTCACGCCAGCCGTTCCGGCAGGGGATACTTTGCTTGGCGTCGCTTTGGTAACCACGCCGATAAAGCCGATTTGGATACCGCCAACTTCCTTAATAACGTAAGGCGTGATGATCGGTTCTCCGGTTTTGCTGTCTACTGCATTAGCATTGATGTAATCAAAATCCGAACCCGCATGATTAACTTTGCTGTTAACCGGGTCAACACCGCCGAAAATTTGTGTTTTCAGCGCCGCAACACCTTGATCGAACTCATGATTGCCCAAGGTTCCCACATCAAATTTCATCAGGTTCATCCATTCGTGGGTCGGCTCGTCGCGTTCAAGCGAGGATACCGGTGCAGATGCACCCACGGAGTCACCGTTATGGAACAGCAGGGAATTCGGATATTTCGCGCGTGCCTCTTTCAAATAGGTGGCGAGCACAGCTGCAGTACCTGCCTTCTTATCGCCCACCATAGATGTTGTATCCAATTGGCCGTGGAAGTCATTGATTCCGAGAAGGTGAACCTCGACATCCCCGGTAGGCGGAGGAGTGGTTTCCTTCAATTTCAAATTATAGATTTCAAAATCACGTCCGTCACGCTCACCGGTATCCGTAATGTTCCCGGTCATCACTGCAGCTGCAGCTGGAGAAGAGGTAAAGGTAACGTTGACATTCCCCTTGATCGGAGCAATCGACCAGTTGTTGTCAGCAGTTGGATCAATTGTACCGGCAGTGGTAATGTAATCCATCAGCACCTGGCGGTTCTCTTCCTGGGAATTCAGGATCATGACCGAGTCCTTCACACCTGGGAAGTTGCCGCCGCCGCTGGCACGATAGTTGTTCGTTACAACGACGAATTCCTGATTCATATCCAGCGGCTGATCGTTGTAGGTCACTTCCGTCACCCGGCTGGAAGTTGCGTCATTGATAGACCCGTCCGGCTTGTACTTCGCGTTCTTGGTCACATCAATTTGGTATTTAATTCCGTCAATTACATCGAAATTATATACGGCAAAAGAAGGATTAAGCAAAGACTGCGGGGTTGAAATGCCCGTTTTGATGCGGTTGAAGGCACCGGCGCTCATTTCAAGCCATTCTTTGACTGTGCTGCCTTTGACCAGAATCGCTTTCAGCGTATTGTCATAGAGATAGAGGTCGCTGGCGCTGCGGATCGTCAAATCGCCTTTATCAATTTTGGTGTATTCGTCAGGGCCATTTCGTCCCGCTTTGAAAGGCGCCCCGACACTGAGAATGGGCAGATCCTTGTATTCAGGTGCGCTAGTGGCGATGTAATTCTCCACGTACCATTTTTGCGCATAGGTTACGATCTGCACTGTCGGATCATCCTGTACCATAGCGAAGTAGCTGTTCATCGGTGCCGTAGTTTCGCCCAGCTTCTGGCCGGTGTACGCGATTGTAGCTTCATGGTCGGCAGCAACCGCCGCATCCACTTCGGCATCCGGAGCAACATTTGCGATGTTCACTTTGTTTTCTGTGCGGTAGATCGAACGTGTGGAGGATTCAGAGTTGGCTTTATCCACCTTCCAGCCGCTTTCTCCGTCTTTGACAACCGAGAGATCGATGATGCCCAGGTATGCACCGCCGTAGCCGGCTTGTACAGCAGGAACATTATTGATGTGTCCCTTTGCATTGTCGATGACCGCTTTGTCGTTGTTGTACGGCAGCTTGGTCACGGGATCTTTAAAAGAAGCATCCAGCAGGGCGTCATTCCCGTTGGTCGGGAATACCTTGTGGCTGTGGGAGAAGGTAATGGCATCAATACCCGGCACTTTGCTCAGCGCATTGACGTCATTTTCGGAAAGATCTCCCTTCACGGCAGATGCATCAAATCCGGTATGTGCCATCGCCACGATTACATCTGCGCCCGCTTGCTCCATTTGGGGAACAAACTTCTCTGCAGTTTCGGCAATATCCTTGGTGATATATTTGCCTTCCAGATTCACTTTGTCCCATTCCATAATTTGCGGTGTTACCAGTCCAAGGAGTCCAACCTTGATCGTCTGCGTCTGACCGCTGCTATCAGTAACCGTCTTAGGAATGATGATATAAGGCTTATAAGCATTGACGTCATCTGCAGGATCCGCATTATGGTCGTCAATATAAATGTTTGCATTCACATATTTAAAATCAGCATTCGTAGCTTCGCTGTCTTCCTTACTTCCATTAACTACCCGATCCAGATACTCCAACCCGTAGTTGAATTCATGGTTGCCGAAGGTGGCTGCGTCATAGCCCATCACGTTCATTGCTGCGATCAGCGGATGAATTTTGCCCGCCTTTGTCATAATGTCCGATTTGGTTGCCATATAAGTGCCAAGCGGAGTGCCTTGAATCAAATCACCATTGTCGAGCAAAAGATTGTTCGGATTCTCTTGTCTGGCCGTTTTGACCAATGTTGCCGTGCGGTCCAGACCTACCGTCAAGGATTTATCATTCTTGAAGTAGTCCCAGCCATAGACATTTGTATGCACGTCTGTTGTGCTCATGAGCCGCAGTTTAACTGTGGCCGAAGAGTCTGCAGCAGCACCTGCGGCTTCAACCTTTTCCGCTCCCAAAACTGAACCTGCAAACATCCCCCCCAACACTTGCGCACCAAGAACCGTGGCCGCCAGTATTGAAGCGATAGGCTTGTTCCATCTTGTTACTTTCATAAGTTAATAATCCTCCCACTTTGTCTCTTTATACCGACCGCAAAAAGTGTATCATGACAAAGTTAAGGAATCTGTCGAAGTTTATCAAATCTAATAAATAGTTTTGTAAAACTTGAAATATTAGTAGATTCGACATAGCCGCTGGTTAGTTATCACCACGCAGGGCACACAGCAAAAAGCACCCGCCCGTGAATTGCCAAGTACACGGACAGGTGCTCTAACGTATTGATATGAAGGTATATTAAACTTAGAATATCAGCGGAGCTTTCTAGTTCTGCATCACAAAATCATTGTCGATCTTTGCATTGGCGTCTTCAAACGTCCGCAGAATATCGTAGCGTGTGTTGCGCTGCGCCGGGATCTTGCCCGCCTCACGGATAAGCTGGGTGATCGACTCGATGTTGACCTTGTAGGTCGCACCCGCCGAGGAAACCACGTTCTCTTCAATCATTGTACTGCCGAAATCGTTGCAGCCGTATTGCAAAGACAACTTGCCAACCTCAGGACCCATCGTTACCCAGGAGGATTGGAAGTTCTTGATATTATCCAGCGCAAGCCGGCTGATGGCTACCGTCTTCAGGTATTCCTCCGGCGTCTGTCTGTCCAGCTTCAGGTTAGTGTTGTCCGGCTGGAATGTCCAGGAGATGAAGGCCAGGAATCCTTCGGAGTCATATTTATTGGCGATACACTCATCTTGAGCTTCACGTACACGCAGCAAATGAAGGGCGCGCTCTTCCATACTCTCTCCCAGGCCAATAACCATCGTTGCGGTCGTGTTCATGCCAATTTTATGTGCGGTCTGCATAACGTCCATCCATTCACGCCAGGAGCCTTTCAGCCGGCTGATCTTGCGGCGGGTACGGTCATCAAGAATTTCCGCTCCACCGCCGGGCAGCGAATCTAGTCCTGCGGCATGAATCTCCCGCACCACCTCTTCCAGTGAAAGGCCGGACACTTCCTTCATCTTCATAATCTCCGCCGGGGAGAAGGAATGCATCGTAATTTCCGGGAAACGCTGCTTAATGCCGCGCAGCAGATCCGTATAGTAGCTGAACGGCAGATTCGGATTCGTGCCGCCCTGCATGAGGATTTCCGTGCCGTTTACGGCTATGGTTTCGGCAATTTTTTGATAGATGGTCTCATCCGGAAGCACATAGCCCTCCTCGGAGCCGGGTCTGCGGTAAAATGCGCAGAAACGGCAGTACACATCGCACACATTAGTGTAGTTAATATTGCGGCCGATCACGAATGTGGCCAGCGGGTCCGGGTGCCAGCGTTTCATAATAATATCTGCGGCAGCGCCCATTTTCTCAATTTCGTTGCTCTCGAACAACCGGATAGTGTCCTCCAATTGAAGACGTTCGCCCTTCAGCGTCTTATCCAGAATAAGATCTATCGCACTCATCGTTCGCAGCCTCCTCTTAAGCCCATTTAGTATGATGGATGAATTAAATTTGTATAACATTTGAATAAGCTCGTTTCTTCATCGTATCACAATCAGGGCGGCTTGAGAAACTTTTTGCGTACACGAGATTCCTCAGCCGAGGCAGGCATGTTTTTACATTCCTAATAAAACAAAAAACAGCAGCACCATCAAGCGGCGCTGCTGCCGGTACCTTTATCATCCGTCTGTTTTTACTTAATTCGCAGCTTCCTCAAGCTCGATCCGCGCTGCTTCCAGCGCCTGGCTGAGATCGCTCTTCAGATCATTCACATGCTCTATTCCGACGGAGAAGCGCAGCAGGCGGTCATCCACGCCTACGGCATCGCGAATCTCGACTGGAATGTCGGCATGGGTCTGCACCGCCGGATAGGTCATCAGCGACTCGACACCGCCCAGGCTTTCGGCGAAGGCGATCAGGCGGATATGGCGGAGCAGCGGCTCCACATATCTGGCGTCTTTTACCTTGAAGGAGAAGATCCCGGTGTTGCCGGAGGACTGGCGGTTCTGAATCTCGTAGCCCGGGTGATCAGGCAACCCCGGATGGAATACCTCTGCAATAGCCGGGTGCTCCAGCAGATAATGAGCCAATTCCAGCGCATTGCTCTCATGCCGCTCCATACGCAGGGCCAGCGTCTTCATGCCTTTCATCAGCTGGTAGCTGTCATTTGGTGCAAGCACGGCGCCCAGAGAGTTATGAAGAATGGCCATTTCTGCCGACAGCTCGGTGCCCTTGGTAACGATAAGACCCGCAAGGACATCGTTATGGCCACCCAAATATTTGGTGGCACTGTGGACAATAATATCCGCGCCGAGTTCCAGCGGACGCTGGAAGAACGGGGTAAGCAGCGTATTGTCTACGATTGTGAGCAGCCCATGGCGGCGGGCCCACGTACACACGGCTGATACATCCGTAATCATCATCAGCGGATTGGTCGGGGTTTCAATAAATACAGCCTTCGTATTCGGAAGGCGTGCCGCTTCCAGCGCATCAAGATCGTTTGTATCCACATAGGAGGCTGTGATCCCGTACTTGGACAGAATCCGCTCCAGCAGCCGGTATGTTCCTCCGTACAGATCCAGCGAGACCACCAGATGGTCACCATGCCCGAACAGCGCAAACACTGTGGTCAGCGCAGCCATCCCGGAGCTGCAGGCAAAACCGGCGTCCCCGGATTCCAGCTCCGCAGCCGCCTCTTCCAGCACGGAGCGGGTTGGGCTTTTGGTGCGGCTGTAGTCAAAACCTGTGCTTTGTCCGAGTCTAGGGTGGCGGAATGCCGTTGCATTATAAATCGGATAATTTACTGCCCCTGTAGCGGGATCTTCCTGTGAACCAATTTGCGCCAGTCTGCTTTCAATCCTAAGTTTCTCGTCCATCTGTAAGCCTCCTAAATGTGGTGTGAATTATTCTATATAGTGTGAAGCAGTTAACGTCTTCTCCTTTAAATAATCGGCCCAATATCGTAAGGAGTCTCCTGGTATACATAGTAATTGAGCCAATTGGCAAACAATAAGTTGGCATGGGCCCGCCAGACGGCCGGCGGTGTGCGCTGCGGATCATCCTTTGGATAGTAATGCTTCGGCAGTGCGACATCCATCCCCTTGGCTACATCCCGGTCATACTCCCATTTGAGGGAAAAAGGATCATATTCAGAATGACCGGTAACGAAAATCTGTCTGCCGTCATGTGTCGCTACCAGATAAATCCCGGCTTCCTCCGATTCGGCCAGAATCTGCAGATCCGGATTAGCGAGGATATCCTCACGGGAAATGTCGGTATGGCGGGAATGTGGAACATGGAACACTTCGTCAAATCCGCGCAGCAGCTTGACGTTATTATGGCTCAGGGTGTGCGGGAAAACTCCGAAGCATTTCTCGTCCAAGCTAACCTTGCGCACTCCAAAGTGGTGATACAGTCCTGCCTGGGCAGCCCAACAGATATGCATGGTCGACGTAACGTTGTGTTTGCTCCATTCGAAGATTTCTTTCAGCTCTTCCCAGTAGTTCACATCCTCGAACTCCATCTGTTCTACCGGGGCGCCGGTAACAATTAATCCATCCAGACGGCGGTGGCTGATTTCGTCAAAGGTTTTATAAAAGCTCTTCAAGTGCTCTGCCGAAGTGTTCTTGGAGGTATGGGAGCTGGGATGCAGCAGAATCACATCAACCTGAAGCGGCGAGTTTCCGATTAGGCGCAGCAGCTGCGTTTCCGTTGTTTCCTTAGTCGGCATTAAATTCAGAATAGCGATTCTCAAGGGGCGGATGTCCTGGTGGAAGGCCTGGCTTTCATCCATTACAAAGATATTCTCCCCGGATAATACCTCTTTGGCCGGCAAGCTGTCGGGAATTTTAATTGGCATTGTTGTGTCCACTCCTTAACTGAATTTGAGTGCCGCTAATACGGCTTGTGTTTAAAATACAACCAAAAAAGACCTTTCTCGGGCGAGAAAGGTCATAGATTTGCAGTCATATGCGCCTCTCTCATCTGCCAGAGAACTTCTGCCGGGATTCAAATATCCCCTGCAAAGCTTCCGCAAGAATTAGCACCGTGCGTTCACACGCCGGTTGCCGGGTTTCATCGGGCTAGTCCCTCCACCTGCTCTTGATAAGATTTAGCTGTATTCAGTTAGAAAAATCTAAAATGTCAAACGTTGTTTTTCTTAAAATTCACTTTAAATCATGAACCTCCTTTTCGTCAAGTCCATACAATGCTAAAGAGCCCCTGAAAAGTGAAAAGAATTTTGCTTGAAAGAGGCATACCCCGGCGTTATACTAGACAAGTGTTTCATACCATAAATGACGAAAAGAAGAGGTGAGAGAAGAATGGAAGGCGACCCGGGTGCGCAGTTAAGCGTGCAAAGTGAGCTACCACACAGGATTAACATCAGCTTGCCGGCGGCGGGAGCAGTTCTTCTTCATGCTCTCGAAACGTCATTTGGCCTGATTCATTGATTGTACCACCGGCCAAGCTGATTTTTTTCTCTGTGCTTTAATTAGCATATCCCTGGAGAAGACCGGGGACAGAAGGAGTGAATCAGATGAAAATCCGGCTGGTGAACGCAGGGGTTTTTACAACTATTGAGGATATTGAAGAAACACTGACAGCCCCTACAGAGGGCTTCTACTGGATTGATGCGGATGTTGAGGATTTGGAGCTGCTTCAGCCCCTATACAATCTGCATGACCTGGCCGTTGAGGATTGCCTCAGCGAAGAGGAGCAGCGCCCGAAGATTGAAATTTATGAAAGCCATTATTTTATAGTTGTCAACAGTATCCGTTTTGATGACGAGGAGATTTTCCTCCGTGCACTGAACGTGTTTCTCGGCAGACATTACATTATTACCGTCACCAAACAAAAGATCCATGAACTGCGTGTGCTGAAACCCATCCTGTGGGAGCAGGAGGTCAGCGAGCCAGACCGCTTCCTGTACCATCTGATCGACACTGTCGTGGATAACTATTTCTCCGTCGGCGACCGGATTGAAGTGCGGATTGAGAAGCTGGAAGAGGATATCCTTATGCATACCAAGAAATCGCATCTTAGCGAGATTATCGGTCTGCGCAGCGAAATTCTCTGGCTGAAGAAGATGCTTGGACCGCAGAAAGAGGTTATCAACACCCTAAATAAAAAAGACCTCCGCCTGATCGATGACCAGCTGCAGAAGTATTTTAGCGATATTTATGAAAATGCGGTCAAAATCTCTGAAACCTTCGAGACCTACCGCGATCTTATGGGCAACTTGCGCGAGGCGTACCAATCGAGTATTGCCAACCGTGCCAACGAAATTATGAGAGTATTTACAGCCATTACAACGATATTCATGCCGCTGACCGTAATTACCGGGATCTACGGGATGAACTTTGACAATATTCCCGAGACCCATTCAGAGTACGGCTACTATGGCGTTATTGCCGTTATGGTGACGCTCGGCTGCGGGATGCTGTTTGTTTTCCGCAAAAAGGATTGGCTATGAACAACAACGGGCGAATACGCTAGGCGAAGGCACCAGTACCGCAAGGGAATGGAAGCCTTCGTCTTTTTGTTTAGAAGAAGCTGAATAGCATCATTTCCTAATCTTCGTTAAGCATTGCCCATTGCTGAAATATTTGTAGGATCTCTTCTAAATTGTTCACTCCTCCTCTTCCCTGGAAAATATTATCGCTTACCTTACCGTATACCCAGTCGACATCCGACCTGTCAATATTCAGCAGTTCAAAACCTTTATCCTCCAGTTCGGTTCCCCCCAGAAAAATGTCAACAGACCACCCGGGATTATCAAGTGTCGTGATGCTGACAACCTGACTGTGTTCCCAATCTCCGTCACATTGCCGTGAATACCACACTTCAAGCCATTGTAAGACATTCATGTATACAGCTCCAATCCAGAATATGTTCAGCGGCGATCCGCAAATCCCCTTTGATCATCTGCCTAAAGGTTAATGTTCATTACCCTGTTTGCATATTTTGTAATACAAATCAAAAAAAAACCTAAGCGGAACTCTCTCCTGCAAGGGAAAAATCCCGCTTAGCTACAATTCTTTCGCTTAGGCAACTTCATTTCGCCTCGGCATCGAAAGCCTTATTCTAAAACCCCGTAGCCATTTCCACTCCGTTCTCCGTACCGCGCCGGAAACGGATCCGGATCAGCCGCAGCCGTTCATAATACATATCCAGCCCTTCAGCAGGTGAAAATTCCTCTCCGTATGCTTTATACAGCACAGGCTTCAGGAAGGAATCGCCCAACAGTTCATAGGCGGTCCATATACTGTCCTGCTCGTTTGGTGAAATTCCCTGTAGTTCCAGCTCAATCAGCTTCTCCACGGAATATCCGTCCTTCTCCAGTTCTTCTACCGCTTCGAGCACTTCACGGCGGCTAACCCCGCTCGTCGCTTTGAGCTGGTCCATTCCCAGGCCGTTTTCAATCCCCTGGAGCACTATGCGCCGCAGCCGCAACCGTTCCAGCTGTTTCTTGTACTTAAGCTCTTTCTGCTTATAAAGCCATGAGCTGAAAGCTTCCTCTTCAACAGCCTCGTTGACCCAGCTCAGCGGATAACTGTGATCACGCGAAGCTCCCGAAGTGATGTTCAGCCATTCGCCCCCATATTGCGAAGCCTTTCCCTCGCCGACCCCGGGGATTTGCAGCAGTTCCTCCGGCGTGCGGGGAAGAAATGCGCTGAGCATCCGCAGCAGACGGTTGCTGGCCAGAATATAAGGCGCTTTGCGCTCACTGGATGCCCTGCCCCTGCGCCAGGCGCAGAGCTCCTCATAAATGGCTTCGTTAGCGTGCTGTTCGCTGTAATGCTGCAGCTTGAGCTGCTCCTGATTACGGCTGTTCAGACCTTCTTCTTCATGGAATACACCGTCGATTAACGGACGGTAGCCGTCCCCCATCTTTACCGCCAGCTCATGCCTGTATACACATAACATCTCATTCCATGAGCCGCCCTCATACCAAATGTTGTCGCTCAGCTCCTCGGCTCCGGAAAAATCGCGCCAGCCCAGACTCCAAATGCCTTCTTCCTCGCCAATCCATAGCTGGGCAAACGCCTCCTGGTCCGCCCCTGACATTCTCGACAACCGGTTCATAAATACGATCTGCATCCCGATCCCTACCTTCCTCGTCTTACAGCAAGCATGATCGCGTCAACGCCGGAGCTTCCGATCTATAGAGCACGACTGCTATATAGACCCCTTGAACGCACAAAAAGCACCTCTCTCACGCTGAACGTGAAAGAGGTGCTCCCTCTTAAATGCTATACTGTTAAATCCTAGGATACCATAGATTGCCGAACAGTCAATCTCTTTTTGTGCTAGGCTCTGTCCAATGCTATTTTGGCTAATCCAAGCGCTCCGGACAGTCCGGCATTGTCTCCAAGCTGTGGTGAAACAACATAGTTGCCGATGCCTTCATTCAACGCAGGATGCTGCACATAGCCCCCCAGCAACTCTTGCAGCTTAGCATGGATTAACGGGAACAGCTGGCTCTGCTTCATGACACCGCCGCCCATAACGATCTTCTGCGGAGACAGAATAAGCACATAATTCATTAGTGCATGCGCCAGATAATGGGCCTCCATGGCCCAAGCCGGGTGATCCGCAGGCAGCTCGCCTGCCGGCTGGCCCCAACGGCTGCCGATTGCCGGACCTGCAGCCAGGCCTTCCAGGCAATCCCCATGATAAGGGCAAAAGCCTGCAAAGTTGTCCTCCGGATGGCGCGGCACGAGAATATGCCCCATTTCAGGATGGGATAAGCCGTGAATCAGCTCACCGCCGACCACTGCCCCGGCCCCGATACCTGTGCCAACGGTAATATAAAGACAGCTGTCCAGCCCCTGAGCCGCGCCCCATTTGTATTCACCCAACGCTGCTCCATTCACATCCGTATCAAAACCGATCGGCACATTGAATTGTCCGCCTACGGCTCCTACCAAATTATATTGTCCCCAGTGAGGTTTCGGAGTCGTCGTAATATATCCATACGTAGGGCTGCCTAGCACCGGATCAATGGGTCCAAATGAGCCAATGCCGATAGCTTCCACTTGTTTATTGCCAAAATAGTCGATCACGAGTCCCATCGTCTCTTCGGGCGTTGTCGTTGGAAAGCTGACCCGGTCAATTATCGTCCCGTCCTCATTCCCCACTCCGCATACAAACTTCGTTCCCCCTGCTTCAATCGCTCCCAACAATTTCATTGCAGTGTTCCCCCTTCTCCATGAACGGCTGGCCGTTATCAGGCTCTACCGGTAGTTATACAATATTAAAGCGCTCTCTTGCCTTTATTATACGTGGGTTGCAGGGTTATGACAAGCGGTTGACATACTTCTGTTTCCCGAAAAAAAAGGACATTACACGCTATCCCCTGTTTAACCGGAGCAGCTGTTTTGTCCTTTGTCATAGCTGGTAAAGCTCTGGCTTACTTACGTTCATGATAGGTCCGGCATGCTGCGACAAACCGTGCGGCCGCCGGCAGATAAGAAGCTAGATGAATATGGGCATAAGCTGCCATCACATTGCCGCTTACATAACCTTCCGGCTGGCTGCCGCCCCTCCCTTTGCTCTCATACGCAAAGGTCCTCGGCTCTCCATAGTCATAACTCATGACGGAGTAATGAAATTCATGTCCGCGCAGCGTCTCTCCCTGCTGCAGCAGCAGGCAGTCCCTGATCGCGGTAACTTCCCGGTAACCAAGCGCCGCACGGCGTTCCTGCATAACCGTATGGGCCGGAATAATCCCGGCCATCTCATGCAAGTTCCCGCTGCGGTCGGTCAGACTGCGGACCAGTACCATATAACCGCCACATTCGGCATAGAGCGGCATTCCGTCCGCCGCAGCTGACCGGATGCCGTTCAGGAAAGCCTTGTTCCCCGCGATCACGGAAGCGAACTCTTCTGGAAACCCGCCGCCGATATAGATGCCGTCCGCATCCGGCGGAATGCCCTCGCCGCGCAGCGGGCTGAATTCAACTAGTCTTGCACCGGCTTGAACCAAAAGCTCCAGATTGTCGGTGTAATAGAAATTAAATGCCGCATCACGGGCGACGGCAAGAACCGGGCGGTAGTCGGCTGGTTCAAGGGACGGATGGATGGGGTGAACCGGCCTGGAGCTAGCTGACGCGAGTGACGGAGGGATCGGGCGAACCGGCGGCTGGTGGCTGGCTGACGCAAGTGACGGAGCGATAGGGTGAACCGGTGACTGGTAGCTGGCTGACGCAAGTGACGGAGCGATGGGAAGATGGCCGCCTAGTGATACAGCATGGGACACGGCATGGGATACGGCTGGGGATACCGCCGCGGATTCGCTGCCGGTTGTCGGCTTTTCTGGCCGCTGGGAAGATGCTGCCCGTTCACTTTCCACACCCCCGGAAAGGTGCAAACCGGGAGCTGGATTAGTTGGCAATCCTGTTTCCGCGATGCCTGCCGGTTGATCTTCACGCAGGCAACCGGACGCCGCCGCCGGGTAGTCTTCAGCTGGCGACCCGTCCTGTGGAGGGTCGCCAAACAGGGAGATCTCTGCCAGCGGGATCTCCGGTAAGAGGAGCGGATGCCGCAGCGGGGGCGCTGCTCCGGCAAGCTGCAGCAGCACCGAGAGGTCGGTGCCCTCCGCCAGCAGATCGGCGGCACGGTCGAACAAGGGCTTCAGCTCCCCCCGCTCAACGGCGGGCAGCAGGCCCAAATGCCGCTCCGGAATGTCAAGCCCGCTATCCCGCAGCAGCCAGCCCAGCACGGGAATCCCGCAGGCGGCTTCAATCGCCGCCTTCACCGTCTGGTAATGGCTGGCACTGCCGCAGCGGTTCACGATAACCGCGGCAATACGTACGCGCGGCTCCAGCTGCTGGAAGCCCAGCACCATTGCCGCCGCACTGCGGCCCATGCTGCGGACATCGAGCACCAGCAATACCGGGCTGTCTGTCAGGATGGCGATCTCGGCGGTTGAGCCGGTTAGCCCTGTCGCTTCTTTGCCGTCATATAGCCCCATGACCCCTTCGATCACCGAAAGATCCGCTTCCGCTGAGGAGCGCAGAAAGTACTCCAGCAAATACTGACCTGAGGTCATCCAGGAATCAAGATTCCGGGGTGATCGTCCGGTGACAGCGGCATGATAGGCCGGATCAATATAATCCGGGCCGCATTTGAAGCCCTGCACGTTTAGTCCAAGCCGGGCAAAGGCCCGCATCAGTCCAAGCGTTACCGTCGTTTTTCCCGAACCGCTGCCTGTACCAGCTACAAGGATGCGGGCACGCCGCTGCAACGGAAGCCCGTCTCCTTCCCGCTCATACATCTGCGTCTTCCTCCCCCCTGTCAAAAATAACCCTGGCCACGGCAATCGTCACATTGCCGCTTTTTTTCTTGGGCAAAAGCAAGTCCCTCGCACCGGAAGACAAAAGGGCTGCAGGCTCGCAAACACCATAGGCTCCGGTCGCCTTGAATACGATCTCTGACGGCTGGTCCAGCGGCACCGTATTCAGCTGCTCCGGCGGATACAAAGCCAGCTCCCAGCCGTGCTTGGCGCACAAAGCGAGCAGTCCGGCTTCATCACCTTTGATCCCGGCAGTGGCCGCATTTCGCACGCTTAGGAGGGACAGCCCCAGCTCTGCCAGAGTTTCCTCTACCACGGCTTCCAGCTCCGCCGCCGAAGTGCCGCGGTTGCAGCCCAAGCCGAGCACCAGGCTGCGCGGTCGGTAGACTACGGTCCGTTCCGGCAGCACCGCCGCTTCCGGCGCTTTCAGCAGCCGGTCAGTTACGACAATTGCCGCGCTGAAGGAAGCCGCGCGCATTTCAGCCATATCGCCGCAGAGCTGCACATGCTCGGGCAATGCCGCTCCAGTGTGCAGCCAGCCGCGCTCCCCGCGCTCCTGCAGGAAGGCTACCCTCTCGCCGTTCACCAAGGCGGCGCTCACCGCCTTCATGTGGGCGAAGCTCTCCGGCCGCCAGCCGAATTCACGGCCTATCAAGTCCACCGCGAACGTCCCCTGAACATCCGAGGCGGTTGTGATCACGGGATGGCTGTCCAGCAGCCCGGCAATCTGCAGCGTCAGCCTGTTGGCCCCGCCCAAATGGCCGGAGAGCATGCTGATTACATGCTCTCCGCGTTCGTCAATCACGATGACGGCGGGGTCGGTTTTTTTGTCCTGCAGCAATGGCGCAGCTAATCTTACCGCTGCGCCAAGCGAGAAGAAAAGAATCAAAGCCTCATAACGTTGGAATAAGACCGGCAGCAGCTCTTTTAGCGGCTCGGCAAATATCCGGCGTTCCCCCGGTATCGCTTCAAGCTCCCCGCTGTACTTGGCGTAGCAGAATACTTCGGTACCGCCCAGTTGCTCCCCCAGCCTCAGCGCAAGCTTAATGCCGTTCCGCGTGATGGCGACTGCCGCATATTCCTTATCCATGATTGCCGGTCCCTTCCCGGCAGCCGTGGGTAAACGTCTTGTCGTACAGCTTTGAGCGGTGGGCATCGCGGTCGACCAGCCCTGGATCCAGCGCCCAGCCGGCCAGAATCATCGCATGCATCGTAATGCCCGCTTCACGCAGGTCAGTCTCCAATCCCTCTACCGTTGTCCGCAGAATCTGCTGATCCGGCCAGGTGGCCCGTTTGACCACAGCCACAGGCGTGTCCGGACTCCACCCGGCGGCGAGGAATTCCTCCGCCGCGTGTCCGGCCAGTGAAGCGCTGAGGAACAGCGCCACCGTGCAGTGATGGCTGGCCAGACGGCGCAGCTGCTCGCGCTCGGGCACGGGCGTGCGCCCTTCGGCACGGGTCAGAATGACCGTCTGCGTCAGCTCCGGCACCGTCAGCTCCGCGCCAAGCGCCGCCGCTGAGGCAAAAACAGAGCTGACACCCGGCACGATCTCATAGCCGACGCCGCACAGCTTCAGCAGCGACATCTGCTCCAGGATCGCACCATACATCGAGGGGTCGCCTGTGTGCACACGTGCTACGCTTTTGCCGGCCTGCACCGCTTCTGCCATCAGCTCCACCTGTCGCTCCAGATCCATCCCTGAGCTTTGCAGCACCTCAGCACCGGGCTTCGCGCTGGAGATCAGCTCTTCACTGACCAGCGAATCGGCGTACAATACGAGATCGGCCGAGCGCAGAATACGGCTGCCCTTAACGGTAATCAGCTCAGGATCGCCGGGTCCTGCCCCGACGATGTAAACCTTAGGTTCCAGCTGTACTTCCGTCATTTGCTCACCACCATCAGACTCAAATACTCCAGATCCGAGCCGCGCAGCTCGCGGGCATCCCGCCAGACGGTCTCATAGGGAGAAGTCACCTTGGTGACAACGGACGCTTTTCCTCCAAGACCCAGTTCATCCAGCACCTCCAGCACCAGATCAAGCACCTTCGCCACCTTAAGGAACACTACAGTATCATGATGCAGCAGTGCTTCCTTCAGCGCCTCGCGGTCATCGGTAGCCGGAATAATACCCACCCGCTGATCGCCGTCGGCAAGCGGCTGTTCGAGTGCCGCAGCGGCACCCAGCACCGAAGAAATTCCGGGAACCGATACAATCGGCACAACGGGATGCTGCTCTTGCATTAAACGGGCCAGATGAATAAAGGTGCTGTACAGATTGGGGTCACCCTCCGTCACAAAAGCAACATCATTGCCAAGGCGCAGCTCATTCCAGCACAGCTCCACAGTCCAGCGCCACCCGTTCTCCAGCTGCACAGGGTCTTTGGTCATCGGAAACACAAGTCCCAGCATGACCTTTTCCTCCTCATTTACATAGGTGTCGACGATCTCCTGTGCATAGGATTTGCCGCCTTTTTTGGCAGCCGGATAGGCGATCACCGGACATTCTTTCAACAGACGGCAGGCTTTGACCGTAATCAGCTCCGGGTCCCCGGGACCGACACCCACTCCATACAAGGTACCTACAGCCAGCAAAGCAGCCTTAGACTCAATTTCACTCTCGGCCTCCAGCTGGCCGTCAACAAACTCATACTTTTCCACAGCAGTTTGGGCCATCGCTTGGGCTGTCCCTTCACCGGCAGTATACTGCCCGCTTGTGGGCACCAGTTGCGGTTCCGCTTGATTGTTTGTCATCTCCAGTTTCTCCTTTTATTGAGCTGTATGTTTACTTGGATATATCTTTAGATCACCACTGCCTATGGCAGGGGGATATATGCGACGACAGTTTCGTGTATGTACGGCACGCAGGTATGCATATAAGAGTTCGGATTGGCACGCACGGGTGCACGTATGGACTGAAGCTGTTATTGACTAAATCTGGTAGTGACTAACTCAGATTTGGATTAATCTTCCATGTGCTTCGCTTTAGATTGCCGATTGCATATCCGGACGATAGTCAGATGATTCCCTTGCAACTGATGGATGCGGCACTCAGCTTCTCAAGGGGGATTGGCACAGAATGCTTGGTCCATCACTCATGATCCGAGCAACTGGTGGCTACGCGGACTGGAGAGGCGCTATTTGCAGATTTCTTGCTGTTTTTCCCTCTTCTCGGACTCCAGAGACGTTATTCACATCATTTACCTCCACGGTACAGCCCAGCGAATGAAATAGCGACGCTGGGGTCCGTTTACTTGGAAAACTAAGGCTCATTGATAAAATAACGTCGCTGGGGTCCGCCTCTGCACATAGCTATCCTCGTATCGCTACCTTCTTCGCATCGTGCCGTCTAGTCGTTCTCGTATCGCTACCTTCTTTGCACCGTAGCCGTCTAGTCGTTCTCGTATCGCTACCTTCTTCGCACGTAGCCATTTAGCCGTCTTCGTATCGCTACCTTCTTCGCACCGTAGCCGTCTAGTCATCCTCATATCGCTACCTTCTTCGCATCGTAGCCGTCTAGTCGCCTTCGTATCGCTACCTTCTTCGCACCATAGCCGTCTAGTCGTCCTCGTATCGTTACCTTATTCGTACCGTAGCCGTCTAGTCGTCTTCGTATCGCTACCTTTTTCGCACCGCAGCCGCTATCCGCCTCATACCTATCTTTCGCTGCCCTGCAGCGTTCATCGGTTAAACCGTCTTTTGGCCGCTGACCAAATAGACGGGATTCAACCCTTCAAACCGGGTCATGCCAAGAATCGGTTTGCCCCGTGAGGCCTGCAGCATCGTTACTTCCGGAGCAAATCCGGCGAGTGCCAGCGCCTCCATGCTGCCATACAGCGTCTCAATCGTGATGGCTCCCACAACGATCCGCCCTCCGGGCCGCAGCCGGGCCGCACTATGTGCAATTATAGCTGCCAGCTCGCCACCGCTGCCGCCGATGAACACAGCGTCAGGGTCTGGAAGCTTATCCAGCCCCTGCGGGGCTTTTTCATGGATAATTGCAAAATCCGCACGAAACTTCCGCCGGTTGGCTTCAATGTTGGGCAGATTATCTGCCCCTTTTTCCAGGGCATAGACCCTGCCAAGACGGGCAATCCGCGCACACTCCACCGCTACTGCACCGGAGCCGGAGCCGATATCCCAGACAATCGCATCCTCGGACAGATTCAGCTCCGACAGGACAAAAGCGCGGACCTCTCGTTTGGTAATCAGGCCCTTTTCCGGCTTTCGCTGCTGGAACACCTCATCGGGATATGCGAATCCGCGCCGCACCTCCACCGTACTTCCCGGCTTCCGCCGCAGAATCACTACATTTAGTGCTGCAAACTCCGCCTGCTCCAGCTCCTCCAGTTCCCAGAACCGGCAGACCTCTTCCGGGCCGCCCAACCGCTCGCAGACAAAAGCCTGATACTCCGTCATGCCAAACTCCCGCAGGTAAGCTGCAATCCGCGCAGGAGTATTGACTTCATCCGTCAAAAGAGCAATCTTCTGCCTGCCGTCAATCCGCTGGGCCAGCCCGTTAATCGGCCTGCCGTGCAGACTGATAAGCTCTGCATCCTGCCAGCTGTCACCCAGCCGGGAAAAAGCAAGCTGCACACTGCTGTAATGCGGAATCACTTCGACCTGCTCCGGCCCGAACCTTTTGGCAAGGTAGCCGCCAATCCCAAAAAACAGCGGATCCCCCGAAGCCAGCACTGCAATACGTTTTCCCGCTTTCCACAATCCCTCCAGCTTATCGGCAAAAGGCTTCAGCCCGCCCTGCAGCGTGATCTTTTCCCCATCGTACCGGCTGAAAAACGACAGTTGCCTCTCCCCGCCGAGCAGTACCTCGCTCTCCTGCACTTTTCTCAAGCTACCCGGCGTCAGCCCGCCTGCGCCATCCTCGCCAATACCGATGATATAAATTACATTAGCCACAGATTTCCGCCCTTCCCAGCACTCGGCCTTTCATCGTGATCAGCACCATTTCTACCGTCATCTCCCCATTCATGTGAATCAGGCAATGTCTGCAGGCATGAAGGCATAATTGTTCAAAAAAAGCGTAATTCCCGGCTGCCGTCATCATGTCCACAACCTGCGAAGCCGTATTGGCGGCAGCAATCTCCTGCACCAGTTCTTCGTCAACCCCGGCTTCGGACGCTACTTGGGACAGGAAACCGAAATCAACCGGCGCATTTTTCGAGTGAATCAGCATGGCTCCCTGTGCTACTTTGGAATATTTGCCCGCCATGCCGACAAGCGTCACCTTGCTGAATCCAAAGGCTTTGGCATGGCCGAGAGAGAACCCCACGTATTCGCCCATCTGGATAAAAGCTTCCTCCGGAAGCTCCGGGAACATTGCCATGGCATATTTTTCACTGCTGCCGCCGGTAGTGAGGATCAGCCCCCTGTTCCCTGTAGCAGCTGCAACCGATATGGCCTGAACCACACTCGCCTTATAGGCTTCAGTGGAGAACGGCGTAACTACTCCCCTTGTGCCGAGTATCGAAATACCTCCTACGATGCCAAGGCGCGGATTGAGAGTCTTGAGCGCAATGGCTTCGCCTTCGGGCACACTGATTACCACCCGCAGTCCCCGGGCGGCGCCACGCTCTTCCAGCACCTCGGATACAGCTTCCAGAATCATACGACGGGGCACCGGATTGATCGCGGCTTCTCCTACCGCTACCGGCAGCCCCGGCTTCGTTACTCTGCCGACGCCCCGCCCGCCGTCAATCTCCACACCGGGATGTTCCAGCCAACTAACTGTGGCCTCGATCCAGGCCCGGTGAGTGGCATCCGGGTCATCCCCGGCATCCTTCACCGTGGCACAGGTTGCCGTGAAATTATCCTGACGCTGCCATCCGGTCAGTTCGAAGGTATGCCGGAATCCCGCCGGCAAGTAAAGCTCCACGCTCTCCTGCGCATCGCCTGTGATCAGCAGGAGTGCCGCGCCTTTGGCTGCGGCGGCAGCACAGGCGCCGGTGGTATAACCCCGGCGCATAGGTTTCGAAGCGGTCTCCTCGGTCATGCCGATCCCTTCTTTGCTGTATGTTATGGGTCTCTGTTGATACCGGTAATTGCTGTACTTGCTTGACTCACTAGATTTTAACTTAGTGCTTCTACGTACTTATTGCTCTTATTGCTCTTAGCGCTCTTAGTGCTTCTTAGCTTATTAGTGCTCTTAGTGCTTCTTAGCTTATTAGTGCTCTTAATGCTTCTTAGTACTTACTTGATGTTTCTTTTCACTTGTGGTCTGCATGTTCTACTCTCTCTTTGGTTCTCATTAATTCGCTTCTTCTTGTCTTGGCTTGTCTTCTTGGCTTGTCTTGGCTTGTTTCTTCTTAGTTCCCGACTTCTATGATTATTTATTCTTTATTCGTATAAAACCCTACCTTGCTGCCTACCGTCCAGATTCCTGTTGCTCAGTGTCCTGCCGGACAGCCAGCAGGCTTAAGGCATTCACCGCTGCTACAACGACCGTACTGCCGCCTTTGCGGCCTATGTTCGTAATGTAGGGAATGTCCAGCTTGCGCAGCTCATCTTTGGATTCGGCAGCGGATACGAAACCAACGGGCATGCCGATGACGAGTCCGGGATGGGCCGCTCCTTCTTTTACCAGACGAATCAACTCCAGCAGCGCCGTGGGCGCATTGCCGATAACATATATCCCGCCGGGAGCTTCATTACAAGCTTTGCGCGTTGCGACAATTGCCCGGGTCGTCCCCAGCATTTTGGCTTCTTCGATGACATCCGGATCGGAAATATGCACCCTGACATCTCCGCCGTATTTATGTATCCTTTCCTTGGCGATACCGGCCTCTACCATCCGCACATCGGCAATGATCGGCTTGCCCTGCAGAATGGCAGCTATACCCGCTTCAATCGCCCGGGGATGAAACACCAGACTCCGCCCCAGCTCGAAATCGGCAGATGCGTGGATGATCCGCTGCACCACCGGATACTGCATAGCGTTAAAATAATGTACTCCCAGTTCCTTCGTGATCATTTGAAAGCTCAAGCTCTCAATTTCCTGCGGCTGCACCGTCAGCGGTTTGAAATCCGTTCCAAAGTCCACGTCCATTCCCCTTTTCATAATTCAATAGATGTTTCCACATCGTTTCAGTCATGCACCGCCAGTACTGCTTTTACCGCACCAGCTATCTCATCCATTGCATGATAGACACTGCCAAAATCGCAATAAGGCGTGTCCGGACGTGTTATCAAAATGACATAAAGCCCCATATCCAGTGCAGCATGCAGCTTCTCATCAAGAGATCCCTCGGCTCCGCTCTCCTTAGTGATCATGACCTGCGTGCCGTATTGCCGGTACATCGCTTCGTTCATTCCCCTTGAAAAAGGACCCTGCATCCCAATAATATTCCGCTGTTCTATCCCAAGCGCAAGGCATTTCTCGATGTTCTCCAGGCAGGGCAGCAGCCTGACCGTCAGGCGCACCTCCGGATCGCCGAGCAGCTGCTCCGCAAAAATCTCCAGTGTTTTCCCACCAGTGGTCAGCATGACCGAGCCTTTTAATTGTTTTGCTTTGCGGGCCGCAGCTTCATAAGAATCTACACAAATCAACCGGGGATGACTGTCAAAATGAAGGCTTCGCCGCTCGTAGCGAAAATAGGGTAGCCCCAGCGCTTCCGCAGCGGCCATTGCATTGGCATGGGCCTCAAGTGCAAAGGGATGGCTTGCGTCTACTACAACACTGTAATTCCCCTCTTGCAAAAAGGAGATCATCCCCGGGAGGTCCAACCTGCCAACCGCAGTCCGTATTGCGGCTGCTTCAAGCCGCTCCGCTGCACTTGGCGTCACGACAGAGGCCACCAGCGGCAGTCCGTGACATGACAAGGTCAACGCTAATTCCCGGGCATCACTCGTTCCGCACAACATAAATATCATAGCGTTCAGAATTCCTTCGGTCCGTTAGCTGAAGATACTGCCTGTACTGAAGGGTCCTGCCCAGGCTGTATCTTGCCGTCCGTATCCATCTCGGAGTGATGCTCCTGTTCATGCTGCCCGCTGCAGCACTGATGCCCATGAGCCGCATGATTATGGCCACATCGCCCGTGCTCCTGGTTATGGTTTTCTCCGTGATGATGGTGATGGAGGTGATGCCCATGCTCGTGATTATGCTCTTCCCCATGATGATGATCATGCCCGTGTCCCTCTTCATGATCTTCCTCACCAAGGTGGTGGTGATGATGGTGGTGTGCGGCCGCCTCAACACGGTATTTGCAGTTATCGCAGTTGGCGAAGGATTGGCCTTCCAATGTCTCTTCAATTCGCTCCGCAAGCATGTCGGACAGCAGCGGGTGAGAACCAAGGTAACTGCCTTGCTCAACCTCGACCTCCGGATGCCCGGCAGCGAACTGCGAGATGATATCGGAAAACTGCTTCATCAGTACTCCGGTGAAAAGCAGATACGGCAGCACCACAATTTTACGCGCACCCAATGCCAGACAACGTTCCAGTCCCTCGGGCAGCGAAGGTTTGGCAATGGCGATAAAGCAGCCCTCTACGCTTTTATAAGCAGTCCTTTCCCACAGCAGGCGGGTCAGCTTATAGAAATCACTGTTGGCATCAGGATCGCTGCCTCCACGGCCCATAACAAGAATAATGGTGTCTTGGTCCTCCACTTTCGAGATTTTCACACCCGCGTCACTCGTATTCTCCCCCGATGTCAGCATCTTGTCTTCCGGCTGGTCCGGCTGTCTCCACGCAGTTGCTTCTGCGATCCGGTCCAGCAAAATATCCACCGCCCGCTCCTGCACGCCGACCGGACGTCCGTACACAAATTCCACGCCGGGATACTTTAGCTTCGCCTGGTCAATGGCCAGCGGAATGTCCAGCTTGGAATGGCCAGCCGCGAACAAAATAATCGGTACCACGTAAACCGTCGAAGCGCCTCCTTTTACACAAAGCTCTATGCCCTCAGCAATCGAAGGCGAAGCCAGTTCTATAAAGCAGGTTACAAAGGTCAGCTCCGGCTTGCGGGCAGCAAGCTCACTTGTGAATTTCCGTAGTTCATCGTTGCCCTCCGCTACCCGGCTGCCGTGTCCTACGAGCAATACTGTTTTCATTCGTTGTGGCCCCCATGCTGAAAAAATGTATAAAACCGTTCATTGATTTTGCCCTGCGAACCGTATCGCAGGGCAATCGCTGTAACTGCGGCTATGAGCTCATCTTCATTCATTCCTTCGCGGAACAGGCTGCCTGCATGTGCGCCTCGTCCCGACTTCTTCCCGCCAAGGTACAGATCGAAGCTGCCCTTGGAGTACACTACGCCGATATCCTCCAGCACAGCTGAGCTGCAGGCCATGCCGCAACCAGCTACACCGATCTGAAGTTCCCGCGGCACCGGCCGTCCGTGGAGCAGCTTATGAAGGCGGATAGCCGCATTAAGCCCGTCTTTCTTTCTTAATTCACAGAAGCCGCACGTCTTCACTTTCACAAAATCCCCCGGCAGGCTCACATTCAGCCCGGCCTTTGCCAGCCGGTACGCCTTATCCTCCTGCTCAGCCCCACTACTGCGCAGCAAAAAATGTCCGTCCCGCGTATACACCAGCTGACCTTCATCGCCTGCAAGCTCCGCAAGCAGCGCCATCTGTGCGCCGCTATATCTATGGCTGCCAAGTGCCGGCGAAACCTCCAGTTCGGAGGCTTCGAATTGCACCGCCGGCGAAACGGCGGAAGCAAAAGCCTTAGGCAGCTCCGTCCGGGCCGCTACAGAAGCAGCTCCGCTCTCCGCAGTAGCCGCGCTGCCCATAGAGCCAGCAGCGTCATTCGCCTCTGCTGCGGCCTCTGCGGCAACCGCCGCCGCAGCCAGCGACCACGGCTCTGCCGCTGTCCGCAGCCGCTCATGCGGCTTCAGCGCCTGCGTCTCGGCGCCAAGACTGTACTTGCGCTCATAGCCGCGCGGCGTCACCATCAGACCTTCATAGACGGTAGTCGCGGAGTTGCCGACCACAACTGTGGAGAGCATGCCGATCTCATGCTCCAGCATATCCTGCAGCGTAGTTACAACCGTCTGCTGGCGGTCACGGTAGGCGCTTTTGACAATGCCAACCGGCGTGGACGGATCGCGGTAGCGAAGCAAAATGCTGCGGGCTTCCTCAATCTGCCGCGTCCGTTTGCCGCTGCGCGGATTATAGAAGGCAATTACAAAATCCGCCGCACCCGCCGCATCGACACGCGCCGCGATGCTCTCCCACGGCGTTAGATGATCGCTCAGGCTGATCGTGCAGGCATCATGCATAATCGGCGCTCCCAGCAGTGAGGAGCAGGACTGGATCGCCGATATTCCGGGAATCACCTCAACTTCCACACCGCCCGCACGCTTCCAGCCCCGTTCGATCAGCACCTCGTACACCAGTCCGGCCATCCCGTACACACCTGCATCCCCACTGGAAATGACCGCAATGCTCTGTCCCGCTTCCGCCCTGCGCACCGCTTCCTGGGCCCGGCTGACCTCTTCGGTCATACCGGTGCCGACAATTTCCTGATGCTTCAGCAGCGGCTTGATCAGCTCTACATAGGTGTTATAGCCGATAACAGCTTCACTTTCCTCAAGCGCAGCCAGTGCGCGGCCTGTAATATGCTCCAGGGCACCGGGGCCAAAGCCGATAATCAGCAGCTTTCCTTGTTTCTTCATCCTTTTTCCCCCGTCCACAAAATAACTTGATTTCATGCTTTCCCTGCTGCTTGCTACAACGCTCTATATCTAGCAGATGCTTCTGCCCAATCAGGTACTTTCACATCTGTCATTGACGTAATCACTCTATTGAATTTCCCGCTTCAGAATGGCTTTGAACTCTTCTGCATTCCGGGGAGCAGTCTGCCCGGCAGTCAAACGGCCGGGCAGGCTATGCCATAAATCAGCGAGCAGCGGCAGGTCAAGGCCGATCGCCCGAATGTCTTCCCCGTCTGCAAAAATATCCTCCGGCGATCCGGCTGCCCGGCAGACGCCTTTATCCACCACGATGATCCAGTCCGCCCAGCGGTAGGCCAGATTCATATCATGCGTCGCCATGACCACCGTGGTGCCCTTGGCATAAATGCTCTCAAGTCCCGCAAGCAGCTGTCTCTCGGAGAGCGGGTCCAGATAGGAGGTCGGCTCATCCAGCAAAATCAGCTCCGGCTCCATCGCCATGACCCCTGCGAGCGCCGTGCGCTTTTTTTGGCCCAGACTGAGCTGATGAACCGGCTTGTCTTGCAGAGCCAGCAGATTCAGCTGCTCCAGCACTTCCAGGCAGCGCTTCTGAATAGCGGCCTCATCCATGCCCGTCCCCCGCAGTCCGAAAGAAATATCCTCGATAGGCGTACTAAGAATCAGCTGCTGCTCGGGGTCCTGAAAGACGAGGCCCACGCGGCGGCGCAGGGCGGCCAGCTCTTTTTTGGAATAGGTTAGCGGGGTACCGCCCTGCAGCACCTTGCCTTTCTGCGGACGCAGTACGCCAACCGCATGCAGGAACAAGGTTGATTTGCCGGAGCCGTTGTGGCCGAGCACTGCTGTTTTTCGTCCTTTGGGGATGGAGACAGTCAGCTCCCGCAGCGCAGGTTCCGCCGTGTCCGGATAACTGTAGGCGACCCCCTCAAAGACCAGGCTATATTCGTTATTCATTGCAATCTCCTTACTCTTAGTTCAGTCTCCACTTTAACTCCTGCCGTTGGCCGCTTCCCTAATCAAGAAATCACCAGCTCCGCAAGATCCATAGCTGAGCGAGCAGCAGCAGGGAAATACCGGTGCAGGCCTGAACCGCGAATCTGCGCGGCACCGGGCGTGACACATAAGGCGGCAAAATGATCTCACCCATGTACCCCCGGGTTATCAGCCCTTGCGACAGCCCGTAGTAGCGGTGCATCGTATTCGCAAACAGTGAGCCCGCCATTCCCTCAACTTCCCGCAGTTTGGCCACCCGTCCTCTCCTGCCGCCGCGCAGCCGCCGGGCCAGCATCATTCCATGTGCGGTATCGCTCAGCAGGAACAGAAAACGGTACATAATCAGCATGAGCTCCAGTACGATCTGCGGCATCCGCAGCCTGCGGAGTACCTGCAGCAATTCTCCGAACGGTGTTGTAAATATGATAAAAAAGCAGCAGGTCAGGCAGGCCAACACGCGCGCCAGCAGCAACCCTGCCCGGTGCAGTCCCTCCGCTGTAATGTATAGTGAACGAGTCGAAGCCGGGAGCTGCAAGGACATTACCGCCTCACCGGCAGTTGGACGGCCAATTTCAAGCAATAGTGCCGGCAGGCTCAGACAAAAGAACAAAAGTGCCGTACCAAACAGCAGGCCGTAAGCGCGCAGCGGGATTTTGGCGTACAGGACGCACCACACGGTCATCCAGCCCGCAATCACAAGCTGCAAGGCCGGATGAAGCGCATAGGAAAGGATGAACATGAACGCTGCGAACAGGCTTTTCCACATCGCGGGCAACTGCCTCAGCGCATTGCTGTAGGATAACGCATCAATTCTTCTGATCATTAAGCTTGCGCCGGTCCTGTCTGCCTTTCAGCAGGCCGATGGAATAGCCAATCACTCCGGCCCCGATCGCCGCCTGCAGCGCGAACAGCATGCTTTCCGTTTCGCCAGGCAGCTCGGTCAGCGGTTTGAACCAGGGCTCATAACCGGGATCAATCTCTGTAATTACACCCTCTGCGGCATCGTCAGCCCCGCCGAATTCCCCGTTCACCAGCAGCAGAGGCAGCACCACCAGCAAAATCACCGCCAGCAGCATCAACCCATTTTTCCACTTATTGCTCATCACAGACTTCCTCCCTTGGTTTGCCGTTTCAGCAGCGACAGCTCATTCGGGCTGTAGGATTTCAGCCAGTTCCAGAGCAGCACGGTCAGCAGCCCCTCGCTGATGGCGAGCGGAATCTGCGTCACGGCAAAAATACCGCCGAACTTAATCAGAGAAGCCAGCACACCTCCGTCTGCCGCCGGAAAAGCCACTGCAAGCTGAACCGAGGTCACCACATACGTCATGAGATCGGCCACTGCCGCCGCCATAAAGACTGCCAGCTTTTCACGTCCATTCACCTTCATCATCAGCTTATAGACCGCATACCCGGCAAAAGGACCGGCCACCGCCATCGAAAAGGCATTCGCACCGAGTGTCGTTATCCCCCCGTGTGCCAGCAGCAGCGCCTGGAACAGCAGCACAACAGACCCGATTACGCTCATCGGCAGCGGCCCCAGCATTACAGCACCAAGTCCCGTTCCTGTAGGGTGGGAGCTGCTTCCGGTTACGGAAGGCATTTTGAGTGCCGACAATACAAAGGTAAATGCACCCGCCAGCCCAAGCAGCAGCTTCAGCTCCGGGTTGTCCTTGGTCATTTTCTTCAGCTTAAGGACTCCAAGGGCAAAAAACGGCAGAAACGCCGCCCACCAGAATACGGCCCAGCCTACCGGCAGAAAACCCTCCATAATATGCATCGCGTTAGCAGTGCCCGGCTCATTCAGCAAAAAATAAACGGTAAATCCGGCAATGAGTGCAGCAAAACTCCAAAATCTGCGTTTGTTCATCCTTTTCCCTCCATCGATTCGTCATTTTGTGCGTCATCAAATCAAAAACTCCCGCCCCGGGGGGTGGGAGTGCTATGTACGTCATCAGATATGTAAGAGATGGTGGTCGCGCTGCAACAGCGCGGAGAATCGCAGAATTGTAATGTGGGGGAGCTGAAGCTGGCACTTGCTCTGTACCAAATCTTCAAAATCCACCGTCTCCAAAACTGCATGCCTTCATCTCTTTAACCAATTCGTACACCGCTCCTATCCGCGTAGAGTCGTGGTGCGCGCAAACAAGGTAGGTCTCCTGGCTCGGGATCATAACGCCTTCCTTCGTCTTCCCCGGCTGTTTGCCGAGTGACATGCTGAAGTTCAGCTCTTCCTTACAGTGGCGGGACCGCTCGGGATTTGCACCCGATTCCCTGTTACCCCTTGTAGTTACAAGGGCACCTTGTCTTATCGCTAATTTGTCCTGTACATTATAGTGGACTTCGCCGGGCGGTGTCTGTGATAAAAGTGGAGCGGCAAAGTTCTCCAGCGCACCATCCGTTGAACCCTACGGGTTGTAAGAAAGCCATTTAAGTAATATAATTATTAACTATATAACTTGAATCCGGAGGCGTACCCAGAAAATGAAACTTGATCTTACCGAAGATTCCCTGCCGGTGTACGAGGCGCTCTCAAGCGCTGTACGTCTGCGAATGCTGCAGCTGCTTGCTGTTCAGCCCATGAACGTAAAGGAATTGGCGGGAGCGGTCAAGCTGAGCAGCGCCATTATGACAATGCATGTGCGCAAGCTGGAAACGGCCGGCCTGATCCGCACCCATATGGCTCCCGGACGAAGTGGACTGCAGAAGATTTGTTCTCTTGCCGCTGAAGGTGTGGAGATCATCTTCCCAATTCAGGCCAAAGCAGAGCGCAAGGGTCACCGGAAAGAAATACCGGTCGGACATTATTCCGACTTTGAGATAGAGCCAACCTGCGGGCTGGCCACTACCGAGCATATCATCGGCAGCTTCGACGATCCGCGTTATTTCTGGGATATGGAGCGGATGAATGCCGGAATTCTCTGGTTTGGCAAAGGTTATGTTGAATACAAAATACCCAACTTCCTGTTGTCCAGCCAGCAGCCGGAGGAGCTCATCATTACGATGGAGATTGCCTCCGAAGCACCGTCAACCAATAATAACTGGCCTTCGGATATTGCGTTCACGCTGAATGGCCAGAAGCTCGGGTATTGGACCAGCCCGGGCGATTACGGAGACAGCCCGGGGAAATATACCCCTGCATGGTGGCCGGCATACACCAATCAATACGGCCTGCTCAAGCAGCTGCGCATTACCCCAAAAGGAACCTATATGGACGGCTTAAAACTCTCCGACATTACGCTGGAGCAGGTTGCAATCCGCAACAAGCAGTGGACCTTCAGGCTCTCGGTGGAAGAGGATGCCGAACATATCGGCGGCCTCACCTTATTCGGCAAAGGCTTCGGCAATTACAACGAGGATCTGGTCGTAGAGCTGTTCTATACCGATGGATTCAATGGTGCTGACGCGGATAAAAGGGATGCAGCAGCAGGTACTGACAATGGGAATGGAACAGTTTCCTAGCCAAGCGATGCCTGCTCTGTCAAGCCCATCTATAAATTTTTCTCAAACAAACGCCCCATCACTCGTGGATACAATACCGCGAGGGATGGGGCGTTTAAAGTTTCAGTATGCCTGGGACTCCAGGGGGTTCTTTCCGGTATTCACAGCCAATGGACACTTCCTCTGTGACAAAGGTTCTCCAACGGCTTGACGGAACCGCTACTCAGTGACCGGACTCCACAATCCGCCGCCCGGCAACGGGCAGCCACGCTCCTTCAGCTTGGCCACGACCGGAATGATACAGCCGCAGGCTGTGCATGTTACGCCATCCTGGAGCTTCGGGCAGGCTGAGCAAAGGGCAACCCGCTCCCTGTATACTTCATCTGAAGCGGTGTTGTCCGGGGTGAACATTGATGAAGCCAGAATCCGGGCAATCTGGGCATCCGTCACCTTGTACTCTTCCCGGCAGCCCTTGCAGGTCGATAAAGTACTCATATCGGATGCTCCCTTAAGCCTTCGGGGTAATTTCCAGCACGGTCACCGACATCGGAGGCAGCTCAACGTTAAGCTTGCCGCCTTCCAGCTTAAAGCCGGTAAACGGCTGTGGCGTCACTGCCTCCGGCTGGCTGAATGTATTGTGGGCATCAATTGCTGTTCCGGCCAGCGTCGTTCCTGTAATCTCAACCTCTTTCCCGGCAAGTCCGCGCAGCTCCAGCGGAAGCGATGCTGCTGCAGCATGATTCAGGTTGCACAGGCTGACATGAATTACACCCTCCGCCGTAATGGAAGCTGAGGCCGAGACTTCCGGAATCTCGCGGCCTTCGAAGCTATAGGTGCCACTCTCCAGCGAAAGATCAAGCAGTTCCGCATCCTGATGCACCTTGTACATGTTGAATACGTGGTACGTAGGAGTCAGCAGCATTTTCTCGCCTTCAGTAAGAATTACAGCCTGCAGCACGTTGATCGTCTGGGCAATATTCGCCATCCGAACGCGGCCGCTGTGCTTATGGAAAATGTCGAGGGTCACACCCGCAACCAGCGCATCACGGATCGTGTTCTGCTGATAGAGGAAGCCGGGATTGGTTCCAGGCTCAACATCATACCAGGTTCCCCATTCATCGACAATGAGGCCCACACGTTTCTCCGGATCATATTTATCCATAATTACACTATGGCGGGTTACCAGCTCATCCATGCGCAGCGCCTTCTCCAGCGTAGAGAACCATTCGCCGGTTTCAAATCCGGTAGCCGCCCCCTTCTGTTCCCAGGCAGGACCCGGAATGGTGTAATAATGCAATGTGATGGAATCCATATAGCGGGTGGCTTCACGCATCAGGACCTCCATCCAGTGATAATCATCGACATTCGGACCGCAGGCAATGCGATGGATCTTATTGTCTCCATAATTGCGCACATAGGTCTGATACCGGCGGTACAGATCGGCATAATATTCAGGACGCATATTTCCGCCGCAGCCCCAGTTCTCGTTGCCCACGCCAAAATATTTCACGGCCCACGGCTCCTGCCGGCCATTCTCCTGACGCAGCTCCGCCATTGGCGAAACGCCGTTAAACGTCAGATACTCCACCCACTCCGACATTTCCTGGACCGTGCCGCTGCCGACGTTGCCGTTGATATAAGGCTCACAATCCAGCATGGCGCATAGCTCCATAAATTCATGGGTGCCAAAATGGTTGTTCTCCACCGTACCGCCCCAATGCGTGTTGATCATCCGTTTGCGGCCTTCGCGCGGACCGATGCCGTCTTTCCAGTGATATTCATCGGCGAAGCAGCCGCCCGGCCAGCGGAGCACCGGAATCTTGATTTCTTTAAGCGCTTCCACAACATCGTTGCGGATGCCGTTCGTGTTCGGGATCGGCGAATCCTCACCTACCCAGATGCCTTCATAAATACAACGTCCCAAATGCTCGGAGAAATGTCCATAAATATTCCGGTTGATTGTTCCCTTGCAGATATCCGCATTTAATACTGCACGCTGAGCCATTTTAATAATCCACCTCTCAATAATTAATATATATATTAACCACTTAATAATTATATTAATATTATAAACACTGCTAAACCCCTTCGTCAATCTTTATATAACATGTTCCGCCCCGTTCGCAAAAAAAGCACTCTGGAACCTATATGGGTTCAAGAGTGCTTTTGCAAAAAAGTAATCAACCTGTATCAGCGGCTGGCGAAGGTCAGCCCAGATCCCCAAGCTCGATCTGTACAATGCCCCGCTCATCCTGCACACTGCCGATCAGATGCATCAGGCTGCCGAATTCCAGCTCTTGGAACTTGCGGGCTGCCGTCTCGCGCTGCAGCGCCCACAGGCATTCAGCCAGCGTGCAGACTACCGGAACATCACAGCGGATTTCCGCCAGCTCACGGGACAGGTGAAGCATATCAAGATCGGCCTCAATTTTGGCACGCACGCCTTTGGGAAGCAGATGAAGATTCTCGATTACGCCTTCCACCGTACCGTATTCGGTCAGCAGCTTCAGCGCCGTTTTCTCGCCAATGCCTTTTACACCGGGGTAGTTATCGCTGGTGTCGCCCATAAAGCCCTTCAAATCGATCACCTGGGCAGGGGTGAGGCCCTTTTCCTCCAGCAATTCCGCCGGATCATAAACTTTATAGTTCGAGCGGCCTTTTTTCATAATGACGACTTTGACGTTATCGTTGACCAGTTGCAGCATATCGTGATCGCCGGTGAGAATGTACACCTCGGATTCCCCGCTGTAGCATGAAGCAAGCGTACCGATGCAGTCATCCGCTTCATAGCCCACCAGTCCAATATTCGGTACACCCAGTTCAGCCACGACTTCCTTAACCAGATCAAACTGTGGAATCAGCTCCAGCGGCGCATCAATCCGGTTCGATTTGTAGCCGTCATACTTCTCGGTGCGGAAAGTCCCTTTGCCCATATCCCAGCAGCAGACCACATGGGAAGGCTCAAATGTGCCCACCGCATCGAAAAAATACTGCAAAAATCCGTACACCGCATTGGTCGGCAGTCCGGCCTTCGTCTTGCGGATATATCCTCCATAAGAGGTCGCATAAAAGGCCCGGAACAGCAGAGCCATTCCATCGACGATCATTACCCGGCCCGTTGTTACTGAACTCATGTGTAACCTCTCCTTATATTCCATCTTATTAGGCGTTGCTCCAGGCTTCGCCGTATTGCTCTTCTTTATAGCCTACAGTGACTTTCTTGCCGTCAGTGACTACCGGGCGTTTGATCAGCATCCCGTTGCTGGACAGCAGTTCAAGCTGCTCATCTTCACTAAGGCTGGACAGCTTGTCCTTCAGCCCCAGCGCTTTGTACACCTCACCGCTCGTATTAAAAAACTTCTTCAACGGAAGCCTGCTGTTCGCGACCAGCAAACGCAGCTCTTCCACAGTGGGCGGCTGCTCGGCGATATGCTGAAGCTCCAGCTCATGCCCCTGTTCCTTCAGCCATTTGACAGCGCTGCGGCAGGTTCCACATTTTGGATATTGAAATACTTTCAGTTGACTCATAGCAGCTCCTTTGGCAGTTCCCTTTAAAATTTATAGTGAATTCAATTGTAGCCCAACTGCAGCTAAGGAGATGACCCGTGGTGCAGTCATGTATCATTCACAGATAGAATTGTAATTTCGGCCTATCTTTTCGTCTTGCAGTGCATTAGATCAGTAATACGGGCGTTACTAGAGGGAAATATGCCCGCTAGTTCCGGCCGAACCCTCAATTATAAAAGGATAGCGGGAATTACTCCCTCTATAATTGTAGAAATCACGCTATAACACACTATCGATAAAATTACAGGTAGTAAATCCTGCTATTCACTCCGCTACTTTCAAAAGCGATAATTATAGGGACCTTTTCCCGTTAATCACGAGGTCCAGGTGTTGCGGCGACATATGCTTGTGCAGGTGCAGTGCAGGTGCAGTACCGCTACTCCCCAGCCTTCTCCTTTTCCAGCTTCTGCTCAAGCAGCGACATATCCGGCGGCAGCGGCGCTTCAAAGACCAGCTCCGCAAGCCCGACCGGATGCTTGAACGACAGCCGCACCGCATGCAGCGCCTGCCGCGGAATTGAGGCATCCAGCTCCGCGATGCCCGCAAGCCATGCCGCTTCCTCCGAAGTCAGCTCCTCCTTGCCATACAGCAGGTGGCGGTACATGCCGTCACCGATCAGCGGGCAGCCGATGGAGCTCATATGCACCCGGATCTGATGGGTGCGGCCGCTTTCCAGCTTCAGCTCCACCCTCGCCGCACGGCCCGGGTAAGCTGCCTTGACCTCGTACCGGGTCAGGGAAGGATAGCCGTCCGGCGTCACGATGCGCCGGTGCGGTTCTGCCGGGTCACGGTCGATGGGACCGTCGATATCACCGCGCGGCACCGCAGGAATTCCGTGAACAAAGGCCGCATAACGTTTGTCCACGGTTCCGGCAATCATCTGCTCGGAAATATGCTGGTGGCTATAAGGATTTTTCGCGATTACCAGTACGCCCGACGTCTCCTGGTCCAGCCGGTGAACCGGACGGAAGCGGTACTGTTCTCCCTTTTGCGCCCAATAATGGACGACCCCATTTGCCAGTGTGTCAGTATAATGGCCATGGGTCGGATGGACAATGATTCCAGCTGCCTTGTTCACGACCAGCAGATGCTCGTCCTCATACAGGATATCAAACGGAAGGTCCTGCGGCAAAATATCCTCCGACGTTTCCTGCTCCATCCGGATGTCCACGGTGTCTCCGGCGCTGACCCGGACGCTGATATAGACTCGCTCGCTGTTCAGCATAATCCCCTGCTCTGTCATCTTCAGGCGGGAGAGCAGCTTGCGGGACACATCCATCCGCTTCTGCAGGATGGTCTTCAGCAGCCAGCCGTCCTCGGACGGCGGCACAATATAGGAGATCGGTGAATAATAGCTTGTCATATTATTTGCGGAACACCTTTTTGCTGCGCACATACTCAACATCAGCAATCTCCAGCCGGGTATTCGCTGTGCGGGCCAACGCAAAGAAATAGTCCGAAAGCCGGTTCAAATAAATCACAGCTTCCGGATTAATATCTGCGCTGCGGCCCAGCGTAACCGCCCGCCGCTCTGCACGGCGGCAGACGGTGCGGCAGACATGCAGCACTGAGGACAGCTGGCTGCCGCCTGGCAGAATGAAGCGCTCCAGCACAGGATTCTCCGCCTGCAATTCGTCGATCCAGCCCTCCAGGCGAACCGCCATCTCACTCTTGACCTTATATTTGCTCTCGCTGATTTTTACAAAAGCCAGATCCGAACCGCAATCGAACAGCTCATGCTGGATCTCCAGCAGTTGTTCCCGGACATCGGCGAACCTCTCATCCTCCATCAGACTGCGGGCCTGACCCACAAAGCAGTTCAGCTCATCAATCGTTCCGTAAGCCTCGACGCGGACATCATCCTTGCCTACCCGGCCGCCGATGACCGATGTTTCTCCCTTATCCCCCGTACGTGTATAAATCGCCATCTCTTTTCTGCCCCCTTTACTCTCAACATCACATATTCATAGTTTAATCGGTAGGATGTAAAGTTGGCAAATGAAGATCGGTATTTCTGCCATGTTAATAACTGCCTGAGTCCTGACGGTCCATGGCAAGTTCAGTCAAATTACGGTTTTCGCGTTTTTGTATAGCCTCTTCTATCACACCTGCGCCTCCTGTTCCTGCAGAAAGCTGATAATCTCCCTGTTGATGATCTCCGGCTGCTCATGATTAACCCCATGCCCTGCATCCCCGATCACTTTATAGCGGAAATCCCCATCCTTCAAAATCTCCAGGAAATCCTTCTTGTGGCCCAGCTTGTAATCCCCCACCAGGAAGTAAAGCTTGTCTCTGATCGCAACCGCCTTCTCTTTATCATAAAGCTGAAGCTGATGAACAAACATGGCCTGCTGATTATGATTCTTCATTAACAGCACCAGATGCTCGGCCACTTCGGGATGCTTGTCAAAAAGTCCGGAGTTTGGCGAGCTTAGCTTTCGGGTGACCTTAAGCAGATTATTGCGGGTCGGAACGAGAATTTCCGGGAACATCATCATTAACGTCTGGATCATCGCCTTCATCGGAGCAGTAATCATCCCGCCTTCCATGCACACTACCCCGTCTACTCTTTCAGGCAGGCAGGTCGCATAATTAAAAGCCATGTAAGCACCATTCGATACACCCGCCAGATGGAATTTTCCCATCCCCAGCCCATCGGCTACGGCAGTAATCCAATCCACCTGTGAGAACGTCCGCTTGCTGAAATTGGCGTTAGGAATACTTTTTCCGGGTCCGCCTATCGTGTCTACCGCGATGCAATAGAAATGCCGGGATAACTCCTGCATATTGAGCATCCACATCACTGCTGAATTATCACCCACCCCGTGAAGCAGCAGCAAGGGCGGATTGCCGTCATCTCCTGCCGCTATACAATGCGTTGATCCGTATTCCGTTTCAATATCCAGCTCGCGGAATTCCGTCGCCCAGCGTCCCAGCAGCTCATTATAGGAACGCAGCACCCTCTCCTTGCCTGCTTCACGTTTAAATACCTTGACCATGGCTGTTCTCTCCCTTAGGTTCAATGTCCGCTTCTGTTAGCTTCTCTTCAAAAAGCGCAGCACCAGCTCTGTAGTAGGAAAAGACGTCTGCTCCGTGGCCTGAACTCTTGCGATTCCCAGCCCCTGGATGAATGAAAAATAAGCAACCGCCAGCTCCAGCGGGTCGCCCTCCACAATCTCCAAGGCCTGCTGGCCTTCCATAATAAGCGGAATCAGATGCTCAAAAGGCTCCCTGATCTTCTCCTTCGAGATCCGCTTCGCTTCTTCCGGGATGGCTTCGGAGGTTGCCGTCTGCAAAAGAATCAGCCGCCAATGCTGCATCGCAAGACTGCCCGGGGACAGAAACGCCTCGGTCAGCCAAGTGATTCTCTCCATAGCAGTCCCCTCCAGCTCCGCTGCATATTGCACGGATCGTCCTGCCCCTTCTGAGGCCAGTTCGACAATCTTGGTAAAGATCTCCTCCTTCGATTTGAAATACATATATACATACCCCTGGCTGAATCCTGCACTGGCCGCAATATCCTTGATTTTGGTCCCGGCAAATCCTTTCCTCGAAAAAACCTCGAGTGCGTGAGTTATAATTTGGCGCGTTGCCTGATCTGGAGCGAGTTGCTCAAAGCCGTCGATAAATCTCTGCTCCAGCATTTTGCTTTGAATGCTCATAGACACCTCCGTAAAATGAATGATTGTTCATTCATAACCCATTATAAGGAATTTACTAGTAATATGATACATCTATTTTCGGCGAGAAATAGAAGGATAATTTATAGCGTGAAGCATATAAATTCTTATATTTTCAAAAAAGAGGGCCCTAAGGCCCTCCATCTCCAAATGGATGTATGTGCAGTCAATCCCTGCGCATACGTCCTCTCATATATTCATTAATCTTCAGGTCCAGCAAAGCGCTGATTTCAATCACAATATCCGAGGTGAAGGATTTCTCCTGTATAAAGAGCTGCTCCATTCTGCTGCGAAGTGCCTGAATCTCATCTTCCAGAGAGAGTTTGCGAGTTGAAGCATCACCCTTGCAGGACCGTTTTCCGTTTCCCGGATAACATTCCCCGCTATAGGAAGGCAAGTAACAATCGGCGCAGAGCACAATCATCCCTCCTAAACTTCATCTCACTGCCTTATTCAGTCCGCTCACGTTCCAGCTGTAAGACGAATTCACCTATCCGCTCTATCGCCTCGTTCAGCTGGGATACCGATGTGGCGTAGGAACAGCGCAGATAACCTTCGCCGCCTAAGCCGAATACACTGCCAGGAACAGCAGCTACCTTGTACTCCAGCAAGAGACGTTGGGCAAATTGATCCGAGGTCAGTCCGGTGCGGCTTATGCTTGGAAAAGCGTAGAACGCGCCCTGCGGCTCGTGGCAGTCCAACCCCGCATCGCGCAGGCCTTTGACGATCAGGCGCCGCCGCTGATTGTAGGAATCCGTCATCCGGTCCTTCTCTTCCATACCGTTGGTCAAAGCCTCCAGTGCAGCTACCTGCCCCATGGAAGGGGCGCACATTACTGTATACTGATGAATCTTCAGCATGGCCGAGATCAAATCGGGGTGGCCGCAGGCATAACCCATCCGCCATCCGGTCATCGCAAACGCTTTGGAGAAGCCGCTGACCAGAATGGTCCGGTCAATCATCCCCGGCAGTGAAGGGAAGCTCACATGATTGCTTCCATAGGTCAATTCGGCATAGATTTCATCTGAAATCACAATGAGATCATGCTTCTTGACGACTTTGGCAACCGGTTCCCAATCTTCCCGGCTCATGATCGCCCCCGTCGGATTGCTAGGGTAACAGAGGATCAATATTTTCGAGCGCGGTGTAATTTTGGCTTCAAGCGCCTCTGCCGTAAGTTTGAAGTTATTTTCTCCAAAGGTCTCGATCCCGACCGGAATGCCGCCGCCAATTGCAGTGATCGGCGAATACGAAATATAGCAGGGCTCAGGAATGAGAATTTCATCTCCCGGTGCGATCAATGCGCGGAGTGCCAAATCAATTGCTTCACTTCCGCCTACCGTGGCGATAATCTGATTAGCGGGATTATACTCAACAGCGAAACGAGATTGAAGATAATTGGCAATGCCTTCACGCAGCTCCGGCATCCCTGCATTGGAGGTATATCCGGTAAAACCTCTCTCAAGCGAATAGACACAGGCTTCGCGGACATGCCATGGGGTCTTGAAGTCCGGCTCCCCGACCCCGAGAGAAATGATGTCCTTGCTGCCAGCCGCCAGGTCAAAAAACTTGCGGATGCCTGAGGGCTGGATTTGCTGAACCAGCGGTGCCAAATATGAATTCATTGATTTACCTGTATCTCCGGTTGGTTTGGGTTCATTGGTGATCATATCATTACTTCCTTTACGGAGATATCATCAGACGCTTGTCCTCTTCATGCTCTTCAAAGATGATACCGTCCTGTTTGTATTTTTTGAGGGTAAAGTTGGTTTTAGTAGAGAGCACCGAATCAATCGGAGACAGCTTCTCGGAGACAAAATTGGCGACTTCGCGCAGGTTGCGTCCTTCCACTTCCACCAATAGATCGTAGGCACCGGACATCAAATAGACCGATTTGACCTGCGGGTACAGATAGATCCGTTCGGCAATGCCTTCAAATCCGCGGCCCCGTTCAGGCGTGATCTGTACCTCGATCAATGCGGTCACCCGTTCGTCGTCCACTTTATCCCAATTCACGACAGTAGCATATTTTACAATGACATGATCTTTCTCCATTTGCTCAATAACTGTCTTAACATCATCTTCTTCCGCTCCGAGCAACGTCGCCATCAGCGCCGTAGAGCTTCGGGCGTCCTCCTTGAGCAGTTCCAGCACTTTCCGCTTCAATTCATTCATTTCCTTCATGCCTTCCCTCCGGATAGTTCGCACCGGCAACTGCGTAAAGATCACGCATCGTCCTGCGAAAAGAGTTTAATACTAATATGACACGAAAATGACGGTTCTGCAAACAAAATAACCCCGCAGGGAAGACGGGCCAGTGCTCAAAATAAGGGCCGCCAACAGAAAAAACCGTCCACCCCTCCGGAGGAAATCCGGCGGATAGCGGACGGCTTTAGCTGCAGAGGTTTTTACGCACGAACAGGTTAGGCCCTTCGTTGCTTCACCCCCCGGCAGGAAGGTTACATATAGTAAGAGCTCTGTACGTTCTGCTGGTGCTGGGGAACATTTCCATAATGTTCATTTGTTCCGGTTGCACCTGTTTTTTGCTGCACGAACTGCTGGCATTTCTGCTGGGTCTGGTGAGCGGTCTGAATCTGCTTGTCAATATCTTGGCGCAGTGCCTTGCCTGGCGTAGTGTACATGTTCATTTGGGACATCTTCGTGTACAGTTCCCCCTGCAGGTGTAAAGTATCCATGGTCAGGTCGTTGAACACCCGGCGTACCGTCGGACAATTCGACTCCGTAGCAGCGGTCGTATATTCGCGTACCGTCCGTTTCAAATCTGCGAGCACTGTGTTGAGTAAATCCTCATCCGACATAAATGCCGATCCGTTTTGTGCGTACACAATATTACCCCCTCAATAGTTTAGTGTTGAAATTGTTTTCCATACCAACGCCCGACCGCTTTATTGCGGCTGTGTCGGTGCGTATTGCTGATGCTGCTCCAGCAGCTGTACAAGTGTATTCATATGACCAGTATGGCTTTGGATTTGTTGCACGCAGATTTGGTGCACCGTGGCGTTCTGAGTCGTCCCGGCGGTTGCGGCCAGCTGCTTGATCAACAGATCCTCATTAGAGATGGAGTCAGCGATGTATTCCACTTCTTTGCCGCTAAGCGCCTGCATTTGGTTCGATTGCATAGTGTGTATTTCCCTCCTTCTAAATGGTTCAAGCAGTCGTTATTATGCCGCGTACCCAGGCACATTATGTGTGCATGGATGTTATGCTTGCTCCCGGATGAATGCCGGTTAAACCCGTGCATAAGAGCGGGTAAAGCCGGCGAAACTACCCTATCGGTATCTCATAAAGGAGAGATCAACAAATGAAACTAAACAGCGGGCAGCTGCCTTGGGGCAGCTCTTTTCCAAATCCTCCATCCTATCCTGCGCTTGAAGGGGATATTACATGCGATTGCCTGATTGTTGGCGGAGGCATGGGCGGAGCCATGTCCTCCTACCGCTTATCTTTAAGTGGAGCAGATACAGTTCTCATTGATAAAAGAGCAATTGGAAGCGGAAGCTCCCATGCCAATACCGGCCTGCTGCAGATAGCCAACGACAAATCGCTGACTGCGTGCATGAATACGTTTGGAGAAGCAAACGGTGTGCTGTTCTATAAGCTGTGCCAGCAGGCTACCCGGAGAATTCTGGAGCTGCCGGACAAGCTAAACATTGATCCCCAGATTATTCCCCGCAGCAGCCTGCTGTATGCAAGCACACCGGAGGATGTGCCAGCTCTGGAGCTGGAGCATGAGAATCTGGTATCGCACGGCTTTGATTCGGAATTCTGGGAGCAGGACAAGATCAGCTCACATTACGCCTTCTCCAAACCAGCCGCGCTGTATTCCAAAGGCGATGCGGAGACAAATCCTTTCCGTACTGTTCACAGCCTGATTGACAAGGCCCATGACAACGGAGTCTGCGTCTATGAGCATACCCGGGCACGGCATTATGAATACAGCGCCGAGGGTGTGACCTGCATTACCGAGAACGGACGGATCTTCGCCAAGAAAGTAATTTTTGCCATGGGCTACGAAACCCAGGAGATGAAAAAAGACCGTGGCGCCGAGCTCATTAATACCTACGCCATTATGACAAAACCGCTTGAACATTTGCCTAAGTGGTATGAGCGGAGCCTGATCTGGGAAACTGCCCGCCCGTACCTCTATTTCCGGACTACGCCGGATAACCGCATTATTGCGGGAGGCAAAGATGAGCCGTTGACCGATCCGGAGCGCCGGGATATCCGCGTACTCTCCCAGGGCCAGCGGCTGCTAGAAGAGCTGGAAGCTCTTTTCCCGGAAATCCGGGGGATCGAAGCGGAATATTCATGGGGAGCCGTCTTCGGCTCAACCCGGGACGGACTGCCCTATATGGGCCCGCATCCAGAGTATCCCCACTGCTATTTCATTGAAGGCTATGGCGGAAACGGCACGGTCTACAGCATGATCGCTGCCGAGCTTCTGGCCGATACCCTTGCCGGCAAATACCGGCCCGAGCTGGAGCTGTTCTCGCTGAGCCGATCAAGCAAGCCGTCTCCTTCTCCCGCCGTACAGGCATAAAAGCAGCAAAAAGCTTGGACTCTGTTGAGTCCAAGCTTTTGTTTGCCTAGTAGAAGAGGTATTGATTACTTATTGTGCTTTTACGAATTCAGCAGATTTAATACCTGCCTGACGGCCGAAAATAATGATTTCCGCTACAGAGTTGCCGCCGATCCGGTTTTGTCCGTGCAGGCCGCCTACAACTTCCCCAGCCGCAAACAGTCCTGTAATAGGTTTGCCGTCTTTATTCAGAACTTCTGTGTTCGTGTTGATTTTTACGCCGCCCATGGTGTAATGGATCCCGGGGCCGATTTTAATAGCACAGTATGGCGCACCGGACAAGTCGTTGTCCATTCCTGTAGTTCTGCCGAATTCAGCATCCTTTTTATTCTTCACCGAGCTGTTCCAGGTGTCCAGTGTCTTTTGCAGCTGATCTGCCGGGACATTCATTTCTTTGGCCAATGCCTCGATAGAATCTCCTTGGATCACAAAGCCCATCTTATCGTACTGTTCAATCGCTTTAACACGGGTCTTTACGCCGGAATCAAATACAAGGAAAGCTGATTTCTCAGGAAGTGTATTGATTGCAGCGGTGACTTTGTCTCGTGTGTCCAGTTCATTGGTGAACCGTTTGCCTTCACTTGAGACAAGCAGAGCACCTTCACCGCGGACAGCTTCCCCAATGAGATAGGATTTGTCCTGCTGCACCGTCGGGTGAACCTGAATTTGATCCATATCGACTGTCGTGCCGCCGAGCTTCTCAATCATCTGGATGCCGTCACCGGTACTGCCGATCTGGTTTGTAGTCACATATCCTTCCAAGTCAGGTCTCACTTTAGAAATCATATCCATATTCGCGCCGAAACCGCCGGTCGTCACAATGACAGCTGCCGCTGTAATGGTTTTCTCATCCTTTTGGTTAAAGAGGACTTTGACGCCGTTTGCCTTGCCGTCTTTTTCAGTTATCTCTTTAACATCCGCGTTCACAAAAAGCGGGATGCCTTTTTCTTGTACGTTTTTCACCAAACCTTTGACAAGGTATTGTCCGACCGCTGAACCATCTTCAGGACGGTGTGTACGTTTTTCCTTCATCCCGCCAGTAATCGTGATGTTGTTCAAGCGAATTCCGATGGAATCCAGCCAATCAATTGCGCTTGCTGAATTGTCAACGAAGAAACGGAGCATTTCTTTATCGTTGGTATCATGACCGCCTTTTAATGTCTCTTCATAAAATAAATCATTGCTGTCTTCAATGCCCTGCTCTTTTTGGAATTTCGTTTGCGAAGCGTTCATTCCGGAAGATGACTTTGTTGTGTTCCCGCCGGCAACCGGCATTTTTTCCAAAATAACCGGATTCATGCCTTTTTCTTTTGCCTCAAGTGCAGCAGACATCCCAGCCCCGCCTGCACCGACAATGATAATATCATATTTATCTTTTAATTGATCGAACGGTGTATAGCTTGCTTCGGATGCCCCCGAAACGGCTTCAGTTTCTTTCGGCGCGTTTGTCGCGCTGTTCTTGCTCTTGTTCTCATTTGCGTTGCTGCTGGTATTGTTGTTGCTGTTTCCGTTACCGCATCCAGCGATAACAAGCATGACGGAGAGAATGAGAAGAAGAGCAGCTGCTGTTTTCTTTTTCATGTGTAATCTTTGCCCCCTTGTGCATATTTTCACAATAATCATAGCGGCAAAGATGCTGTTCTTGGAAGCTTACGTAATTAAAAAAAATATTTAGTAACTAAAGTAACTGGATTTTGCTGCTGGGGCAGCGGAACGCTTACGGAAGATGGAAGCAGAGGTCTGGAAAGTACTTGCAGAGCGTGGCTGGCGGAATTCTATAAAAGTGCCGGACTCTACAACGTGGGGAAGACTGCTGCTATCTAAATCTGTCGTAGCTCCTTTTACGTTGCCGATTCCTGAGAATGGCCTGTGGAAGAAGGGCGTAGCCGCCAACCCCCACCGATGTAGGCCTTGGCTCCTTTCTTGCGCTCAAACCCGCCTTGCTCAGGTTGTCCAAGCGCTGAGAAAGGGTGAGACTGTAGTTACTACATATAGAAATGGCCCATTTGTTGCTTCGCAAATCAACACGCATGCACCGAATCAACTTTAGGTCAACCTAAACATTTCTATTTCGTCAAATTTTGTCGAACTAACGTTCGTAAAAAGTTCATATGAGAGCAATGCACGAATTCTTATAAAATCTCACGAATATGCAGTCCTTCGCACATGCAAAAAACGCTCGAGGGCTGTCCCGCTATCATAGCTAGCGAAACAGCCCTGAGCGTAATATCTGCGTTCGTTTAATTCATCATACCGGCAGCAATGCGGATGACCTCATCCTTGGTCAACTCAGATTTCTCCTGGCGAACCGACACATTATAGACGATCTGCGCTTCGGGGTCAGACCAGACCAGGTTATACGTATACCCCATGTCGATCTCCTTGTTGCTGGAGTTTTCGAGATAAATGAGCTGCTTGCTGCCAATCTCAATATTCTCCACCTTTGTCGTTTTCGTCCACGACAGCGGATATGCCGGTTTATCTTTGTCATCAACACGTGAGGCACCGATTCTCACCTGAACCTTCCCCTTCTTGTACACCAGTGAAGAAGAAAGATAGGCAATGTTCTCCGCCTTCTCCACTCTCCAGGTCAGCCGGAAGTTGTCTCCCAGGTCTCTCACGCTTCCGCCTTCAAGCTGCTTCTCATCTGGAACTTTTATGAAAGAAGGCCTGATGGCCGCCTCGTCCAAGGCATACCCTTCCGGCATATACCCCGGCTGCTTCACTATCGGAGCGTTGTGCTTCTCTACACTGGTCTCATAGGCGGCATAGTCCTTGAACGTGATCGGCGGACGGTACATGCTAAGACTACGATCTTCTTTCCGGTCTTCACGTGTGATAACATAGGTGGCATACTCTCCAGGAAGCAGCAGCTTCTCCAGGGTGTTGTAGCCCTTTGAATATTTCATGTTGTAGAGTTTATTCTCTTTGTAGATTTCATCCTCTGTACTCGGCTGTACCTCGGGAGGTAAGGGAATCAAGGGTTCTATCGCCTTCTCTATCATACCACCTGATGTCGTCGCCGGAAGCGGCTTATACGGCAGCACCTTATACTGAGCTCCAGCCCCCTGCCGGACTTCACCGGAATACTGGGTATAGCCGCCGCCCAGCAAGACCAATACAAGGAGTGCCGCCACCCAGCCCTGCACCGGAATCCGCAGGAATCTCCTCCGGCCCCGCCCAGCCGCGGCTTCTGTCTCCAGCCTGCGCATCACGTTAGGAGCCCCTTCGTTTGGCGGAAGTGTCTGCAGCGCTGTCTGCTCTTCTGCAGCAGGTAAGGTCCCGCCAAGCCCGAGCGCTTTCATTACCGGTCCATGAACATCAACGGGGATCAAATTGGCCGAACGGTCTCCATCCTTCAGAAACTGCTCCTCCGAAGTCAATTCACTCTTGCCCATAATTGTTTCTCCTTTCTCTCAATCGCTTTTTTAAGTTTGCCTCTGGTCCGTTCATATCTTTTGCGTGCGGTAGCCGTACTGACGCCCAGAATTTCGCCGATTTCCGCAAACGATTTATCTTCATATATTCGCAGAATCAACAAGTTCCGGTCTTCCACATCAAGCTTCCCCAGAGCGGCCGAGACCGGCTCGCTGAACAAGCGGTTCTCAACCATTTGTTCGGCGCTGTTCACCGCAACGTCCTGCCGGAGCAGCTTGCGCAGTTGAAGCTGAAATTTCTGCCGCCGCAACTGATTCAGACAATGGTGGTAAGCGATCTTGTAGAGCCATGATACGAAATCCGCCTGCGGCTTGTATTGCCCGATATTCTGATAGGCCTTAATCAGGACATCCTGCACCGCATCCTCCGCCTCTTCCTTGCTGTTCAGCAGCCGGAAGCAGTAGAGGTATATCCGCTGCTGGTACAGCCTGATCACATCTGAGAACAGGCGGGCCTCACCGGCCTGTATTCTTCTAATCTTCTCTTCTATAGAATCCACGTTGATCTCCTTTCTTCTATTTGTGCTGTTACTATAGATATAACACTTGAGTAGCCTCAGGCGTGACATTTATTTCTTCCGGCTGCACAGCAAAAAAGACCAACAGATGAATCCCTGTTGATCTCCCTGGTGTAGAGCCTGCTTCCGAAACCGTCTGCTCTACTCTAACTCGACGGTCTGGTTGAGGTTCAGCTCCGGGTCATCATAGCCGGTCTTCAGGAACGCCTCGCAAATAAAGGCAGGGCCCTACATTGGTCGCGGTTGGCGGCAGTGACTTTCTCTCGCTGGCCTTTCTTAGGGATCGGTAACGTAAAGGGAGTTACACTTAGCTTAGCTGGCAGCAGCCCGGCTCCACGATGTAGAATCCGGCACTTTTACTGCAAGCTATCCGATGCGCTCTGTAAGTACTTTCCAGACCTCTGACTGGCCCTAAAGTTGATTCCCTGTTGACTGAAGATATCGAATCTTCCGGCTGGAGCGGTCGGCCCCGGTTCCTCTATTCAATTCTAGCTGGCGATCGCTTTCCCGCTTCCCTTCATTCTGTGCAGACGCAGATTATGAACCAGTACAATCAGCTTGGCAGTACCGATCCCGAGAGATAGGATACTCAGGACAAAGACGAGATGTCCAACTCCAGGCAGAAAGGAGACCACCACTCTCCACGGGGCAAAAATATGACTAGGACCGTATAAAACCGTAATCGGCAGCACTACATTAAACAAAAGCAGGCAAAATGCGAATACGCTGGTCCGCAACGGGGTAAATCGAAAGCTTTTCTTGCGTTTAAACAGGTTGAAAACCGACACTCCTAGCATAATTGCCACTGCTGCACAAGCCAGATCAATGAAAATATGAGTACCGGCAACGCTGCCCGCATCCTCGACCGGCTCGCGGCCATGTATAATGTCAAGAATTCCATCAGCCACCATGCTTAATTTGTAGCCGCGGACCAAATAATCATGAGCATTGATCAATACCACAACACCTACGTCCCCGTCCAGCTTCATATCGGAGTGAAAGCTCTCAACATCACCCGCATGCTGAACAATACCATTAACGATCTCCCAGCCCATACCGTATTCACTACCGTCGGTGGTAGGGTCTTTTATGGCCGGCTGATGCATCTTGGCAACACTTTCCGCAGTAGCCACGCTGACATCATGGAACTTCCCGCCATTGTTTTGAGCAATTAAATAATGGTTCATATCTTCTGCGCTTGAGATCAGATAGGCGGACGCAAGCATGGATTGGTTGTCCGGCTGCTCAAAAGGAACCATGAAACCAAAGACGGACTTGTATCCTGTGGCCAATCCCTGTAGCTTCGCTTCGGGTGTAGAAGTAAAACTGTTCTGCATATCCAGAGGAGCATACACATGATCCTGAATATATTCAGCATAAGACTTGCCGGAAACGGCCTGAATAATTCCCCCGAGTATATCGTAATTGGCATTGGAATATTGAAACTTGTTGCCGACGGCCTCGGTTAAAGGTGTGTCTTTCAGATTATGTATAAGTGCATCTATAGTTGGCATCTTGTTGGTAAAAGCTGACCGCCCATGTAAAGTGGACAGTCCGCTGTTCTGATTCAGTAAATGCCGGACCAGAATGGTTTTGGACGCTTCCTTGTCCGCAAGCTCGAAGTCCGGCAAATAGTGCTGTACCGGCGCATCCAGGTCAATCTTCCCTTGTTCAACCAATTGCATGATGGCCAGCGCCGTAAACGATTTGGAGACCGAGCCTAGAATAAAAGGGGTTTGCGCTGTAACGGGCTGACCCTCAGGGCCGGAATTTCCATATCCCTTGGTATAGACGGTCTGGTCTCCCTGCACAATGCCGACAGCCACACCCGGAATATCCAGCTTCTCGCGCATCGTTTCCACAAATTTGTCAATTCGGGCCGTATCTACAGCAAGTGGAGCCGCTTCCGCCTGGGCCATCCCCGGTTGCAGTAAGGGCAGCACGCTGCCTGTGACCATAACCAATATGATCATTAATGTTTGCATTATAGTCCGCTGTGTTGCTTTCATCTCTCTTTACCTCTTCTCCTGATTCTGTCCCTTTTCTCATTGGACGTATGAATCAAGAATATCTCTTCAACCTTTCAGCTATATTTCGAGAATCTTAAGTTAATCTTAACTAGCCTGGCGCAGATGCTTATAGATTGCTGAAAGCGAAAACGGCAGACCTGTAGTTTCGGGTCTGCCGTTTCTCATGATGCTATAATTTAACTGTCACTTCCGCAACACTCACCGTCCAACAATTCCACTGCCTTCTGCAGAGCTGCTTTATTCAGAGATGCCACTGCTTTCCGCTGCGTTACTGTTTTCTTTGGCGGGTGCTTCTCCTTCATTAATACTGTTGCCTTCAGTGCCGGCGCTGTTATTCACTTCCTCCGCACCCTGCTGCACTTCCGTAGTGTCCACAGCCTCTACCAGAGTAAGCGAAGTTCCGTCAATCCACCACGTCCCGTTCAAAGTCGAGACCAGCAGCCAATTGGCGTACTTGCCTTTAACCTGTACCTTCTGTGGCGGAAGGATGCCCGCCTTGGGAGCCAGAAGATCAGGATACTTATACAGCTTTGTTTGTGCATTTAATTGAGCAGTGGCTTCTACGGCCTCCACGACAGCCAATGTGCCAGGTGCAGGACAAATCCACCCCACACCGCTGCCGTACTTGATCTGGAACCAGTTTCCCTTGCGTGCGATTACATATACTTCCTGTGGCTGCTGCGTACCTATGGCTGGCGAATTGCCGGTACCGGAGAATACTGCCGATTGGGTGAATAGATTCATGGGTAGCCCAACCTGCTCCAGCGTCTGCTTCTTGAGCCAAAGATCATATGAGACCGCCGCTGCATACACTCCGACTTTCTTATTCTTCGCCCAGATGTTATTAAAAGCGCTGAGCGGTAGTGGCCCCTCACCGGCGTACGAGCCGATTTCAATCGTAAGGCCAGGTCGTTTAAACTCCTGAATGAACCAATCCTTGTAGCCTCCACCGGATGGATTCTTCTCAGGCTTCACAAGAGAATAGCCGGTAAAGAGTCCGACATCGGCGGCGATTTTTTTGTCCCGTCCCAGATTGGCTGCCAGCGTGTTGAAGTTCCAGAAAACAATCTCGCCGGAGCTGTGATAGGAAATGGTCATTTCCGGATCCAGCGTATAAGTGAAATCCATCATAAGCCGGATCTCCGGCGCTTGCGCCGGTTTCACACCCTTGTAGTTCTGGTACGACGGATAAGGCGAAGTATTCCTGATCGTGCTCCAGCTCGCTGGATACTGGCGGTTCAGGTCGAGCCCTTGCATATTCGCTTTCCAGCGTTTGAAATTACTGCTTCCTCCGTTGTAGCCTACCAGTGTGGAAGCTAAACTCTTAGACAGACCCGCTGTGCCCTGCTGAGCCAGCGTGACACCATCCGGATTCACCATCGGCACGATCCAGATACTGACATTGTTCAGCATATCTCTCACCTTATAGTTTCCCAGCTTCTGATCCTGGACATAGGCCTCAGCATACGAATCTGCCATTTTCATGAGCAGTGAAGTCGTCATCCATTCCCGGGCATGGTGCGAGCCATTCAGAAACAGCGAGGCTTCCCCGCGCCCTAGCTGAACCGCCCACAATTCGCGTCCGTATATCGTCTTACCCAGCGATTTGTAAGTGATCAGTCCAGGATATTTAGCGGCCAGACTTTTGATATCTCTTTCCATAGTGGAATAGGAATAGACCTGGCCAGGGTTCACAATATTAGCCGAACCTAGCGACGGACGCGGAAAAACAGCAAGACCCAGAATTAACAAACATAGTACCATACAAAACTTGTAAAACAATGATTTCATCGACAACCCTACCATCCTAAGCATGATCCTCTCTACCAATATTTGAGTTAACACTAGTCAAAAAGGCCTAGCATTGTCAAGTAGATTCGACATATTATTTAGAGAAAGGACCAATATGCCTAGTATTTGCTTCTTAAATTCATAGAGGAGTGACGAAATCCCAAATCCATGGCGTTTAAACGAGTAACCACGTCCGGTTCAACGATTGTCCGGTTCAACAAAAAGGGACCCGAAGGTCCCTCTTGAGTGGCAGCTGCCGCTTATATATATTTAGCTATAATTTCATGGCCCGTAGCAGATACTGTGTACATATATACCGGCCTGCCCACCGCTCCATAGCTGATCTCCATCTCCAGCACACCGGCCTCCGTGAGAAAAGCCAAATATTTGCGGACAGAGATCCGCGAAAGCGGGGCACTTGCCGTAATATCCTCGGTGGAGAATACCGGTCTTTCCAGCTGCTGTATGGTGTTCCAAATGCTCTCCAGCGTCCCTTCCGCAAGTCCCTTGGGCAGAGTGCCCGCTTTGTCTTCCTCGGTCCCCAGGGAATGCCGCAGCAGCTTGTCAAGCTGCTCCTGGCTGAGATGCTCCCTATGCTTCATCAGCAGATGATCCTCCCGGTATGCAGACAGCGCCGCCTGAAAACGGGCGAACTCAAAGGGCTTGATCAAATAGTCAACAGCCCCGTGCTGCAGCGCTTTACGGATGCTCCCATTGTCGCTGGCTGCGGAAATCACGATAACGTCAACCATGCTTCCCTGCTCCCGCAGGGAGGACAGCAATTGCAGCCCGTTGGTATGCGGCATATAAATATCGAGCAGTATCAGGTCTACTTCACGATCCACAAGCATCTTTGCAGCCTCATCGCCTGAAGAGGCCCAGCCTGCGAACTCAAAACCCTGCACCTGCTCCAGATAATGGCGGTTGAATTTCGCCACCATCGGATCATCCTCAACAATCAGCACCTTAATGTTCATACAGTTCATCACCCTTTACAGCATATGGCACATCGGCCATAAACGTTGTTCCCGGCTTCCTATCATCTACAATCTGAAGCTGGATCAGTAACTTCTCCATTCATTCTGCCGCACCTGTCCCTCACCTTCGAAGAGGCTCATAATGAATACGACTACAAACATAATATCATTACGGCAGATAATTTTGGAGGTAAAGGCCTGAATCTCCCTGCTGCCGGATAATCTGATCCCGGAAAATAATATAGAGCACCAAAAGGAGACTCTATCCTCAGACAGAGTCTCCACAGCATTTACGGTTTATAGGTTAGCTTTCGCTGCAGCAGCCAGCCAATCGGCTAAATCATTGATTTGATTAAGCATTGCAATGGGATCGCGGTACCAGGAACTCGATTCATTCCACAAATATACGCGTCCTTCCTTGATCGGAGGAAGAATTCCCCAGATGGGATCAGCCTGCAGCTGCTCCAATGAGGATTCGGAGGTTAGCACAAGATAATCTCCCATATACTCCGGCAATAGCTCCAATGAAAATTCAGCATAGGATTCCTGAAGCATTTTTTCGGGTACTGCTGCGGGTGGGTTCATCTCCAACTGCTCGTACATAATACGTCCGCCTCTGCCGGACTTGCTGCCAAACAAATATACAAGACCATCAAACTCTTGCATAACAGATACCGTTTCATTCTCTGAGACAGCTTCCTGTACCTGTTGCTTCGCGCTAGCTATCTGCTCCTGGAATTGTTCCTTCCATTTCCGGCTTTCTTCCTCCTTACCAAGCACCTTGCCGAAATAGTCCATTTCAGCTTCAACGGATTCAAATGCATTGTACGGCATCACAACAGTAGGAGCAATCTGTTTATACTTATCATAGGTTTCTTGATCCGTTACATGACTAATAATCAGATCAGGTTCCACCTCAAGCAGCTTTTCCAGCGAGTTGCCCACATCCACCACACCGTCAAGCATTCCTTCAAGGTATGGACTTGACATTAAAAATTCCTCTGCCGCAATGGGCTTAACATCCAGTGCAAGCACAGTACCCAAATAGGAAATAGCAGCCACCCGTTGAGGATGAACAGGAATCTCCACTTCACCAAATGTCGTAGAGACAGTTTTGGTTTCCTGCGGCAATCCGTCATCCGGCTGAATGGCCGGAGTCGATACCGTTTTATTCTGTTGTTCATTTGGCGCCTGGCTGCTCCCCGCAGCTTGTGATCCGCCTTGAGATGTTCCGCATGCAACAAGCAGCAGCATGACACATAAGCTGAGCATTGTGGTCATTTTCTTGTAATGGTTAAGCATATCGAACTCTCCATCCTCCGTATATTGATAATGATTTTCATTATCATCAATATGATATCGTTGGATAAGTTTCATAACAAGAGACGGATTTAACTTCTTTATAGCATGATCCGAAACACCCCTTTGCCCGGCTTCTAATTGTGCTCTAAACATTCCGGGAGCAACACCCATGTTTTTTTTAAATATACGGTTGAAATATACAACGTCAGTATAGCCAACATACGTAGCGATTTCCTGCAAAGAAGCATTGGTAGCAAGCAGCATCTCCTGTGCTCTATGCATGCGAAGTTTGATGACATAGTCAAGCGGACTGTAGCAGGTCTGCTCTTTGAATTTTCGTGAAATATATTGAGGACTGTAATTAAGCTGCTGCGCTAGCCGTTCAATGGATACCTGACCACGATAATGCTGTGACAAATACCGCACAACCTGCTCCGCTACTGATGGCTTGGCTGCTTTCCAGTACTGCTTATCCTTTAAAGCGTGATGGAGGAATTGCATAAACATTCCTTTTATCAGCAGCTTACCTATAGGGCTTTTGTTAGTATGCCAGCCCTCCAGCATCTGCTGGGCAAGACTGAGCAGTTCCAGCGGCTCTGCTGGAGAAATCCCCCACATATGATCGAAGGGGCTGTCCGTTTGCATCAGGATATGAAATTCACGCAAGGAGTTCTGCGGCAAAACAGCTTTATAGAAAATGAAATACAGCTCCATACCCTTCTCCGTATTTACTTTAAGGCTCCTGCCTTTGCCTGCGTGCAGCAGATAAAAACCATCAGCCAGCCAGATCTCTTCATCCAGCCAAAGCTCGCCGCTACCGTGCGTACAAAATATAAAAGAACTTGCAGGCAGGACATAAGGCAGATGAAACTCACCTGCTTCTACCCGCCGCAGCCGTATATCCAGCACTCTTAGAAGCACCTGATCCCAAAGCTGCAGGTGATGATCGTTGTCCATAATCAATGTTCTCCTTTATCTTCACGGCTGGACAGCACCTTAATGGTCATACAACTTCATCACCCATTGCAGCATATGGCACATCGGCCATAAACGTTGTTCCCGGCTTCCCGTCATCTACAACCTGAAGCTTGCCCTGCAGCTTCTCCACGCTTTTCCGGACCAGGTACAGACCGATCCCCCGTTGCTCTCCCTTGGTGGAGAAGCCTTGAACAAATACCTGCTCCCGCAGCGCCTCTGGAATGCCCGGTCCGCTGTCCCGCACGGTGCAAATCAGGCGCCCCCGTTCATAACAAAAAGCAAGCTCTATCTCCTTGATGTTATGCTCCTTCAGTACCTCCATAGCGTTGTCCAGTAGATTGCCGGCAATCGTGATCAGTTCATGAATGCACTGCGGGTCTGCCGATTCCGGCAAATAGCTGTCCCCGGTCAGCTGCAGATCAATTCCCGCTTCGCGGGCCCGGCTCAATTTCCCCAGCAGGAAGCCTGCCATCACGGGGTCCTTAATCTGTCTCGTAATGGAGCCAATTTCCTTCTGGTAGTTGCCCACCATTCCCGAGATGTACTGCTGCAGCTCATCGTACAGGCGCATATGTGTCATTCCCATAATGACATGCAGCTTGTTCATGAATTCATGCGTCCCGGCCCGCAGGGCGTCCGCATATACGGAAATGCCGGACAGCCGTTCAACCAACACGGCAAGCTCGGTCTTGTCCCGGAATGTAGCGATGGCTCCCGCAATCTGGCCATTCACCCGGATCGGAACACTGTTGACGAGCAAAGTGATGCCGTTCAGCTCAAGATCCTGATCCACCTTTGCTTCCCCCGTGGCCAGCACGGGCTCAAGACGCAGCTCAGGCCAATAATCTGCGATATGCCGGGTCATCGCATTTCCAGTAATGCCCACCGTTCCCAGAAGCCGCTCTGCTTCCACATTGATCATTGTGATCCGGGCTTTATCATCTACCGCAATAATACCTTCGCGTGCAGACTGCAGCATGGCGCTGCGCTCTTCCAGCAGCTTGGAAATATCCGAAGGCTCCATGCCGAACATCATCTGTTTGATTTTCCGGGCCAGCACGATCGCCCCTCCAGCTCCAAGCACGGCACCGGACAGCAGAATCGCAATGATAGTCCATTCATTCTGCCGTACCAGACGGTGTACGCGTTCCAGCGAAAGTCCGACTACGACTACTCCCACCTGAGAACCTCTGTTGTTATACACTGGCACAAAAGCGCGCAGTGACTTGCCCAGCAGCCCCTCGCCTTCGGAGATACTCTCTTCCCCGCGCAGCGCCATCTTCTGTCCTCCACCCACAAAGTGCCTTCCAATCATTGAGGCATCAGGATGGGAATAGCGGATACTGTTCATATCGATTACGACTACAAACATAATATCATTGCGGCGGGTGATTTTGGAGGTATAGGCCTGAATCTCCTTGCTGCGACCCTCCCCTAGCCCTTCCGACACCAGCGGCATCAGGGCAAGCGTGCGGGCAATCGTAATGGCTTTATCCTCCAGGGCATGGCGGGTCTGCGGGATAATCTGATTCCGGAAAATAACGTAGAGCACCAGCATGACCAACATCACCACAGCGGATACCATAACTGCAACCTTCGTCCTTAGGCCATAACCTCTTTTCTTGGCCAAAACTTAACCTTCCCCCTATCCGGTCATCTCGCCCTCTTCAAGACGGATGATATTTGCCGCCTCTCAGCAGACGGCGCAAAACCAGCCAGCTGCCCAGCGGAGATGCACCCAGCAGCAGCATCAGCAGCGTGATAACCTGTGGTGAGTCGTTCACAGACAGCACCGCAATGAATACGAACACCCCTAGCAGCCGTCCGCTCATGAGGCTCAGCTCCCTCAGCACGACAAGCTCGACCCGTTTGCCGGCAGCCTCCGCTGACAGGCCCATCAAGTCAAAGCTGGTCGAAACCATAGGCAGCATATACAGCGGAATACAGAGCGAGGTTCCTATGCCCATGATCAGCAGCGTCCCGTAGCTGACTTTCCAGAGCAGCGGCGTAATCACAGCCACCAGCAGCAGGCCACCGGCCAACATGCCTGCGGAGCGGAATTTGGGCTTGAACCACTTACCGGCAGCAAAATAACTGATCAGAGATACAGCTGAGGTAATTAGAGCAAACTGCCCCAGCTTACTCTCCTCCCTAGCCGCTATGTACACTAATAAGCCGATCAGAAATGAAAAAACGCCCTCACGCAGACCTTGAAACAGCAGCGCAGCCGCTGCCGGTCTCCATGGGCTCCCGGCACGTCGGAGCTCTTTCCATGGCTCCAGCCAAAGGTAGGTCCCTTCGCTCTTACGCTTCTGCAGCAGAAAGCTGAGTACGGCTGAAATACCATAAGTGCAGAGCGAGATTATAAATACGACGCGGTACCCGCGTTCCCCTGGCCACAGCGAGATCAGCCAACCGGAAATCCACGGTCCGACAATGCCAGTAAAAGAACCAAGCAGCCCCATCCACCCATTGAAGAAATCGCGGTTCACCGCTTCGGTAATTTCGAAAAATACGATGTTGAACGCAAGCCAGAAGAAGCCTATCGAGAGCCCCAGGATCAGGCCTAGCGGCCAGATATAATGTACTGCTTGTCCGCCAAGCCACAGCACCAGCAAATAAAAAAAGCCCGAAACGGCGATTCCCAGCCGCAGGGCATTCATCTTATTATGCTCCTTCACCCATTTGCCGCCTACCCAGAAGCTGAGGCCAACAGCCACCTGCTGAGCAACCGTAAACCAGCCGATCATGGCAAAATTTTGGCGGCTTTTCCACAGATAGACGTTCAGAAAAGTGCCTGCCAGCACACTCGCCAGCATATACAACCCGGCCACGGCAAGCAGCAGAACCGCCTGATTACGCAATAAGCCTTTCATAATTAACCCCCTGCCTTTTGGACATTCCTAGCTTTAATATGTCCAGAAAGCAGGGCTGACATGAATCGGCATTTATTCCGCAGAGGTGCTCAGGTTACGTACAAACTGAATACGGTCTTCCTGCGCCAGATTGTGCTGAACATGAAAACATGAAGGGCATACATAGAGATTAAGCGCAAACGGCGCTTTCAATACAGCTCCACCCAGTGCTTCGGGAGTTGATGGCTCAAAGCTGTCTACCTTCTGTGTACCGGCAAGCACCATCAGTTCATGACATTGCGGGCACTCGGGCGCTTCAAGCTGTGCAGCAAGAATTGCAGAAACGCTATGCTCATAACGCTTCATATCATAATCGTCGCTGAATTGGCTGGCAGTATTGAAGATTGGCACTACGCTCTCCTTGTCGCTGTCGTCCCACAAGTCCTCATCGCTGATTTCCTCTGACTCCGGTTCGTCCTCAGTCTCCGGCTCGTCTTCTTCCAGATCGTCACTGCCCAGAGTGACTGTACGGTAGCCGCTAAGCTCATTGTTGCAGTGGGGGCAAGTCTCTTCGGGTCCAAATTCCTCGTCCCACACGATTTCGGTATGACACCAAGGGCATACGGTTGTTTCCATCACTAAAATCTCCTTCTTACCTCACATTTAAATTCAATTCACCATTAAATAAATAATACCGGCCGCTATAAAAGCCAGGGCAGAGAAAAACAGAATCCGGATCAGCATCTTCATGGTTTTCCTACTCCCCGAGTTTAGAATATAGCGGCGCCAATTACATAAGACAGTGAAACCGAGATCAGCATGGCCGTCAATCCGACAGCACGGTTATCTGCGGCAATTTCATCATCAATTGAAAAAACAGGGGTTAAAAACTCGAACAAAAAATAGGCCAGCAAGAGCAGCAGAAATCCGACAACCGACCATTTCATCGTCTCGTAAATTGATGCCCCTGCCTGTATGCTGAAGCGCAGGATATTGCAAATGCCGAAGATTTTGCCGCCTGTCGCCATGGCTACCGCCAAATTCCCTTTGCGGATTTCTTCCCAGCAGTTATATTTCGTCACCATTTCAAAAAAGGACAGAAACACCACCAGCCCCAAAATCGCCACGGTGAAGTAACCGATCAGCGCGCCCAGCGGATGGCCCAGCATAAGATCAATAGTTTCTTGCATCTTTCCCCCTCTTTCCGCCAGGCTCCGCCGCTATTGCAGTTCAGCCACGGTTACGCCCGCGCCGCCCTCATTATAATTCCCGAGCCGGTAGCTTTTGACATGCTTATGCTTGCGCAAGTACTCCTGAATGCCTGTTCGCAGCACGCCGGTTCCTTTGCCGTGTATGATCGAAATCTGGCCCAGGTTGCCGAGAAAGGCTTCATCAATAAAGCGGTCGGTCTCCATGATTGCCTCTTCCAGGTTCGTCCCGCGCAAGTCCAGCTCACTGCGAATGTTCTCGTCACGGGTACGTTTCACTGTAGTAGCCCGGCGAAGAGCAGGAACGGGGACATCCGGGGCGGAAGCCAGGAACTCCAGATCGTTCAGATTAACCTTCATCTTCATAATGCCGAATTGCACCAGCGCTTCCTTCGTTCCGCTCAGCTCCACGACGAAGCCTTTCTGATTCACGCTCGGCAGTTTGACTTCATCTCCGGGCTGAATCCGCCGCGGCGCTTTGCTGCTGCTGCTACGGGATACCGCCTTCTTACGCGGTGCCGGCTCGGCTTCATCGAGGCGGCGGCGTGCTTCAATCAGCTTATGCTCCTTGACGGAGGCACCTTCCTCCATCGCCAGCCTCCGCAGATCGCTGATGATTTCCTCCGCTTCCTTACGCGCCTTGTCCAGAATGGCACTGGCGTCTTTCTCCGCCTTCTCCAGCCGCTTGTCACGCTGGCTCTCCAGCTTCTCCAGCTCCAGCTGCTGCCGGTTGCGGAATTCTTCCGCTTCACGGCGGACCACTTCGGCACGCTCGCGTTCATTCTCTGCACCCAGACGGTTCTCTTCAAGTGAAGCAATCATGTGCTCCACGCGCAGATCCTCTTCCTTGACCTCGCCGCGGGCATGCTCAAGAATGTCACTCTGCAGGCCGAGGCGTTCGGCAATGGCAAATGCGTTGCTTCTGCCCGGCACACCAATCAGCAATCTATAGGTTGGGCTGAGACTTTGCACATCAAATTCCATGCTGGCATTGATGACCCCTTTGCGTTCATAGGCATAAGCCTTCAGTTCGCTGTAATGCGTGGTGGCCACCATCCGGCATTCTATCCGGTGAATATGCTCCAGAATCGCAATGGCGAGTGCCGAGCCTTCGGCCGGATCTGTTCCCGCTCCCACTTCATCCAGCAGGATCAGACTTTTCGGAGTCATACGCTTCAGTATGGATATAATATTGGTCATATGGCTGGAAAAGGTACTGAGGCTCTGCTCAATGCTCTGTTCATCCCCAATATCGGCATAAATCGCATCAAATACACACATCTGGCTGCCTTCCTCTGCCGGAATGAACAATCCGGACATCGACATCAGGCTCAGCAGGCCGATGGTCTTCAGCGTAACCGTCTTACCGCCCGTATTCGGCCCGGTAACGATGATTGAGCTGTATTGATTGCCAAGCTCCACATCCAAGGGAACGACTTGTTCCGCCGGAATAAGCGGGTGGCGTCCCTTGCGCAGCTTGAGGTAGCCACGATCATTCATCCGCGGCTGGGTCGCTTTCATATCGCGTGCCAGACGCGCCTTGGCAAAGATGAAATCAAGCTCGCCAAGGATATCGACATCATAGGTCATCTCTTCAGCAATGTCACCTACCAGCGCGGTCAGCCGGTGGAGAATGATCTCAATCTCGCGTTCCTCGCGCAGGCGGGTCTCCCGCAGCTTGTTGTTCATCGCCACAATGGACTCCGGCTCAATGAACAGCGTTGCCCCCGAACCGGACTGGTCATGCACGATTCCGCCAAAATGGGCGCGATATTCGGCCTTGACCGGAATGACAAACCGGTCACCGCGGATCGTCACCAGCTGATCCTGCAGCATCTTGGCCACTGAGGAGGAACGGATCATCGAATCCAGCTTTTCACGGATTCTCGTCTCCCCTCCGCGCAGCTCCCTGCGGATCGTGGCAAGCTCATGGCTTGCCGAATCGAGCACATCCGCATTCTCATCAATGCAGGCCCGGATGTCATCCTCTACATGCTTCTGCTCCGAGAGCAGATCGCTTAAGGCAAACAGAGAATGGATCTTCTCATCCTCATGCATGGCAGCCAGAAACCGCTTGACCCGGCGGGCTCCGCCAATGGTATTGCCAACCGACAGCAGCTCCGTCGTTCCCAGCATGCCGCCGATGGAGGCGCGTTTCAGCGCAGGCCGAATATCGCTGACCCCGCGGAAAGAAGGAATTCCCTTCAACCGGTCAACGTTAGCCGCCTCATCTGTGGCCTGCAGCAGTTTCTTCACCCCTTCAAAATCACCGGAGGGCTTCAGGTCTTCCGCCGCCAGCCGTCCCATCGGAGTTTGCGTATATTGCATCAATTTATTTAAAATCTTGCGATATTCAAGCGTATGCAAAATCTTGTCGTCCAATTACTGTCACAGCTCCCTTCATAGATGTTTACATTATACCTAATTCGGCCCATTTGCGCTATTTAGGCATAGAATCGGCGATTCAGGCCACAATAACAACTGCACATATCCTTGAAACGAAGGCAAAGGAGGTTAGTTCAGTGAAATTTTTGGGTCATGTCGTCCGTTTCATCGTTGCAGCCATCGTGCTGCTGGTTGTCGGCTGGATTGTCCCGCAGTTTACGATCGGCGGTTTCTGGAGTGCGCTTGTCCTTGCCCTGGTGATCGCTCTGCTTGGCTGGGTTATTGAGGGCATCTTCGGCAAAAAAACAACGCCCTTCGGCCGCGGAATCGTCGGTTTTATCGTCAGCGCGTTAGTCATCTGGATCGCCCAGTTTGTCGTGAGCGGTGTCAGCGTCTCGATCCTTGGCGCGCTTCTGGCAGCACTCGTCATAGGGATTATCGACCTGTTTCTGCCGGTATCCACTCCGTTTGAAGCGGGAAAATAACGTATCGCCTATCAGTGGCTCTGCAGACAACGAAACCCCCTATTTCCGGATTATAACGGAATTAGGGGGTTTATTATAGTAACTTACGCATAGGACATGACCGGATCATCGTCATGGGCTACAGATGCGGTAACCACAGTATTCTTTCCGCTCCGCTTGGCTTCGTACAGGGCATTGTCTGTCTTGCGGAACAGCCGCTCTTTGCCGTCTCCGAGCTGGTAATCACATAATCCGATGCTGACCGTAATCGGCTTGTCACCGGCATAGGGATGCTCCATCTGGGCGATGTTTATCCGCATCTTCTCTGCAGCGGCATAAGCATCGTGAAAGCTTTTATCCGTGAAGATCACCGCGAATTCCTCACCGCCATACCTCGCTGAAAAATCATTTAAGCTGATCAGGCTGCCCATCTTGGCCGCAACCTCCTTCAGCACAAGGTCTCCGACCCAGTGTCCATAAGTATCATTCACCTGCTTGAAGTTATCAATATCAAACAGCGCCAGCTGCAGCCGCAGCCCGTTGCTTTCACACTGCTCCAGCAGCGAGTCCAGATATTCATGAAATGACTTGTGATTGTAAAGACCGGTAAGTGCATCAATCTTCAGCATCTTATCGGAAATTGCCCGCTCGACCATAAGTTCCTGTTCGGATATGGTCAGCTGCTCCAGATGCTCACGGGCTTCACGTGCCCGGACAATTACAGCCTGAGCCATCACAACGAACACAATAAACACGCACTCTACCATCAGAAACTCCAACAGCGGCTTATCCAGCAACGGCCGTTCCAGCCCCAAATAAACACCGGCATAAAACAGTAAGCTGATCAGTCCCAATCCGTGCAGCAGTCTTTGATCGAAATAAACAAGCGCAATCATAATTGGCATCATCAGGGTCATTTGTGCACCGTCAACAAACGGCTCCAAGACGAAATACATCAAATAGGACACAATAAACCCGCAAACAACAACAGCCTGCTTGTGATATTGCAGGGTAGTGCGCAACCACATTTCGGCGAGTATCATCGCGATCACAATCATTAAATTACATCCTATAAATAGGTGCCCCTTGCTCGGAATCAGCACTGTCTTGACTTCAGGCAGATGGGTGGACAACATAAAGATAAGCTGGGCAGCCAGCATAAAAATTACCAGCACCCAATACCCGCTTAATATTCTCCGGTGCCATATCTCCGCATTCAACGTATCATTAGCTAAATTGATGTACATCCCCTACTTCTAACCGTTAATATAATAGCTTTCATTATAATAAATTTAATTTATTTTTGCATCATTTATTTGCATTTTTCGACAAACTTCGGACATATTTCCGACAAACTTCTGCGCCTGATTGTTCTTCAACAGTTTTGAAAAGTTTATCCAAGACTTCCGCTTAAAAGTAAGCTATGCTATTGTCACCAAATGGTATCAAAATATAGTTATAGGAGGATGAAGATGATCCGAAGATCAGCCATGCTGCTGTCCATCGCATTTGTTCTTATACTATCGGCCTGTAGTGGAGGCAACGGCAAGCAAGCCGGCTCCACCAGCAATAATGGCACTGCCGCTTCCGGCATCAAGCCGGAGGATGAACTCGTCATTTCTGCTACGAATTACAGCTTTGACCAGGAGGAATATCATTTAAAAAAAGGCGTGCCGGTGGAGATCACCTTTAAGAACGAAAGCGGCAATCACGGAATTCTTGTTCCTGAGCTGGAGCTTCAATTAACCGCCAAGGATTCTTCCCGCGTCATTGTTCCAGAGGAAGCAGGAACCTTTGAAATGACCTGTGCCATCATGTGCGGCTCCGGGCACAGCTCGATGAGCGCTAAGATTATCGTGGAATAATAGCATACAGTTATCCGCAGATGCCAACTTGATATCTAACAAGTGGAAACGGCTTCGCCGTCCTCAAAAGGACGGTATCCGTTTCAGCGAGAAATAGAAGGATAATTTATAGCGTGAAGCATATAAATTCTTATATTTAGATAAAGACGGGGCCCAGGCAGAATTCACTGCTGGGCCCCGTCTTTATCTTGCGTCCGCCATTCAACTATCCTGTTCGATCAGTTGAATCCATTCATTATATTCACTTTGCAGCTTGGCATATTCCCCTTGGAGATTGCGATGCTCCTGAGAGAGCTTATCCAGCTCACCTTGCCGCAGTTCGAACTGCGCCTGCACCAAACGAAGCTGTCCCTGCACGAGCTCGTAGCTCTCACCGATTTCTGCGAGCTGCTGCTGCACCTCGCTGCGCTCCCGGTTCATGGATTCAGCCTCGGCTTCAGCTTCTCCGGCCTGCTGCTGCCAGATCTCAATTTCCTCGCGCAGAGTGGCTTCCGCTTCGCTCCACTGCTGCTGACGCTGCTGAAGCTCTTCATACTTATGCTTCCAGGATGCCTCATACTCCCTCGCTTCCTTCAGCACTTCCTGCTGCTCCGCTGCAGTTACGGCAGCTTCACGGCTGGCTTCGTAGAGCTCTTCGAGACGCCGTGTAGACTCTTCACTTTCGGCTTCCAGCAGCTCGTATCTTTCGCGAAGCTGCTCGCCGTCCTGCAGAACATCATCATACTGCGCAATGAGTTCCTCATAACGCCCGCGCAGCGCCGAAAGCTCCTTGCGGGCTTCTGCTGCAGCTTCGCGCTGTGCTGCGCTCTCCATTTCCGCTTCTGCACGCAGCTGGGCCTCACGGTCGAGCTGCTGCACCATTCCATCTGCCTGGCCGCGGAGCGTATCAATCTCACGCTGCAGTCCTGCTGACTTCTCTTCGGCTTCCAGAAGGTTCATCTCCAGCTCGCTGATATCCTCCATATGCTTGTCCGCAAGCTCTTGCCAGTTCCCGGCTTCTTCTGCTGTACGGGTAAGCTCCGCCTGTACGTTCAGCAAACTGTCCTTGGTTCCTTGCAGCGACTTGCGCAGCTCTGAGGATTCTTGCTGTGCCAGCTCATACCGCTGGCGCAGTCCCTCCAGCTCATCGCTGAGCAGCCCTCCCAATTCCGCGGCAGAACGCAGCTCCTCCTTGGTGTGGCTCAAGGTATCGGTTGTTGCCTGCAGCGATTCTCTGAGTTCACTGGCTTCGCGCTGTACCTGCTCATAACGCTGGCGCAGCTCTTCCAGCTCCCCATTCAGCAGTGTTCCCAGTTCCGTAGCGGAGCGCAGCTCTTCAGAAAGCTGCTCCTCCCGGCTTAGAACCGCTTCATATTGCGCCAAAAGCGTCGTACGGGCATCACGTTCACCCTTCAGCCCCGCTTCCGCCGCTCTCAGCCTGGACTGAAGCTGCCCGGTTCCGCCGCGCAGCTCGCTAAGCTGCTTCTCCAGCTCTCCGAGCTGCTGCTTATGCCGGTGCTCTTGGGTACCCTGTGACTGCCGCAGCTCCTTATTCTTGGCAAGCTCTTTCTGCAGCGCTTCTCTTTCGGTGCTGAGTTCTTTGTCCAGCGCGGATTTGGTATCCGCCAGCTCCTTGCTCAGCGAAGTGCGGATCTCCACAACCTCGCTTCCCAGCGACTCCCGGGTCTCGGCCAGTTCCTGCTGGAGAGCCGACAGCGTTTCCGCTTTCTCCTTGGACAATGTCTCCCGGAGAAGCTCCAGCTCCAGCACATGCGCCGCTTTCAGTTCTTCCAGCTGCTCCAGACGTGCAGCTTCAAGCCGTTCCAGCTCCTGCCGGTGACTCTCGCGGGCAGCAGCCTGCTCATTCTCATTCGTATCCCGCAGCGCCTTCAGTTCCACCTCGCGGGCCTGCAGCTCTTCAGCCAGCTTATCCCGGTCCGCTGCGGCCGTCTTCCCTGCTTCAAGCAGCTGCTCAGCGTGAACCTTGCGCTCCTGTTCCTGTATCTCCAAATGCCGTTTGCGTTCCTCTTCAGCGGCAGCAATCAGCCGTGCTGCCTCTTCTTTGGCCGAGGCATCCAGCCGTTCGAATTCCTCCTGCCGCTCCCGCTGTACTTCGAGGAGACGCGATACCTCCACGCGCAGCTCCGTGCGCTCGCCGGTCAGCATATTCAGCTCGTTCTTAAAGTCCTGAACCTGAATGGCCTGCTCTGCCATATGTACGGCTGCAAGCACCGCAATCCGCGGTGTATCCAGTCTGGAATGTGATTTGGAAATTGCGCGCATGTGCTCGTCCACATAACGGGCAACCTGCTTCATATATTCAGTGCTGCTTCCGACAAGTTTATAGGAAGTTCCATATATCTCCACGGCGACACGAGTCCGGTCCATAGCCACAGTTGTGCCCTCCTTTGTATGTGTGCGGATTCTAAGTTGCTATCCCTGCTTCTATTGTAGCGTTATTCTTAAACATTTGGCAAAAAAACGTCTTCATTATTTGATTTAGTCCATATCCGCCGCACCTTAGACTTATTAGAAAAAAGCCGCAGCGAATCTCTGGTTCTAAATGGATTCGCTGCGGCTTTGCACAATTCCTGCTACTTTCTTAATTCCGCACCAAAAGTTTGCTGAAGTGCGGAAACAACCTTATCATGCACTTCCCCGACTTCCTCGTCGGTCAGTGTATGTTCCGTATGGCGGTAGAGCAGCGAGATCGCTACGCTCTTCTTCCCGCTTTCCATTTTGCCGCCGGTGTACACGTCGAATACCTGTACATTCTGCAGGAGTGTTCCCCCATTCTCACGGATGGAAGCCAGCAGATGGCCTGCCGGAACTTCCGAATCCACAACGACTGCAATATCCCGTTCCATTCCCGGGAAGCGCTGCAGTTCACTGTACTGCAGGTTAGCGCGCGCGGACTCATAGAGCGGCTGCAGCAGGATCTCAGCTACATAGGTATCCTCCAGATCAAGCTTGCGCTGCAGTTCAGGATGAAGCTGGCCGATCGTTCCGATCTTCACGCGCCCTTCATCTCCCAGCAGATACACCGAAGCGGAACGGCCCGGATGATAGTCTTGCGGGGCATCAGCCTCATAAACTACGCGTCCGGTAAGTCCCAGATGGGCAAACACGGTTTCCAGCGCGCCCTTAAGATCGAAGAAATCGACAGGCTCTGCCGTCACATTCCACTGTTTGGCTGCGCGGTTTCCGCTCAGCAGCAGTCCCAGCACCGGCAGCTCACGCGGCTGGCGGGTGAGCTGCTCTTCATCGGTGAAGAAGACATTGCCGATTTCAAACAGCGCCAGATCGCTTTGTCGGCGGTTGGTATTGTAGAGGGCAATATCCAGCAGCTGCGGAATGAGGCTGGTACGCAGCACGCTACGTTCCTCGCTCATCGGCATGGCCAGTTTCACAGAAAGTTGGCCTTCTGCAAGCGCAGGGAACCATTTGCTCTGCTCCGGCTGGATGAAGGAATAACCCATGACCTCCTGATATCCGCCAAGGGACAGCAGGCGGCGCAGCTCGCGGCGCAGGAACTGCTGTCTAGTGAGTGCTCCAGGAGTGGTAATGCCTTCCATCAGGGTTGTCGGGATATTGTCATAGCCATACAAACGGGCAATCTCTTCAATGAGATCCACATCATAGCTGATGTCGCCGCGTCTGGTTGGCACCTGAACTTCAACGACTCCCTGGGAGGCATCGCCGCATTTGAAATGCAGACGGCCAAACAATGTCTTCACTTCCAGCAGCGACAGCTCCGTGCCGAGATAGTTGTTCAACTTCTCCAGCGACAAGGTCAGAACCTTCTCCTGTACAGAGTCTCCTCCTGCCTGAACAATACCTTCATGCACTGAACCCCCGGCATAACGCGCAATCAGCGCTGCCGCCCGGTCCAATGCCGGAATTATGGCATTCGGATCCACTTCTTTCTCGAAGCGCAATGATGCTTCAGAGCGGAGGCCGAACTGGCGTGAAGCCTTGCGGACCGTTCCACCGTCGAATTTGGCCGATTCCAGCACCAGATTCACTGTTTCTCCAGTTACTTCCGTTGCCAGTCCGCCCATCACTCCGGCAAGCGCTACGGCTTTTGCCCCATCAGCGATCACAAGCATTTGCGGCTCCAGCTTGCGTTCTTGCCCGTCGAGCGTAGTCAGAACCTCGCCTACCTGCGCAAAGCGGACACCAAGCACGCCGCCTTCCACCTTGTCACTGTCAAAGGCATGCAGCGGCTGTCCGTATTCCAGCATGACGTAGTTAGTGATATCCACGATGTTATTGATCGGACGGACACCTGCAGCCATCAGCCGGTTCTGAATCCAGAGCGGAGAAGCAGCAGGCTTCACTCCGGTAATATAGCGAACTGCATAGTGGGAACAGTATTCGTCATTCTCGATTTTTACGGAAATAGAGTCGGATGCCTTGCCCCCGGTCTCTACCAGATCCGCTGCCGGATCGGGCAGCTTCAGATCCCGGCCAAGAATCGCACTTACCTCATAGGCTGCGCCAATCATGCTTAGGCAATCGGACCGGTTCGGTGTCAGATCGAATTCAAGAATTTCATCATTCAGGCTCAGCACCTTCAGGATATCCTGGCCGATCTCGGTATTCTCAGGCAGAACAAGAATGCCTTCCTGCAGTTCTTTCGGCAGCAGCTTGTCATTCAGCCCAAGCTCCTTGGCCGAGCAGATCATGCCTTGCGACAATACGCCGCGCAGCTTGGCTTTTTTGATGTCCAGGCCCGGAAGCTTCGCGCCCACCAAGGCTACAGGCACCTTTTGCCCCGCTTCGACATTCTTTGCTCCGCATACGATCTGCAGATCCTCGCCCTGTCCTGCATCCACGATACATACGTTCAGCTTATCGGCGTCGGGATGTTTTTCTTTCGATTTCACATATCCGGTTACAATCCCGGAAAGCCCCTTGTTGCGGCGCTCAACACCGTCAATCTCGATGCCTGCAGTGGTGATTTTGTCCGCCAGCTCTTCAGCGGTTACTCCCTCTAACGATATATAATCAGCCAGCCATCCGGTTGATACTTTCATGTCCGCTCACTTCCTTTATTTCAGATGTATTTATCTACCAGCCCGCTCACCCGTCAAAAATCTAAATACCCTTGAACTGCTTCACGAAGCCCATATCATTGGTATAGAAATAACGGATGTCGTCGATGCCGTATTTCAACATGGCAATCCGCTCCGCACCTACTCCGAAGGCGAAGCCGCTATACTCCTCAGGGTCGTATCCGCCCATTCTGAGTACATTCGGATGCACCATGCCAGCACCGAGGATTTCCAGCCAGCCGCTCTGTTTGCACAGCCGGCAGCCGTCTCCGCCGCATTTGAAGCAGCTGACGTCAACTTCAACGCTAGGCTCGGTGAATGGGAAGAAGCTCGGGCGAAGACGGATCCCCGCACTCGGGCCGAACATTTCTTTCATGAACTGCTGCAATGTACCCTTCAAGTCACTCATGCGGATACCCCGTCCAATGACCAGACCCTCGATCTGATGGAACTGGAAGGAGTGGGTGGCGTCATCATCATCGCGGCGGAACACTTTGCCCGGACAGATGATTTTGACCGGTGTTTCGCCCTGCATTGCCTGCATGGTGCGGATCTGTACCGGAGAGGTCTGCGTACGCATCAGGAGATCATCCGTCAAATAGAAGGAATCCTGCATATCGCGTGCCGGATGGTTCTTCGGCAGATTAAGCGCCTCGAAGTTATAGTAATCCGTCTCTACTTCAGGGCCTTCTGCTACCCGGTAGCCCATGCCGATGAAGATATCTTCAATCTCCTGCACCACCCGGGTGAGCGGATGAATTCCGCCTTGCGGCAACCCGCGGCCCGGCAGCGTAACATCGACTTTCTCTGCCTGCAGGCGGTTCAGCGTTTCCTGCTGCTGGAATGCCTCCTGCTTGGAGCCGATAATATCTTCAATCGCGCTGCGTACCAGATTCGCCACCTGGCCGATTACCGGACGCTCTTCCGCGCTAAGCCCTCCCATTCCCCGCAGAACCTCGGTTAACTCGCCTTTTTTGCCCAGATACTTCACGCGTAAGTCATTTAGAACCTGCGGATCGGTTACTTCCTGCAGCTTAGCCAATGCCTCAACCTTCAACGCTTCCAGCTTCTCTTTCATGGCGTGTACTGCCCCCTTAATCATCATATTGTCAACAAAAAAAGGCCTTTCCTCCCGGTAAGGGACGAAAAGACCGTGGTACCACCCTTGTTAGACTGCTGTACCACTTCCCTTAAGAGCTGTATTCCCTCTTTCGGTGCGGTAAAGACATGCCTCACTTTAACAGAAATAACGGTCTGCGGCCGGTTTCCCCTACTGTTTTCCTTCAAGAAGATCTTGAAGTGAATTCAGGGAACTGCTCCGGAGTGAACTTCGGCAGCTCTGCTCTCCTAGAAACGCTCTCAATCTGCGGCGTCTCCTCCCTGTAAGCCAGGCACTGCGTACTCTTCTCCATCACTGCATTTATAATGATGTTGCTGGGAAACTGCATCTTCTTACTCAGAAGATATGTCTATTCATTATATGCACAAAATGTCGTTTTGACAAGCCGACAAATTCAGAGGAATTAATCCCTAAACTCGCCGGGAACGAACCCGCTAACCTTTAATATAGGAGACGGGAGCGGCAGCTATGATATTTTAGCGCTTAGCACAGAAAGGGAGTATCGTTTGTAGAAAACTTGGGTAATAGGACTCAGGGGTTGGAGTATGAATTAGTCAGTACTATACATAATGTTTAAATCTGAAGCTAATTATATCAAGATCCCCATCTCCTCCCGGCTTACCGGATCGCTTGATGACCCGAAAGGTCGGCTGGCAGGGGATTTTGGGCATTTCAGGCTCGGATCAACCTCTTATATTCCATACTCGGCCCGGATGCCCTAAGCAGGACGTCCTACATACTGATGAGAAGGATCCCTAATCGTACTGGAAGCACTATGTTTCTATGACTATTTGAAAGACACTCTCTCGTTGTCCCTGCGGCCAATTACCCGCAGCTGGGATTAGTTCCGCATAGGTATCATCTACTATCAAAGAGATTTCTCAAAGTTTTATGCGGGGAGAGGATGACAGTGGCTTTATACAAAATCAAAAACACACGCAGATTAATCCTTTTATTTGCCGCTATCTCCGTTATTCTGGTGGGCATCAGCACCGCTTCTCTGCTGTATCTGAACCACACAATTAACCGGCTTTCAGATTCACTGTACAGCGATGTCTACCAAAATTCAGAGCTGATTCTGAATGCCGACCGGGATCTCCATCAGGCTGCCCTTGCGCTGCACACGGTGATGAACCGGAACATTACGCGTGAACAGCGCAGCCTGCTGTCTCAGGAGTTTCATGACAATAATGCCCAGGTGAAGCAGCGGCTGGGTATGGCCAGCTACAACATCAACGCTATGAACCATCCGAAAAAGAGGATGACACAGAGCAATCGGCTGCTCTCCCAGCTGAGAAACGAGCTGCTGAGCTTCGAAGACGCTTTTGAAAACTGGAAGAATACCGGGCAGGAACTGATCTCCCGGCGTATGGAAAGCAATTGGAACCCGGATACGTACTCAGCTACCATGATCAACACCCGGCTGAGTGAGGTCCGCAGCAGTCTGGATCAATCCGAGAACCTGATCGATAACTACGGACAGCAGATTACCCAAGAGTTCCGTGAGCGAAAAAGCACCCTGTTCGCGGCCTACTCGCTGATCTTGTTCCTGCTTATGCTCGTTATTATTTATCTCTGCCGCAGAGTAGTTTCGCTGCAAAGTGAGATGCAGGAAGATCAATCCCTATATCAGCTGATCGGTGAGACCATGTCTGACTTTATTATTTTGACCGATCCAAACGGCATGATCCTGTACGCATCGCCTTCCCATTCCAGCGTGCTTGGCTACGTGCCGGACAAAGGTGTTCCTCTCTCCAACTACATCCGCGAAGCCGAATTCTCCTGGGCGAAGCTGAAGAGTGTGGTCCAGGGGACTCCGCGGATTTCGGAGCTGCGCATGCGTTCGGCAGAAGGCCACTGGGTGTGGCTGGAAACGAAAATCTCACCGATCACCGGCAGCCGTGCTTTTCCCGCGCAGTATATGCTTATCTCTCGTGAGATTACCCAGCGTAAGCAACATGAGGAACGGCTCCACAAGCTGGCCTTCTATGACCATTTAACAGCAATCCCCAATAGAGCCCATTTTAAAATGTACATGGAGAACCTGATAAATCAGCCTGAGGACCGCAGACAGGAAATAGCAGTTGCGCTGCTCGATTGCGACAGGTTCAAGCAGCTTAATGATACTCTTGGCCACTTGGCCGGAGATGAATTCCTTCAGCTGCTCTCCCGTGAGCTGCAGCAGACGGTTAAAGGATTCGGTCAGGCGTTCCGCATCGGCGGCGATGAGTTCGCCGTCGTGCTTCACCGCTTTACCAATCCAGAGATGCTGGAGGAAATGCTGGACCGTTTGCTTCAGCTGTTCAACAAATCCTGGTCCGTCAATCAAGGCTCCAGCTTTCATACTTCCGCCAGTATCGGCGTAGCCCTTTATCCGCAGCATGGCGGCAGTATCAACGAACTGCTCCACGCCGCCGACCTGGCGATGTACCGCTCCAAAAACAGCGGCGGCAACGAAGCCAATCTATACAATAAGCTTGTGGATGAAGAGCATTCAGACAAGCATAAATAAAGAAGCAGGCAGCAAAACAGGCTGTTCCGGAATCACTGCCCAAACGGCGGCGAATCTGGAACAGCCTTTATCAGTTGAGTGGCTATCCGTTTCTTCTATATCTTAACTTCAGCTGCTTAACTGAAGCGGATTATCTGCATCGCCGCTGCTTGCACTGCTGCGGTCTTGCACCAGTACCTTAAGCAGCGCTTCACTGCCGGAGCAGTCAATAAAGCGGTCTCCGCTGCCATCCTTCTCTTCCCAGTCATTCAGCCGCAAAATATATCCAACCGACTCTGTTCCCGGCACCACTTCGATCCGCGCTACCGCACGTCCATCCTCCATCTGCCGGAAATCGCACTGCCCATCCTGGATGCCTGTACCCCAAACCCAAAGATTCCAGCCGCGGTAATCGCCGTCAGGGCGGTCATAATGAACCTCAATGATTTTTGCCCGCGGTGCAGGCTCGCCGTAGACATCATACAGTACCATCATCGACAGTCCTTCAAGCTCTACTGCATGATCTGTAGCAATACGGAAGGCTTCTGTTCCGGCACGGGAATGATCTACCACAATGTTCCAGCAGCCGCCTGTCTCAGGCAGCTGCTGAGTAACAGGCCCCCAATTGGCGTTGAAGATAACAACGATGTTGTTCCAGACATCACCGCCTGCATTATCCTTCAGCTGATAAGCGACGACGCCGTCTTCACAGCGCAGGAACTCCAGTGAGCGCTCGATCTCCTGCCGTCCATGCAGACGGAAGGCCGGATGCTTCCGCCGCAGCTCAATAAGCCCTTTATAGTATTGAAAGACAGGCATAAATGTCTCTTTGTTATCCCAGCGGATCGCATTGACGGCATCAGGGGAACGGTAGCTGTTATGATCCCCACACTTGCTGCGCAGTATTTCATCTCCAGCATGCAGAAAAGGAATACCTTGGGAGGTTAAAATGATCCCGTTCGCCAGCAGGGATCGGCGCACAGTTTCATTGCCAAGAACATCCTGCGGGTCGATTGCGAAGTACGGATTTGCTCTAGCAACCGCCTTTTCGACCTCTCCGCCGCCCTTCAATCTTCCGTTCTCCAGTTCAGGCAGATTCGCCGCCTGGCGCTGGCCTTGGGAAGCAAGCACCTTATCCCAAAGATTCAAGTTATCATGAGCGGTTACATAATTCACCGTTTCGACAGGCGAGTCGGTAAATTCATGAATCGCTCCTTTTATTCCCGACGCCACTGCGCCTTCTTTGCCGTATTCACCGGTTGCGAAGCCTTTGCCCCAACCATCGCTGTCGCCTTTTATTGCCGCGCGGAAGTTGTCATTGAACATGGCATAACCTTTGCCCCGCTGTACACCCTTCAGCGTTTTGTCCGCCAGCGGAGAGTCCCCTCCTGTCCACGGCTCCCCGTAGATCAGCAGATTCGGATTAATGGCAAGGCGCAGCTCTTCGGTAATTTCACGCATGGTTACGCTGTCCATCAGACCCATCAGATCAAACCGGAATCCGTCGATATGATACTCTGACGCCCAGTATAACAAGGAGTCCTTAATATATTTGCGCACCATAGGCCGCTCCGTGGCAATTTCGTTGCCGACTCCCGAACCATTGGACAGTCTACCCAAATAATCATGACGGTAGAAATACTCCGGCACCAGCGGCTCGAATGGCCCCTTCTCAACAGAATACGTATGGTTGTACACCACATCCATAATGACCGATATGCCTCGGCTATGCAGCGCCTGCACCATTTCTTTAAATTCGCGGATCCGGGTCCCCGGTTCAGCCGGGTTGGTACTGTAGGACCCTTCGGGTACATTATAATGCTGTGGATCATACCCCCAGTTATATTCGCTGTAATGTCCCGCTTCGGTGTCCAGACCATTTGCATTCAGTTCGTTTACCGTCTGGAAATCGAATACCGGCATTAGATGCACGTGGGTAATCCCCAGTTCAGCCAAATGATCAATCCCCAGTGCATTCCCTGCGGAATCACGTAATCCGGTTTCCGTAAAAGCTTTGAACTTCCCTTTATGCAACATGCCAGAGCTCTCATGGGCGGAGAAATCCCGCACATGCAGCTCATAAATTACCGCATCTGCGGGATGTGGCAACTGGGGTGAACGGTCCTCTGCCCAGGAGGGCGGATCGGTCTCACGCAAATCCACAATCGCCGACCTCATCCCGTTCGCCGAAACAGCGGTTGCATAGGGATCGGCGGCCTCCCTTATACTGCCGTCGGCAAATACGGTGCGGTACATATAATATTTGCCTTTCAGATCTCCGGTAAGCTGCGCCTGCCAAACACCGCCGTCCTGGCGCTGCATGGGGATAATCACTCCACTGTCTTTGGAATAAACGGCTGATACATCTGCGCCGGTCCCTCCGGTCTCGTACAATACAACCGATACGGTAAAGGCCGTTGGGGCCCATACTTTAAACTGGCTGCAGCCAGCAGTGTAGGTTAGTCCAAGATCTTTGCCTTCGTAGGTCTCTATTATTGTCTCTGTATTTATATAATTGCTGTTCATGTATTCCACCATCCCCCTGTTCTCCGCCATATTGCCGGATAACGGTTTACTTCACTTAAATCCAACTATTTCCACTACGGAAGAAATTAATACTTGCACAGATCTGCAAGCGAAGTCTATAGAGTACTGTCTTTCTTTTGAATCATAATATCATATGTAACACTATGTTCACAGGTTTGGGTTCCACCCGTTTTATGTGCCCACATTCTATTATCGGCTGCTGCACCCAGGCATTTGAGCTTGTCCTTATAAATGACAGCACGAACAACAGATGATGTACTGCTGCCGACAAC